>CAZKGJ010000001.1:0-6898 GCA_964552415.1 uncultured Candidatus Saccharibacteria bacterium
GACTTCCGCACAAATGAGCAACTGGGTCCGGGGAATACCCGCGACCCTTTTGCTTATACAATAGTCGGAAGTCCGACTTCCGACTGCCAAAATTTGACAGATTTTAATAATTTGATAATATTAAGAATATCTTTTTTAGGCAAATTTTTATGTCAAAGACAGTTAAGCTTCGGCTTTTATTTTTGTTTATTGTTTTTCTGGCATTTGGCGCGGCTTATGTCGCAACCCCAAAAAATTTATCAATCAAAATTTATAAATGGCAAGCTACCATTGCCGCAAAATTTCCGTATCATCTCGGTTTGGATCTGCAGGGCGGCACGCATCTGATTTACGAGGCGGATATGAAAGACATTGCGGCAAATAGAGCTGGCGACGCGATGGACGGAGTGCGCGATGTAATAGAGCGCAGAGTTAACCTTTTCGGGGTTACCGAGCCGCTGGTTCAGATTGAAGGCAAAAATCGGCTGGTGGTGGAACTTGCCGGAATAAAAGAAGTTGAACAGGCGATTAAAATGATTGGAGAAACGCCGTTTTTGGAGTTCCGCGAAGAATCAACGAGAGAGCAGGCAGCGGCTTTTTACAAACAGCAGACAGGAAAAGATATGCCTGCTCAGGCAGAAGGGCCGTTTTTTCTTCCCACTGCCCTTACCGGAAAAGATTTGGCAAGAAGCGATATCAGGTTCAATCAAACCACCGGCGCTCCGGAGGTTGATTTAGAATTTAACGACCGCGGCAAACAGCTGTTTGCCGATATGACTACAAAAAATGTCGGCAAGCGCATCGCGATTTATTTAGACGGCGGAGTAATTACCGCGCCCACGGTGCAGGAGCCGATTAAAGAAGGCAAAGCCGTAATTTCCGGCAAATTTACCGTTGATGAGGCAAAAACTTTGGTGAAACGTCTGAATGCCGGGGCCCTGCCCGTTCCAATAAAATTGATAAGCCAGCAGACGATTGGCGCCACGCTCGGCCAAGATTCTCTGGCAAAAAGTCTGAAAGCGGGAATATACGGATTTTTACTGGTAGCGCTTTTTATGATTTTGTATTATCGCCTGCCCGGATTTTTGGCAAGCGCCGCGCTTGTAATCTATACTCTGATTGTTTTAGCGATATTTAACTTGATACCGGTTACTTTGACGCTTGCGGGAATCGCGGGTCTGATTTTGTCAATCGGAATGGCAGTTGACGCCAATGTCCTGATTTTTGAGCGTATGCGGGAAGAGCTTGCGGCAGGAAGGTCGCTAAACTTGGCGATTGAAGACGGATTTAGCCGCGCCTGGCCATCTATACGCGATTCAAACCTCACGACTCTTATCACTGCGCTGGCATTATTCTGGTTCGGCTCCGGAACGATAAAAGGATTTGCGATCGCCCTAAGCATCGGAATTTTAGTAAGTATGTTTTCCGCGATAATCATAACAAAAACATTTCTTCAGCTGATTTTAACTCCGAAAATTGAGAAATATAAGCAACTGTTTTAACAAGCTCGCCAAATTCAGATTTATTTTATGCTGAACATTATCGGACGCAGAAAAATTTTCTTCATCTTTTCTTCGGCCCTCATAATTTTATCCGTGGCTGCTGCTGCCAAATGGGGGCTTAATTTTTCAATTGATTTTACCGGTGGCGCGATAACTGAGATTTCTTTCGGCGCCCGTCCGGAGAACAAAGCAATAAACGAAGCGCTTAGCAGTTTGGATTTGGGCAACATCGCTATAACTCCCAGCGGCGCAAACGGTATAATTCTGAGAACAAAAACCCTTGACGAAGAAACGCATCAAAAAATGCTCAAAGCTATCGCGGAAAAATTTCCCAGTGCAAAAGAATCGCGCTTTGATTCAATCGGGCCGGTTATAGGCCAGGAGCTGAAACAGAAATCGGTCTGGGCGATTTTTACCGTTTTGGTCGGCATATCAATTTATGTTTCCTGGGCGTTCAGAAAAGTTTCCGGTCCGGTATCGTCTTGGAAATACGGAGTGATTTCAATCGTTACTTTGTTTCACGATATCGCAATTCCGATAGGAGTTTTTGCGGCGCTCGGTCATTTTAAAGGAGTGCAAATTGACCTACCTTTTATCGCGGCTATTTTAACCATATTGGGATATTCAATAAACGACACAATTGTGGTTTTTGACCGCACGCGCGAAAACTTATTAAGGTACAATATCAAAGATTTTGAGGAAACGGTAAACAGGAGCGTAAACCAGACGCTTATCCGTTCCATCAACACCAGTATGACAGTAATTATTGTTCTTGTCGCGCTCTATTTTTTCGGCGGCGAAACATTGAGATATTTTTCTCTTGCTCTGCTTGTCGGCATAACCACAGGAACATATTCTTCAATTTTCATCGCCAGCCCTCTTTTAGTTGAGTGGCAAAAAATAAGCGGGAGATAGGATTTTCAGGCAGAGGCCAGCGCCTCTGTTTTTGTTTTGGGGTTGTTTAAAAATAGGTATTTATCCGTAAGCGGGGTTGACAATTCTTTTAAAATATGATATACTGCAAATAATTAAACAGTATCGCAACCGTATTTTATTATGGATTCAAACAACAATTTGCTTATTCTTTCAGAATTTGTTCAAAAAGCCGTACAAGGATTGCCGTTGCGTTTAAGGCAGGTAATTGTGAAAAGATTCAATCTTAGCGGCACAGGCAGAAAAACACTGGAAGAAACAGGCGCGGAGTTTAAAATCACCCGCGAGCGGGTGCGCCAGATTGAAAAAGACGCTTTTAAAAAACTCGCCGAAACAAACCCGCAACAAATCAGGCAATTTGAGGCGCTTTTTAAGGAAATTATCAATAGATACGGCGGCGCGATAGAACAGATTTTTTTTGCTGAAAAAATAATTGAATATTTTAAAGCAAAATATCCGGAAAAAGCGGGGAATCCTGAGACAGAAAAACAGGCGCTCGCCTTAACTTTAAAGCTTGCTTCCGGAATCAAAAAAAACCGCGAGACCAAAAAACTAAAAAAGCTGTTTTATTTAAACACCGAGTCGCTTAAAATTGCAGAATCCGCGATTGAAAACATTGTGAAAATTTTTGAGCAAGAAAATAAGCCGATGAAATTATCAGAGCTGTTAGGCAAAATGAAAGAGGCGGCTATAGACGCAGAGACATTAAATTCTTATATTGCAATTTCAAAGGAAATCGCAAAAAATCCGTACGGCGAGACAGGGCTTAAAAAATGGACGAGGATTTCTCCACGCAGCGCTCGAGACAAATCTTATTTGGCGCTTTTCCACAAAAACGAACCAACGCATTTCAGAGAAATAACGCAAATAATCTCAGAAGCCTGGCCAAACGCAAAAAGAAAGGTTTTGTCGGAAACCGTGCATAACGAGCTGATAAAAGATAAACGTATGGTTCTGGTAGGTCGGGGAATTTACGCGCTGGCGGAATGGGGATACGAGCGCGGCACGGTTTTGGATGCGATAAAAAAGGTACTGCAAAATGCCGAGAGGCCACTGGCAAAAGAAGAAATTATAAAAGAAGTTTCCAAAATGCGCCTTGTTAAGCCGAGTACAATAATCCTAAACTTAAAAAACCAGGAAATGTTTGAAAAAACAAAAGAAGGAATGTATAAACTAAAATGATATGCCGCCATTTTTAGAAATCGCACAAAATATGTATTCGGTGTTGCGCGACTACTGGTGGATATTCGCGCCGGCCTTTCTTTTGATTATTTTTGAAGTCGCATGGATGAATTATATTTTGGCGAAGGCGGCGAGAGAAATGAAATGGGTCCTGCTGGAGATAAAAGTTCCGGCAGGAATTGAAAAAGGACCGCAGATTTTTGAGCATATCCTTACGGGTCTGTATGCGACAAAAGGCGGCGCCATAGACACGGATTTTGACATTTATCTCAAAGGCGTGGTAGATACATACTTCAGTTTGGAGCTTGCCGGAATCGGGGGAAGATTTTACTTTTTTATGTATGTGCCGGAAAAAATGAAGGACTTGACAGAGGCGCAAGTGTACGCACAGTACCCGCGGGCGGAAATAAAAGAAGCCGAGGACTACTCTAAAATCGGTCCCCGAATTTTTCCGGACAAAAACTGGGATATTTGGGGAACAGAGATGATTTTGGCAAAAGAAGACGCTTACCCCGTGCGCACTTACAACCAGTTTCAGGAAAAAATAACCAACGAGCTGATTGACCCCATAGCGGCGTTTATTGAAGAATTCAGCAAGCACAATCCGGGCGAACAAACCTGGCTTCAGATTTTAATCCGGCCAACTGACGATTATTGGAAAAAAGACGCGTCAGAGCTCGTGGCAAAACTTATAGGAAAAAAAGTGAAAGAAAAGAAAACGGTTTTTGGCGGGGTGAAAAAAGATTTATCTGACATTGTTTTGAATTTAAGATTCGCTCCTTTTGAAGCGCTGGAATACAAAAAAGAAGAGCTGCCGAATTTGCCGGAAAGCTTGATGCTGTTTTTGTCTCCCGGAGAGCGGGAAATAGTGGAGGCTATTGAAAAAAATGTCGCGAAAGTCGGCTTTGAAGTTATGATCAGGTGGTTTTATATAGCAAGAAAAGAAACTTTCAACAAAGCAAAAGGATTTTTCTCGGTGGCGGGGCCCATGCATCAGTTCAGCTCGCAGAATCTAAATATGTTCGCAATAAACGGACAGACAAAAACCTCCGCTTACTATCTGTTTACGGAAATGAGGAAAAACATCCGCAAGCGGCTTTTAATCAACCGGTACCGAAGAAGAGATATGTATCAGCGCGGTTTTGTCCTGAACCTGGAAGAGCTTGCGACTTTATATCATTTTCCGACAATCGGAGTTGAAGCGCCGCAGACCCCGCGCGTTACGGCACGCAGGGCAGAGTCCCCGAGGGAATTGCCAGTGGGGTGAGTGATTTATTTTTATAGCCGTAACTAATGTCTTAATTTTTCTTAAAAGACGCTCGACAGCGAATATAATTTATAAGATATATTACATTTCGTCTCGCTCAAATTTTGTCGCCTTCCAAGTTTATACAAATACATCTTTTATTTAGGCGCCAAAATATGCTTCTAAGAAAAATTAAGACATTAGTTTATGGAATTCCGGTTTAAAATTTAGTAATTAAAATTGTTTAAAAATTTCAGAATTATGCCTGATGAAATAACTTTTTTCGCGGAGACAAATTATCGCGGCCAAAGGCGGAGGTTCGGGATAAAAAAAGACGACCGCCGGCGGCATATGTATATTATCGGAAAGACCGGTATGGGAAAAACGACGATGCTGGAACATATGGTATACTCCGATATTGTAAACGGCAATGGCATTGCTTTAGTGGATCCGCACGGAGATTTTGCCGAAAAAATGCTTGATTATGTGCCTTCTGAGCGCGTTAACGATGTCATTTATTTCAATCCGGCAGACATTGACTGGCCGATTGCTTTCAATGTGATGGAAAAAGTGGATCCCAAAAACCGGCATTTGGTCGCCTCCGGGCTTATAGGAGTTTTTAAAAAAATCTGGGCAGATAGCTGGGGCCCGCGGCTTGAATATGTCTTGCGCAATGCTATTTTGGCGCTTTTGGAATACCCGGGTAGCACTTTGCTCGGCGTGCCGCGTATGCTGGTTGATAAAATGTATCGCCAAAAAGTTGTTAAAAAAATCACGGATCCGGTGGTAAGGTCTTTCTGGGTTGACGAGTTTTCCCGCTATCCGGATAAATTTCAAGCAGAGGCGATTGCGCCCATACAGAACAAAATTGGGCAGTTTTTGTCCAGCTCTTTGGTAAGGAATATCGTAAGCCAGACAAAATCTTCCATTGATTTGCGAGAGGTGATGGATAAAAAGAAAATTTTGATAATCAATCTGGCAAAAGGCAGAATCGGCGAGGATTATTCCGCGCTTTTGGGCGCAATGATGATTACAAAAATTCAGCTTGCCGCAATGGCAAGGGTGGATATTCCTGAAAACGAAAGACAGGATTTTTACCTTTATGTGGACGAATTCCAAAATTTCGCGACCGAGTCTTTCGCAAATATTCTTTCGGAAGCGAGAAAATACCGGCTTAATCTGATTATTGCGCACCAATATATTGGACAGCTGATTACGGACCAAAACACAGTGGTGCGGGACGCGGTTTTTGGAAATGTGGGAACGATTATCGCTTTCCGGGTCGGAGCGACAGACGCAGAATATCTGGAAAAGGAATTTGAGCCGATTTTTATGACAAACGATCTGGTGAACCTTGCCAAATACAATGTGTATCTGAAACTAATGATTGACGGAATGACCAGCGACGCTTTTTCTGCAAGCACTCTCCCTCCTTTGTCCGAAGATCTTAAAAAGGGCAACAGGGAAAAAATAATAAATATTTCCAGGGAAAAATTTGCTACTCCAAGGCCAGTCATTGAAGAGAAGATTATGCGCTGGAGCGGGCTTATAAACGAAAATATAAATAACACTTTTTCTGCCGATGCAAAAACAGAAAATAAAACTGTCCCGCCGGCAAAAAACAAAAACGAGAACTCCGCCGCGAAAATTGAAAAACAGGATTTCTCCGACGCAGAGGACAGCAGAAAATATTATGATGCGGTCTGCCAAAAATGCCTTAAAAAAATAAAAGTTCCGTTTGAGCCCGACCCGAACAGAAAAACTTATTGCCGCGAATGCCTGAAATATATTCGGCGAGCCGCTAATTCAGCGCGATTAAACGAGGATAGAATCGGTTTGTCTGCTTCAGAAAATAAACAAAAATTTATTTCTTTGAATGAGGCAACAAAAGCCAAGCCAAAAAGTTTTAACCCGGCGAAAAAAGGCGGTTCAACTCCGCTTACCCCGAACAAAGTTGAAGAGCCTGCTTCTAGTTCTTCCGATTCCAATGTCATTAAGACCGGAACGCTTAAACCTGGCGAGAAAGTAAAATTTTAAAGCAAAATTAAAGGGAAAC
>CAZKGJ010000001.1:6998-9798 GCA_964552415.1 uncultured Candidatus Saccharibacteria bacterium
AAATTTCCTCCTTTTTGGCGCGCCTAATTTATCCGATTGGGCGCTGATTGCTTGATATGTATTTCTTCTTCTACGGCAGAAAAAATCCTGCCGCTACTACCGCTCTCTTCATGCTTGGTAGTGGTTTCCTCAACAAAATCCACCATATTATCTGTCCCCCAAGGCGGTTATGCGGTGTATCTCCTCAAAGCGGGTATCTGCTATTCTTTTCAGCATCTCTAAAGACGCTTTACCTATTATTTTGCTTATTTCTATCAAACATTTCCCTCCGTTAATATTTCGCCACCATTTCGTTGTTTACGGTCTTGAAATATTATTATAACAATGCTATCATATAATTTCAATTTAGTCAAGATTTGGCTGTTGATAACTTTATGTCAATAATTTCTCTTGTTTTCGGCGACGCAAACGAAAAATATATCAAAAGACTAACGCCGATTGTTGAAAAAATCAATTCTTTAGAAGAAAGCTATAAGAAACTAAGCCCTGAAGCGCTGAAGGATAAAACTGCGGAATTTAAATCACTGCTTTCTCAGGGAAAAACCCTGGAAGATATTTTACCAGAGGCGTTTGCCGTTTGCCGCGAAGCGGCCTTGAGAACTATTGGCCAACGTGCTTTTGATGCGCAGCTTATGGGTTCTATTGTTTTGCACCAGGGAAAAATCGCGGAAATGAAAACCGGCGAAGGAAAAACACTGGCTGCGGTTTTTCCTTTATATTTAAACGCGCTTGCCGGAAAAGGCAGCCATTTGGTGACAGTAAATGATTACTTATCGCGCAGAGATGTCAACTGGATGGGGCCGGTTTACAATGCTTTGGGGGTAAGCGCGGCATGTTTGAATCACGACACATCTTATAAATTTATTCCAAAAGTCGGACCGGACAAAAATGAAGTAAGCGTGGAAATGGAAAATTTGGAACCGATAAGCAGGCAGGAAGCGTATCAGGCAGATGTTTTGTACGGAACAAACAACGAGTTCGGTTTTGATTATTTGCGCGACAATATGGTTTGGAGCGCGGAACAAAAAGCCCAACGTCCTCTTACTTATGCGATTGTTGACGAAGTGGACAGCATTTTAATTGACGAGGCGCGCACCCCTTTGATTATTTCCGCGCCAGACGAAGAGTCGGCAAAGTTATATGAGAGATTTGCGCAGATTGTTCCCCGACTCAAAGAAAACGAAGATTACAACATTGACCACAAGATGCGCTCTGTGGTTTTGACCGATGCGGGCATAGACAAAGTGGAAAAAGAGCTGGGCGCAGGAAATATTTACGAAGAGGGAAAAATTTCTTTCGTGCATCACCTGGAACAGGCACTACGCGCCAACGCTCTTTTCAAGCGGGACCGCGATTATGTGGTGAAAAACGGGGAAGTTATTATTGTTGATGATTTTACCGGTCGGCTGATGATCGGCAGAAGGTATTCTGGCGGCTTGCACCAGGCGATTGAAGCAAAAGAAGGAGTAACTGTGCAGAAAGAAAGCAAGACCCTGGCAACTATCACTTTTCAAAATTACTTCCGTCTGTATAAAAAGCTTGCAGGTATGACCGGCACCGCCGCGACCAGCGCAGAAGAGTTTTTTAAAGTGTACAAGCTTGAAGTTATCGTGGTGCCCACGAACAAAAAAATGATTCGCGCCGACCTGCAAGACAGGATTTACAAAACTGAAAAAGGAAAATTTAAGGCGGTTGTTGAAGAAATAAAAACTCGGCATAAAAACAGCCAGCCGGTCTTGGTAGGCACAATTTCCATCGGCAAATCGGAAATTTTAAGCGCAATGCTTATTCGCGAAGGTCTGGCACACGAGGTTTTAAACGCAAAAAATCACGAAAAAGAAGCCGCGATTATCGCCAAAGCCGGAGAAAAAGGCGCGATTACCATTGCCACAAACATGGCTGGCAGAGGAACAGATATCAAATTAGGCCAAGGAGTGGCGGATTTGGGCGGTTTGCATGTCCTGGGCACGGAGCGGCACGAAGCGCGGAGAATTGACAACCAGTTGCGCGGCAGGTCCGGCAGGCAGGGCGATCCCGGCTCAAGCCAGTTTTTCGTCTCGCTGGAAGACGAGCTGATGCGGATTTTGGGCGCAGAGAGGATAAAGTCCTTGATGGATACTTTGGGCGTGGAAGAAGATCAGCCGATTGAAAATAAAATTATTTCAAAAGTCATATCGGACGCGCAGGCGAAAATTGAGGGCTATAATTTTGATCTGCGTAAGCATATTTTGGAATATGACGATGTAATGAATAAGCACCGCGAAATAATCTACGGAATGCGTAACAAGTTTTTATCCGAAAAAGAACAGTTGAGACAAGAAGTCGCAGATATTTTAAACCGTGAGGCGGAAAAAGTAGTTTTGTTTCATACGCAGAGCAGCCGCAGCACCTGGGATCTGAAAGAAATTATTGAAACAATGCAGGCGGCATTCGGTTTGCCAGAAGAAAAGATGAACAAATTGGCGGAAATCCGCGACAGAAGCGGAGACGAAGAAAGAGCGCGCAAGGATATAATCAATTTCGCCTCCGGACTGATAATGCAGAAATATGACGAGAGGAAAAAAGAGCTCGGTTCTTCTGCGATGCGCCAGATTGAACGCGCGGTTATTTTAAACACAATTGACTTGATGTGGCTTGAGCATTTGGAAACAATGGAGCACCTAAGGCAGGGAATCGGTTTGCGCGGCTACAGCCAGAAAGATCCGTTGGTTGAGTACAAAAAAGAAGCGTATGATCTTTTTCAGAGATTGCTTGCGGCAATAAATTCGGAAATCGCCAACGCGATTTTTAAAGTGACCGT
>CAZKGJ010000001.1:9898-19200 GCA_964552415.1 uncultured Candidatus Saccharibacteria bacterium
CTGGAAACCCGCGCCGCTTTTTATGAAGGCGATTTGGTGAAAGGAAGCGGCCCAGAGGTTTATGTGATTGAACACGGCTTAAAGCGCTGGATTCCAAATCCAGAAATTTTTCAAAAGTTGTCTTATGATTGGAAAAAAATACTTTTTGTCGGCAATTCGGCTCTGTCGGGCATTCCGCCCGGCGACAAACTTGAAAATGGCGACAATTATCCGGACGGAGCGCTTATCCGCGCGGCAAAAAGAAAAGAAATTTATGTCGTTGATCAGGGCAAGCGCCGGTGGATACCAAATCCGGATATATTTTATTCCAATAATTTTTCTCCGCGAAATATCGTCATTGTAAGCGAAGAAAAATTGAAAAGTATTGAGCGGGGCACAGATGTGAAAAACGGAGAATTTATTCTCCTGCCGTCAACTTTTATCAGCGAAAAACCTTTAGCAGAAATCAATTTCACAAAAGTGGTTTTCCGCTATTCAGGAACAAATCCAACCGGTCCGGTTTCTGAATTAAACTGGGAAACTTTTTTGGAAGGATATGATGACCGTTGGCAGCGAACCTCGGAATACAGTCGCGTATTTGATTTGCCTGCAATAAACAAATCATATACTTTCTATGTCCGCAGTCGCAACAAAGACGGAAAAGTCGCTTCGCGCCCCGCTTCATTTTCTTTCAAAGTGATCGGTTTTTCTTTTTTCAACAAAAAACTGAAAACTGACGGCATAAAAAGCGGCGGGAGTTTTAATCTGGACGAATATATAAAAATCGCAAATATTTCAAATGAAAAAATCAATATCACGGGCATGATTGTCAAAAACAAAGCGGATGAGATTGCGATAGTTCCAAAGGGGACAAAAATTCTTTATGTCGGGGAGAGAGACGACGAAACCGATATTATTCTTGAGCCCGGTAAAAGCGCTTTTATTTTTACGGGCTCGGCGCCTGTGGGCAAAAGCTTCCTTTTGAATAAATGCACCGGATATTTGAATATTTACAATTTTTTAGTTCGGCCTCCGCAGGAATGCCCGCGGCCGGCCGAGCAGGAAATCGCCAGCTTTAGCCGAGACTGCCGCGATTACATAAAAGGTCTCGGTACCTGCGAGATACCTAACACAGCTGCGCCCAAAATAGCCTTTGAAAAAGAGTGTACGGACTTTTTGGCAGGAAACCTGAATTATGTCGGCTGCTTGAAGCGCTACCGCTCTGACCCAGATTTTCTTAAAAATGACTGGTATATATATCTCAATAGAACTAATGAGTTTTGGGATGACCGGCATGACGAAGCAAAGCTGCTTGACAAAGAAAACAATTTAATTGATAGTTACAGCTATTAACGAGTGCGCGATAGTTTAAAAATACGAACAGTTGTTGCTTTAAAACAGCTGTTTTGTTATAATTGACAGCGAGGAAGAAATGAAAGTATCAACTTTCGTTTTGACCGAACAAACCAATTATATCAAAGATATAATTTGTATATGTAACGGTTTAAAATTATGCGCAGAAAAATTTTAATCATTGACGATGACAAGGTTTTGCGGGAAAAATTAAAAAAGGCGCTGGTTTTGGAGGATTTTTATGTTTTGGAAGCCGACAACGGAGCGAGCGGGCTAAAATTGGCTATGGTTGAAAACCCGGATTTGATATTTATGGATTTAATTTTGCCGAAAATTTCCGGAATTAAATTGCTGAAAAATCTGCGCAAGCACATAAATGAGAAAAATATTCCTACCGTTATTCACACGAATTTAAATTATGCGACGTATATCGGAAAAGCGGTTGATTTGGGCGTAAAAGCGTATTTGATAAAATCTCTCTACGGTATTGGCGAGCTTAGCTCAAAAATAAAAAAATATGCGCGTAGACAACAATCAGCTTAAAAATTTTTTGGCAGATTCCAAATTTTTGCCCGTGAAAAAAATAGACGAGATTTTTAAATCAGCGGCAAGGGGGAAAACCGACCCCGTAGATCTAATTTTGGACAAACGGCTGATGAAGGAAGAAGATCTTTACAAAGTTCTGGCATATATGAAAGGCACTCCGTTTGTTAATCTGGAAACGATAATTATCGCAAAAGAAGTTTTGGCGCTGATTCCCGAGCCGATTGCAAAGGAGCATAACATTATTGCGTTCAGAAAAAGCGGAAACAATCTCTCGGTAGCGCTTCTTGACCCGGACGATTTCCAGACACTTGAATTTATCAGGAAAAAAACCGGAATGAATATTATTGTAAATTTTTCCACCCCCGGAGGAATCAAAAGCGCCCTAAGGCAATATCATAAAAGTTTGGAGGCGGAATTTGAAGAAATTATAAAAGAGAGCCATCCGGCAAAGGGGTTAAAAATTATCGGAGAAGAAAAAGATAAGGATAAGTTTACCGATCTTGAGAAAGCCGCCGAGGATATCCCTATAATTAAAATCGTGGATACGCTACTTTCGCATGCGATTAGCGAAGGGGCAAGCGATATTCACATTGAGCCCGAGGAAAAAGATGTGATTGTGCGCTATCGCATTGACGGCATTTTGCGCGATGCAATGATTCTACCCAGGCAAGTTCAAGAGGGTATTGTGGCCAGAATCAAAGTTCTGGCGAACTTGAAACTGGATGAGCACCGTCTTCCCCAGGACGGCAGATTTAAAATTGAAAAAGATGACTATAAAATCGCTTTCCGTGTTTCCACTCTTCCTATCTTTGACGGCGAAAAAGTCGTAATGCGCCTTCTTAACGAGAATTTGCGGGGACTTACTTTGGAAAACCTCGGCTTTTGGGGAAAATCTCTTGAGGCAGTAAAGAAATCAATCGCTAAGCCGAGTGGAATGGTTTTGGTCACTGGCCCTACCGGCAGTGGAAAAACCACCACGCTTTATTCTCTTTTAGAAATATTAAATACGCCAGATGTCAATATAAACACAGTGGAAGACCCGATAGAATACCGTATGCCGCGAGTAAACCAGACACAGGTATCACCGAAAATCGGGCTTACTTTTGCTTCCGGCCTGCGCGCGCTTTTGCGCCAGGACCCGGATATTATTATGGTTGGAGAAATCCGTGACGAAGAAACCGCCGAGATGGCTATTCACGCGGCGCTTACCGGACATTTGGTTTTGTCCACCCTGCACACCAATTCCGCAGCCGCGACCCTGCCTCGGCTTTTGGATATGAAAGTAGAGCCGTTTTTAGTGGCTACTACCGTTAACGCAATTATTGCCCAGAGACTGGTGCGTAAACTTTGTCCCGATTGCCGCCGACCTTATAAACTTGGAAAGGCTGAATTAAAGAGCATCAGCGAGAGAGTCAAAACTGAAAGGATTGTAGAAATTTTGAACCGAGAAAAAATTTCTAACACCAGAAAATTAGACGAAATTGATTTTTACCATTCCTCGGGCTGCGAACGATGCCGCAAAGAAGGATATAAAGGCAGAGTCGGTATATATGAAGTTTTGGAAATCAGCGATGGCATCCGTTCACATATAAATAAAGGCGCCACAACAGACCAGATAGAGCAGTTGGCTGCCGAAGAAGGAATGATCACAATCGCAGAGGACGGTTTTATTAAAGCGATAAGAGGGATTACCTCACTTGAAGAAATTATGAAAGCGATAAAAGAATAAAAAATAGATTTTTATGACAACCCCGGTATATAGCAGCGTAAAAATTAACGCGGTCGGCGAAAAAAGAAAAACCATTGCCGATATTTTCGGAAAGTTTTTCAGTGTGCCGCAGATTGAGATAATAATGTTTAGCCACCACCTTTCAATAATGGTGAGGTCAGGACTTTCTCTGTCCAAATCGCTTACCGCGCTTGAGAAACAGACAAGGAATGTCAAATTCTCCGAGGTTGTAAAAAAGATAAACAATGACGTCACGAAAGGAACCACTTTTGCTGACGCGCTAAGCGCTCATCCGGAAATTTTTGACGATCTTTTTGTCAATATGATCAGGATAGGAGAGATAAGCGGTTCTTTGGATTCAACTCTTGCGCTTTTGGCGGAGCAAATGAAAAAGGATTATGAGTTAAAAAGCAAGATAAAAGGAGCAATGACTTATCCTGCGGTAATTTTGGCGGCTATGGCAGCAGTCGGCGTTGTCGTAATGGTTTATGTAATTCCGAAACTTACAATGATTTTTCAATCAATGAATGTAGAATTGCCGGCATCAACAAAATTCTTGATAGCCGTAAGTAATTTATTTATTAACCATGGTGTTTTGCTTTTGGCAGTGTTAGTTTTTTTGGCGATTTCAGTAAAAATATTTTTCCGCGGCAAAAACAGCAAATTTATTGATATGATCATTTTAAAACTACCGATATTCGGCGATATTTCCCAGAAAATTAATATCGCGCGATTTAGCCGGACTACTTCTTCGCTGATTAAAGGAGGCGTTTCAATAAGCATTGCTTTAAAAACCGTGTCCAAGACGCTTTCTAATCATTATTACAGGGAATCAACGCGGATAGCCGCGGAGCGCATTGAAAAAGGACTGCGGCTTGGGGACTCGCTCAATGAGTTTGGAAACTTATATTCTCCCCTTGTTCTGCAGATGATTGAAGTGGGCGAAGAAACCGGCTCTTTGGACGAAATTTTGTTGGATTTGGCGAAATTCTACGAAGACGAAGTAAACGAAACAACTAAAAACCTTTCCACGATAATTGAGCCGATTCTGATGATTATTATGGGTATTGCCGTGGGGTTTTTCGCGATTTCTATAATTCAGCCGATGTATTCTATTGCCGATACTGTATGAACAGTGCAAAGGGCTTTTTAAACAAAAAAAAGAAAAAAGGTTTTACCCTAATAGAAATTATCACAGCGGTTTTAGTTTTGTCTATTTCTGCCGTCCTTGTGGTTCCGGCATGGAAATCTTTTTCTGACAATGTAAATTTGGAAAATGCCAGGCAAATGATTGAAGCTAAAATTAAATTGGCGAAAAATTATTCTCTTGGTTCTTTAAGCGATTTAAATTACGGAATTCATTTTGATATTTTAAACAATCGTCTCGTTATTTTTTCCGGCAGCACTTTTATTGACGGAGCGCCCGGCAATCAAATTTTTAGTCTTCCGTCCAATATTGAAATTTACAACATCAATCTTTCGGGTGGCGGAAACGATTTGATAATAGGACGTCTAACTGGCAGCACGGCAAACTCCGGAACCGTAGGTATAAGGATTAAAACAGACAATTCCAAAACCAGGCAAATCGTAATTAACACCGAAGCTCAGACCGGATCAAGCGCGTTTCAAGCCAGTCTTGCGTCGCAGCTCGTTGACGCTCGCCATGTCCATTTTTCGCTTCCGTGGAGCATACAGAATTCTTCCGTTTTAAAACTGGAGTTTGTTGGCTCAGGCGGCGCGGTCGTCAACAATGTTGACACCGGATCATATTTTAACATGGACAAAACATCTTTTGACTGGCAGGGCGTGACATTGGTTGATAGCGTCAATCAAAAAATAAGGGTGCATACCCTGTCTCTTGATTCTGTAAGTACCTTGCTTTGCATAATGCGAGACCGTACCGAGAATACAAAGTCGGTTACGGTTTATTTTGTTGACGGCGGCACAGTAAAAAAAATCGCGACTTATACCGAAAATGCTGACGGAACCGCAACTGTGACCCCGGACTCGTTTTACGGCGGCACAATGGAAATTCAGTAATCGGAAGCCGGACTTCCGAACTTCCATTATTATATTATGAATAATTTGAAACAAGTGGGTTTTGGACTGATTGAGATAATTCTGGTAGTTACAATAGGAGCAGGTGTTTTTTTGAGCATTGAGCAATATCTCAATCTGTCTTTAAGAGCAACGGCGCAAAATATTAATCGCGTTGAAGCCTTGTATTTGGCGGAGTCGTCTTTGGAACAGGCGCGTGCCCTACGCGATGTAAACTGGTCTGCCATTTCCGGATTAACCGTAGGAGCTAATTATTATTTTACTGCGGACACTTCAAATCCGCAGCAATGGATTGCGCAAGCTGGAACAAAAAGTATCGGCAAGTATACTGTTTGGATAACAACTTCCCAGGTGTTGCGCGACGTAGGCGATAACATTGTCTCTGCCGGAGGTGTTATAGACGCCAATACCGCCAAAATTACTTCCAAGGTTTCTTGGACCGAAAATGGGACAGCAAAACAAATTACTCTTTCCGCTTATTTAGCCAATTTATATTAAAGTATGAAAGATAAGCTTTCTGAACAACGAAATGGCTATACCTTGATAGAGATGCTGCTTTATACAGCTTTGGTAGCTATAATTTCTGTGGTTATTATTGAGGTTGTTTTGATAATATCCAAAACTAATGCCAAAATAACCGCTCTAACCGATGCAAGTTATAACGGCTCTGATATTATGGAGAGAATCGTCTACGAGGCGAGGAATTCCAAGTATATCTATCTTCCCACCAGCAATTTTAGAAATTATAATTTTAATGCAGTCAAAGGCGACCAGCTGTCTTTAGCCACAGCACAAAATGTTTTAGCCGGAGAAAATCTCGGCTATATTGATTTTTATTTTGAAAATAACGCAGTTTTTTTGAAAAAAGAAAAAGCGAGCCCTGCCGCAATGAACTCTGCCGACATATCAATAGAATCAATTAAATTTTATTATTACAAAAATTTGTCCGGTGGCAAGCAGAGAGAGTCAATAACAATTGATCTTGCTGTCAAGCCAAAAAATAATTTTGTATCCAATTCCGCAATTCATCTTATTAAAACTGCGGCATTAAGATAATGCGGCCAAATGTATGATTAAAAAAGAATGCTCCAGCGAGTTCGGCTTCGCGGCAATACTGGCGCTTTTTATGGTAACCGGTATGATTCTGATTGTCACATTTTCCTTAAATTCTATTATTCTTACCAAAAGACAAATCGGAAAAAATCTTGTTTCCTCTGCGCAATCGTATTATTCGGCGGAATCTGGCATTGAAGATGCGGTTTTGCGGAAATTAAAAAATTATAACTTGCCCTCCGGAGTATTGAATCTTGACGGAGCTTCAATAACCCAAAGCATTAGCCAAACCGGAAACGTTGTCACGGTTAACTCTTTATCTTCCCTTTCCCAAGATATCCGGAAACTGAAAGCCATACTTGTTATCACTACCGACAACATATCTTTCTATTACGGGGTTCAGGTAGGGGAAGGCGGAATTGGAATGAGTAATAATTCAACGATTAGCGGAAACATATATTCAAACGGAAAAATAGAAGGCGCTACCGGGGCGAAGATTACAGGAGACGCTTATGTCTCTGGCGGATATAAAATTAAAAATGTGACAGTTGGATTAAGCGCACATGCAAACACAATTGAAAGCAGTCAAATCTGCGGAGATGCTTATTACCAGACAATTGATGCAAGCTCCTTGAATTTTTTGAATAATCCGACTGCCCCCCCATGCTCCAGTCCTTTAACTCTGGGCACAGCTCATCCTGGCAGCTCCGATCCAGTAGCACAGGCTATGCCGATTTCTTCAACTAATATCGCCAATTGGGAAGCTTCTGCTGTTGCAGGAGGGGTCTATTCTGACGCGGCGCACTGTTCGCCTACTGGCAATATAACGATCGGACCAGCAAAACTTGCTTGCGATTTTACGCCCGCCGTCGGAATTAAAATAACAGTCAGCGGTACTGTTTGGGTAGAAGGAGATATAAATTTAGCAAACAGTATAAAAATGGAACTCGCAAACAGCTATGGAGCCAACAGCGGCGTAATGATTGCGGATAAGCCCAGCAGTCAAACCACAAAAGGTGTTATATCTACCGGCAATAATGTAATTATTTGCGGCTCCTCTGGCTATAATTCAAGCACTGGCGCTTGCAATGCTTCCAATGGCAGTTACCTTTTGCTTTTATCCACCCGTTCTAACGGAGAAGCTGTTGATATTTCCAACAATGTCATAGGAGGAATATTTTATGCCGCTAACGGCAGTGCGGATATTTCTAATAATACCAGTATAAAGGAAGTAACAGCGTATCAATTAAATTTGAATAATAATGCCGCTGTAACTTATGAAAGCGGTTTAGCCAGCGCTGCTTTTTCCAGCGGGCCTGGCGCAGGATGGAAAATAAACAGCTGGAACGAAACCCAGTAAAATGATATAATGAAGCTAAAGGCTTAAGATTAAAACCGGAAATTTTGGAGTTTTACTGAAATTAAAACAACAATTACTTTTAAATTTTTAATTTGAGCGAAGCGAGTATGGATTTCAATTTTATTAGAGAAACATTCGGTCGTCTGCCGGCTTTTGGACTTGATTTTTCAGACCGGTCGATTAAAGTTATGCAGTTTTGCAAGCCGGAAAAGAAAATGCGCCTGAGAAGTTATAATAAAAAAGAAATTCCTGAAAAAATTGTTTCTGGCGGAGAAATAAAAAACGCTGAAGCGCTGATTGGAGAAATCAAAGAAACAATGCTTTCAGCAAAACCCTATCCGGTTGCCAACAGAGAGGTAGTTGTGAGTCTTCCCGAGTCAAAATGTTTTATCAGGGTGATTAAAACGCCCAAAATAACCGAAGAAAATGCGGAAGAAATAATTCGCGCAAAAGCCGAAGAGCATTTTCCTCTTGCCAGCGAAGAGATGTATCTGGACTGGCATATTCTTGGTACCAAAGAATACCCAATTGGCGGCGATAGCAATTGTACGGATGTTTTTGTAGCTGCTACGCCTAAAATTTTAACTGAGTCATACTTGGAAGTAATAGACAAATGTGGTTTAATCCCGGTCGCTTTTGAGGCGGAATCAGCAGCAACAGTAAGAGGTTTGTTTAAAAACCGGCAATATCCACAAGCAGTATTGATAATTGATTTAGGGCGAGACAGAACAAGCTTTATTTTTTACAAGCATCCGTTTTTGAGATTCACTCAGAGTATTTCCATTTCAGGGGAAAGTTTCAGTTTTACACTGAGTAAAGGACTAAAGGTGAACATAGAGGAAGCGGAGAAGATTAAGCGCAGAGTTGGCATTTTGAAGCATTCGGAAGAGGGGAGCAAGGTATTCAAATTGCTTGAACCACTGTTGTCCGAACTGGTTTTTAAAATTAAAAACTCTATCAGTTATTACAATAATTACTTTGGAATTTCTCAGAGGTCGGATTTTAAAATAATAGTCTGCGGGGGAGGAGCGAATTTGATGGGTATAGGATCGTATTTGTCACTGGTTCTAAGAAGGACTGTGGAAGTCGCAAATCCCTGGGAAGGGATTTACAATATCGCAGCCGGAGAAATTCCGCCCATAAGTCGGAGCGATTCGCTTTTTTATACAACTGCCCTAGGGTTGGCATTGTATGATACATAGAGAAGTTAAAAAGCCAAAGTAA
>CAZKGJ010000001.1:19300-28067 GCA_964552415.1 uncultured Candidatus Saccharibacteria bacterium
ATATGATTTCTCTCAATCTTTTACCGCCACGAAGAAAAGAAACAGTATACTGGTTTAAACTTACCCAAAATGTTATTTTTTGGGGCTCTTTTATTTTTATGATTTTAGTGTTTTTTTCTTTGCCGTTTCTGATTGGCGGAATATATTTAAATAACGCAACAGCCGGGTTAGACAAAAAAATAGATCTTTACAAGTACAACCCCAGCTTGCAACAGATGTCTTTTTTAGAAAAATCATCAAAAAATATCAATGGTCTATTGATAGATATTGACAAAATTGGAGCGGAGCAAGTTTATTGGCCAAAAGTTTTATCAGAAATAGCCAAGATAATTCCTCAAGAAGCGCAAATTTTTTCTCTTGCAATTGATTCAAAAGACACTTCGGGAAAAGTTTTATCTTCCGATGAAGGAATTTTCACAATTATAGGCCGCGCGAAAACAAGAGATGGAGTTTTGGCTCTTCAGGCAAACCTTGAAAACTCCTCCGACTTCAAAGATATTCAGTCGCCGTTGGAAAATCTTGTAAAAAAAACTGATGCTGACTTTAAATTCCGCGGAACCATCTTGCTAAAAAATTTTAAGCAGAAAGAATTTTTGGAAAGTAACTAATATTATGCAGGAAAAAGAAAAATTTTACTTGTCATTGGCTGTGATTTTCATCGCTTATTCAGTTTTTGTTTGGCAGGGAATTATTGAAGCGAAGGAATCCAACGACTACAAAATTGTCAAAATCGCGGATAAATCGGCGACTATTGCGGAATACGGCTTGAAAGAAAAATTTCTGCCCAATTCGCTGTCAAACTATAATTTTGCCGTAAATAAAATCGCCGGGATGAGAAAATATTTTGTTAATGAAAACGATTTGCCGGGTTTTATCAAAATGTTGGAAGATTTGGCTGACAAAACTTCAAATTCAACTGAGATAAGTTTTATTGAAACAGGCGATAAAGAGACAAAGGTAGAAAAACGCCCAAGCGGTTTTACTTTGCAGTTGGCCACGAAAGGAAACTTTATCGATCTAGTCAAATTTATTTCTTACCTCCAAAATGCGCCTTATTATGTGTATATTGATTCCGTAAATATCGCCATTGACACAAAGAAAAACAATTCTGAAGTAAAAAGCGTTTTAGTAATCAGGGTCTTTTCTTTTAATAATATGTCAATTCGCGGCCTATAAATATATCTATGCAAAATAAATATTACGGTGCGATTTTTACCAAACTAAAAACTCTTTATAGGTATAAATATTTTAAATTTACAATTTGGATAATTTTTTCCCTTGTCGCATTTTATGAATTATATATAGCAATAAATCAAATTTACGGTGCAAGAAAAGATGTTTTTGTTTACGGCGAGGCGAGTACGAAGCCGATTATTGTAAACATTCGCAAGGATATTATCAATAAAATAGAAAAACGGCTTGATGGCCGGGAAAAAAATTTAGATAAAGATCTGAATAGTTCCTACACTAATCCATTTTTTCCATATTCAGCCAATTAGACACCTGCTCCATAGTTGACTTCGGACGATGTCGGTGCTATTTTAAATGTATACTCGGTAACGAGTTTTTGTTTTTATCCGCCTCCGTAGCTCAATGGATAGAGCAAGACCCTTCTAAGGTCGAGATAGAAGTTCGATTCTTCTCGGAGGCGCAAAAAACTTTGATGAATTAACAAATTAAAACAGGTGTTAAAAAAATTCCTTATTCAGGAACTTTTTTGTTTGGGTGGCTACTGGGGATCGAACCCAGGATAACAGGGCCACAGCCTGTTGTGTTGCCGCTACACCATAGCCACCGTGTGGGTTCGGTGGGGATCGAACCCACGACCTTGGGCTTAAGAGGCCCCTGCTCTGCCAACTGAGCTACGAACCCGTTTATAATTTATATATAATTGTGCGCCCTGAGGGAATCGGACCCCCATCACTAGTTCCGAAGACTAGAGCTTTGTCCATTAAGCTAAGGGCGCTTTTCTCTCGGGAGCATCTTATTACTATACTCAAAAAATGTAGAAAGTCAATATCGCTATTGACCTTTGACTTAAGATGTACCAAGATGAGGTGTTATTTTTTTAGGCAACTCTTCGGGGCAGCCTATTTTTTATTCAAACGGATTTTTGTGCGGATATTTATCTGGAGAAGCGTAAACGCTTCTAAACACTTCTTTTTTGACCAATTTTTCGCCTTCGTAAATTTCTCGCCAAAAAACCGCTTTCATTGATCCGTCAGGCATTTTATCATAGATATTCGGTCCGATAATTTTTATTCTCCGACCGGTTTTCTTTCCGAAAAAATTGAATATAAGTTTATCCTTCAATATTTTCGTCTGGATGAGAATAAATCCGCCTGTGTCGTTTTTAAATCTTAAATCAGGATGCGGAGGATAAATTGTCGCGTCCATACCCTGCGGATTATAATAAACCACGGGATATGAATGAGGCCGCCTTTCGGTTATAGGCAGTCCTGAATATATTGCCGCGCGGAAAGCGGTTGTGGAAACCTGGCACAAACCGCCGCCGTATTCGGGTGTTGTTCTGTCATTTTTGATTACTAAGTCCGGCAAATATCCGGTTTTTTCATCAACCTCTCCGAGGATTTTATTAAACGAAAATTCTTCATCTGGAGCAATCAGGGTATTATTGAATTTCGCCGCCCCAACAGCGATATTATAGCGCCGATTTTTAGGAGAGCCGGAAAAATTTGATTCTCCACGACCAAGCAATGTATCAATACCTTTTGCCGTAATAGTTTTTTGGTTTATCACCGGTTCTGTTTCTTCAACCACGAGTTCAATATCCGTATTTTTTTTATTTTCATTCCAATTGTTGTTAAAAGCCTCGCTTTGATTTTCCGCCGAAGATACCAGGGATGGCTTGGTTTTTTGTAATATTTCCTGTTTGATTTTTCTGACACTTGCTTCTATCAAAAGAGTTGCTCCGTTTTCGCCGCCGGATTCAGTAATCAGCTTATTATTTTCTACGGCAAAAACCGCGTTTTGCGGCTGGCTGTTCATCTCAAATTGTATTTTTTCCAAATAGTCCACAAACGGTTCACTGTTTATTTTAACCGAGAGAATTTTTTCCTTGCCTGAAAAGTCTTTTACGGGTTCAAATTCAAGAGCAGAAATTATCAGATTTTTTTCAATAACCCACGATTTATTTTTATATTTAAGATAAAAATCGCGTTTTGTTATGTTTTGCGCCTGAGTTTCTGCTGATTTGACTTGCAGATCGTTGATCTGAGGAGGAGAAACAATTATTTTAAGAGTGGCAGGTTCGTTTTTTAGATTTTCAATATCCTTGACAAGCTTTTCCTTTAATTCGTACCGGTCAATCTTTAGTCCGTTTTCCGCCGGCGTCTGCACAAGTTTTCCTTTTTCAAAAAATAGAGAGGCGTTTTTTTCCGGTCTTTCCAGAAAAGAAAAATTTTTCTTGAGGTAAGCGTCAAATTTATTTTCATCAAAGTCATAATAGACTGCTACATTTTTTCCCCTGGCAAACAGTGACATTCTTTGCAGCAACATTTTTAAAAAACCGCCGGTTCTGCCGAGATTATAAGCGTTTAAAATACTTTTGCCGGTACCGGGAATAAAGCCCAGAGGTTCTGGTTCTGTTTCCAAACTTTGAAGCGGTAGTGCGGAATCGCCCGCGGCGGAATAATTAATTTTAATTTTTTGGTTTTTCCATACATTTATCCGGTTTTCCAGCAATTTTTGCGCGCTTTTGGAATCAAAATAACCCAGATCAATATTTGCTATTTTGGTTCCCGGATAAATTTTTCCGGAGAAAAAAAATTCTGAAGAAACAAAAAAAAGAACAGCGCCGCAGGCGATTACCAAAAAGAGCGAGTAAATCAACAGTTTCAGCCCCTGCAAATCCCGCTTCGCCTTATCAAAGACATTATATATTTCCGTTTTCATATAATAAGTAAGTTGAAAGATTGACACTCGTTCTCAATCATATTATTATGATTAAACAAAACGCCTTAATCAAACAAACAGTATGCATCTGCCGTCTCATATTATATCAAAATTAACCGAACACGCAAAAAATGTTCTCGCTTTTGCCAGCTCGGCCGAAAAGCAATTTCCGGAAAAAATCACATGCCTGGATTGGCTTTATTTGATTGCGCGCCGCGAGGGAAGTTTGGGCGCTCACATCATTAAGAGTTTTAAAATTACCGCCGAGGCAATAGATAATTTTAGAAAATCTTATCAGGAGAGTAAGCCCTTGGACGAAAACATTTATTTGTCTGCCAATTCTGTGATAATCGGCGCTGCGCTTGCGGCAAAAAAGCAGGGCAGCAGCTACATAGGCACAGAGCATCTTCTGGCGGCAGTTCTGGAAAACAGAGATAAAGCGGTTGAAGAGTTGTTTTTCAGAGAAAAAATTGATATAGAGCAAATGAAGCGCGGAATTGCAACGGTGTTGGAAAATACGAATAAGTTTCCCGAAGTAATTGCAAGGTTTTTCAGCTCAGCTTTAAACCGTGTTCCTAAAGGCGGCTTCTTGCCGAACATTCTGCCAGAGACTAAGAATTTTGAAACTGCTGACGGTTCGGCTTTGGAATATTTTTGTACTGATCTGACCGAAGAAGCATCTCAAAAAAAGATCGGGCCGATAATCGGCAGGGAAAAGGAGTTGTCCAGAGTCATAAATATTCTTAACCGAAAAACGAAGAACAACCCGCTTTTGGTCGGCGATCCGGGCGTTGGAAAAACCGCGATAGTAGAAGCGCTGGCTATCAAAATTTTTCAAGGACAGGTGCCGCCAAACTTGGCTTACAAGAGGGTTTTGATACTTGATTTAGGCGCAATGATTGCAGGTTCAATGTACCGCGGAGAATTTGAAGCGCGGCTCAAAGATCTTTTGGCGGAAATTGAAGAAAAAAGAGATGTAATTTTGTTTATTGATGAAATTCATACCATTGTCGGCACAGGGAGCGCTGCTGGGAGTCTGGACGCGGCAAATATCCTGAAGCCGGCGCTTTCCAAAGGGCTTCTGCGTTGCATTGGCGCAACTACAGTTTCCGAATACAGGAAATATCTGAGCAAAGACGCGGCGCTTGAACGAAGATTTCAACCGATTTTAGTTGATGAGCCGACTGTTGGCGAAACGGTTAAAATTTTGGAAGGGCTGAAAGATTCTTATGAAAAGTATCACCATATAATTATTGCTCCGGAAACGATAAAAACCGCCGTTAATTTGTCCGTACGATTTATTCCGGACCGGCATTTGCCCGACAAGGCGATTGACTTGATTGACGAAGCAGCTTCTTATCTGGTAAATTCAAATTCCGTAAAAAATTATTATCCGCGAGTAAAAGAACTATTGCGCAGAAAAAATGAAACAATTTCCGCCAAAGACAAAGCTGTAGAGCGCGAAGAATATGAAGCGGCCTTGGCGTTTAAAAAAGAAGAGGATGAGATAGAAAGAAAAATTGCAGAGCTTAAAAAAGAAAGCGAGGCCGGCGAAGAAAAAAATATTATGCATATTTTAATTCCGGAAATCATTTCCAAAGTGATTTCCGAAATCACCGGCGTTCCGCAGGAAAACATCTCAGCCGAAGAAGTAAAGAAGATTAAAAATATAGAGCGCATCTTGACAAAAAAAATAATCGGCCAGGAAAAAGCGGTTGGCGCGATTGTCCGGGCGATAAAACGGCAGAGGGCGAATATCGCCAACCCGCAGAGGCCTTTGGGTTCGTTTATTTTTATCGGCCCAACCGGAGTCGGAAAAACTCTTATGGCAAATGTTCTATCCGAAGAATTATTTGGCGGAAAAAACCACCTTATAAGGATAGATATGAGCGAATTTATGGAACGACACAATGTCTCGCGGCTTTTGGGCGCGCCGCCTGGCTATATCGGATTTGAAGAAGGCGGAAAATTAACCGAGCAGGTTCGGCTTAATCCTTATTCAGTGGTGCTATTTGACGAAATAGAAAAGGCGCATACAGATGCTGTGAACATATTGCTTCAAATTTTGGAAGAAGGAATGCTTACCGATGCGCAGGGAAAAAAAGTCAATTTTAAAAACACTGTTGTGATTATGACTTCTAACCTCGGCTCCGACGATTTTACGGCTTCGGCTCTGGGTTTTTCTGCGAGCGAGGACGGAAGAAAAGTAGCAGATGAATACGAAGCGATTAAAAAGCGAGTTACGGGAATGCTAAAAGAGAGATTTAAACCAGAATTTTTAAACCGCGTTGACGAGATTATCGCTTTTAACGCCCTAAAATTGAAACATCTGGAAAAAATCGCCGACTTACAACTTAAAGAATTATCTCGCCGCCTGAAAAACAGAAAAATAGCGATTAGCCCTCTGGCAGTCAAAGAAATAGCGAAAAAATCCTTGAATCCCGCCTTCGGAGCGCGCCTGATAAGGAAAAACGTCCAGGAATTAGTGGAAGATCCCGTTGCCGAAAAAATCATTGGCGGGGAAATAACACAAAATGACAAAATTTTAATTGAAAAAAATAAGAAAGGAAAAATTGAGATAAAAGTCAGCAGCTAAATGATTAAAGTCGGCTATGATAACAACGTCTGTTTTGGAAAAAATTGAAACTTTTTTCTTGGATATCTTATTTCCGATTTACTGCCTTGGCTGCGGAAAAGAAGGCGAGTGGATTTGCAGAGAATGTTTTGGCAAAATCAATCTTCTCAAAAAACAAGCGTGCCCGATTTGCGGAGCGGAATCGCAGACAGGCGCACGCTGTTTTAATTGCAGGAACAAAAGCGAGCTTGACGGAGTAATCTCCGCCGCGGTTTATTGGAATATTTCCAAAAAAGCGGGAAAAACAGAAACAGGCATTGTTAAAGAGGCCATCCATGTTTTTAAATATCGGTTTGTACACGATCTCGCAGACCCACTTTCGGATTTAATCATCGGGCAATTAAAAAATCGGCAATTAGTCAGAAAGCAAAAAGAGATTCCTTTTGGGCCGGATATTATAGAAAACAGGATTATAATTCCGGTTCCGCTGCACCACAGACGTCTTCGCTGGCGCGGGTTTAATCAGGCAGAACTTTTGGCAGAGAGTCTTGGAAAATATTTTAACCTGCCAATTGAGAAAGCAATTTTAATCCGTTCAAAGAACAACATTCCGCAAGTGGAAATAAAAGAAAGGCAAGCAAGATTGGAAAATATCCGCGGCGCTTTCAGTTGCGCGGAAAACCCGATATTGAAAAATAAAAAAGTAATTTTGGTTGACGATGTCTGCACAACTGCCGGCACTTTATCCGAATGCGCCAAAGTTTTGAAAAAGGCCGGGGCACAGGAAGTCTGGGGAGTGGTGGTGGCAAGAGGATGAGCGATTATTTAACAATAATCTCTCCCTTCATTATGCTTGGATGAATGGCGCAAATATAATCAAATGTTCCGGCAGAAGTAAAAGTAAAACTATAGCTCTGTCCCTTGCTTAAATCACTGCTTTGGAAACCGGCTCCGGAAATACGATGCGCCGCTGAATCATTATTAGTCCAAGTAACCGTATCGCCCGCATTAATATTCAAAACTGCGGGATTGAAAACGAAATTTTTTACTGAAACCGGATAAGTGCCTTGAGGATTCGGGGTTGCTGGGGTTGCCGAGGGTATGTTTGCGGGTGGATTTTTTATACCGTATTTATATCTGCCGAAATAATAAACAGATCCTACGATGATAATTAAAACCGCGACTGTTAAAATCGCTATGTTTTGACTCACTCCGTTAGAAATTCTCATATGTATGATTTTGTTTATTATCAAACCGCATTAAAAATAACTTACATATTTTTAACGGATTTAATAATTTTAAAATTAGTAATTAAATTTACTTGGTTAAAAATACAATGATAATCCAAGAAATAAATGAATAATCACGATTACAGAAAGAACAAAGGCGTTCAAACGATGACGCGGCAAAAGGTCCAGTCGTCCCCGCGACATTTTTATGCCTAAATATATTTGATAAGAAAAACTTATAAAAGCGACGGTCCCAAGCCAAAAAACTAAAGGCTTTCCAAATAAAATATAAATCATATTTTATAAAAATATTCCAAAGTACGGCTCAATTAAGTATACCATAATAACAATTTTAATAAAAATATCTTTGCAAATTTAATAATTTATGGTATATTTAATAATATTTAGCTATATAGTGTTGGCTAAATTTTTATGTAGAAATATTTGGAGAGGTGGCCCGTCATGCGACGGGTAAACCTTGATGGCTGAAGGCGGCAGGTTGCTAACCTGTTATAGGGCGTCAAAACCTTATCGAGGGTTCGTCCGGCATGCGCCGGACGCCCAGCGAATGCTGGGCGAATCCACAATAATCATCCTTTGTTTTTTTAAACAGATTTTAAAAACAAAATTATTGGAAGAAGTTGTCCGTCATCGGCAGTATACCCAGCGAATGATAGGAGGATACCAGCTTGATTATAAATTTATGTTCTATGTTTATATACTGGTAAGCCTGAAAGATAAAAATTTTTATGTTGGATCAACACAAGATTTAGTACGCAGGATTGCAGAGCACAAAAAGGGAAAGGTTAAATCGACCAAAAATAGATTGCCGATAAAATTAGTTTGTTATGAAGCTTATTTATTTAAAGAAGAAATGTTTACAAGAGAAAAGTTTTTAAAAACAAGCGATGGCAGAAAAGACTTGAGGAAAAGATTGACAAAAAGCTTAATTTTTGAAAAATAGATTATCTATGGAAGGGTGGCCGAGAGGCTGAAGGCGGCAGGTTGCTAACCTGTTATAGGGCGTAATAACCTTATCGAGGGTTCG
>CAZKGJ010000002.1:0-27858 GCA_964552415.1 uncultured Candidatus Saccharibacteria bacterium
ATATCCCGGAATGAAAACCTGGGAAATTTTCAGCAAAGTAAAAGAGTTTTTGGAAAAAGAAAACAAAAAAGCGTCAATGAGGTTCAGTTTGAAAGAAGCGATGAGAAAACTCGGTCCTGCCGGATATTCTTTTGAAAAATATGTGGCGGAAATTTTTGAAAATCTTGGCTACGACGTAAAAATCAATCAAATTGTTTCTGGGAAATGCGTTAGTTATGAAATTGATTTTTTGGCGGAAAAAGACGGCTTTGTCTATGTGGGAGAATGCAAATACCACAAACTTCCGGAAGGGAAAGTTGATTTGCAGGTTGCCCTGGCAAACTGCGCCAGATTTGAAGATATAATCAACGGAGGAGGGCTTGCCAGAAAATCCGTCAAATCAATTCTTGTAACAAATTCAAAATTTACCAGCGAGGCGATAAAATACTCCGAATGCAAAGGAATTGATATGCTGGGCTGGAGATACCCGCTTGAGCAGGGGCTTGAGTATCTTATTGAGAGCAGAAACTTTTATCCGCTGACGATTTTGCCTTCGTATAAAGGTCGGCTGGCGGAAATCTTTTCCCGGCGAAAAATGATGCTGGTAAAAGATATTTTGGAAATTGCGGAAATAAAATATTCTCCAGATCAGGAACTGGCAAAAAACGGAATTGATAGGGCTGTGGAAGAAGCGGAGATATTGTTAAAAAAATAAATATGAAGAAAATTGTTACGGCACTCGCGGCGATTTTTGCTATAGTCATTTTAGCTGCCGCCGGAATTTTTTATTGGAAATACCTGAGAGGCGCTCGGCCGGCAATCGGGCCCGCGATAGCGCCGACAATGGAAAAGGGGGGAGGAAATATTTCGGAGTCCTTAAACACTACAGGTATTCCCTTAAAATTGCCTCCGGGATTTTCCATATCAATTTTTGCAAAAGATTTGGTCGATCCGAGAGTTATAGCTTTTGACCCGAATGGGAATTTATTGGTTAGTATTACCAGTGAAGGAAAAGTGGTTGCTTTGCCGGACAAAGATGTTGACGGCGTTGCCGATGAAACGGTGATTGTCGCGAGCGGACTTGATCGTCCGCATGGCTTGGCTTTCAGGTGTACGGGAAGTTCGGGCCTCCGCCGCGCCGAAGCGGGCTACGGCCTCGCGGAGGCGGGAGTGCAAAAATGCCGATTATACATCGCTGAAACCAACCAGATTGCGATGTATGATTACGACCGGGAAAATTTAAAAGCGATAAATAAACGGAAAATCGCGGATTTGCCTGCTGGAGGAAATCATTTTACGCGAACTATCGGTTTCGGGCCTGATGGCCGTCTTTATGTTTCCATTGGTTCTTCATGCAATGTATGCAATGAAGCGGACAGCCGGCGCGCCAAAATATTTTCCATGAATCCAGACGGAAGCGATTTTAAAGAATTTGCGCGCGGATTGAGGAACACTGTATTTTTCACTTGGCACCCCTTAACCGGAAAAATGTGGGGCACTGATATGGGCAGAGATTTTTTGGGCGACGATTTGCCGCCGGACGAAATCAATATAATTGAATACGGAAAAAATTACGGCTGGCCCACCTGCTACGGGAAGAATATTCACGATACTGATTTTGACCGAAACAAGTATATTCGCAACCCCTGCATTGAACCGTTTGAAACACCGTCTTTTATTGATATTCCCGCGCACTCCGCGCCGCTGGGCTTAGCTTTCGTACCCAAAGATACAGAACGTGGAAAATTCGGGGCTGGTAAAGTTTGGCCGGAAGAGTATTGGTATAATTTGTTTGTCGCTTATCATGGTTCTTGGAACCGGACAGTGCCGACCGGCTACAAAATCGTCAGGTATAAATTGGATGAAAGCGGTAATTTGCTTGGCGTTGAAGATTTTATTTCCGGGTGGCTTAAAAACGGCGACGGAGCGTACGGCCGGCCGGTTGATATTATAATTCTGCCCGGCGGGATTATGTATATTTCGGACGATAAAGCCGGATTAATTTATAAAGTGGTCTATACAGGCAAATGAATCTAAAATGTCAAGAATTTTAGCAATTGATTACGGCAAAAAAAGGGTGGGTTTGGCTGTTGCACAAAACGGCACAAAAGTCGCGCTTCCTTTTGGAATTATTGAAAATAAAGGTAGGGAAAACTTGATTAAAAAACTGCAAGAAATTTGCCGAGAAGAAAAGATTGGCCAAATTGTAGTGGGATTGCCAATAGGGCTGGCCGGAAAGCCTACCGAGCAGACAAAAAAAACAAAAAATTTTATAGCAACGTTGAAAGAAAAATTTGACTTGCCTGTGGATGAGCAAAGCGAAGTTTTTACTTCCCGACAAGCAAAAGAAGTGTTTAAACAAGCCGGCATAAAAAAAAGGCGGGTTGACGCCTCTGCCGCAGTTTTGATTTTGGCAGATTATTTGGAAAGATAATTTCTAAAAAATTTTATCCAAGACATTGCGCTTTCCAGAAATTTGAGCTATTGCCTCGCGATTATCTAAAGCTCGTTTGACGAAGCAAAAACCAAAAGAAAACAGAGTAGCGGATAGCTTCTTTGATAATCCATAACGGTTGAGGGGAGAAGCTGTTAGTATTAAAAATATTTTATATTTTTTTCCGCTACTCTACATAAGTGGATACTGGTTTCCCATAGGAGGTTATTTTACGAGAAACAGAAAGCGACAGAGGAGCTCCACTTATTATCATAAATTTATCACAATAAGTTTCTTTTGTCAAATATAGGGTGTGTATAAGTTTTTCTTTGGAATTTTGTGCAATTGTGGTATACTTACTTTAATTTTAGATTGTAATTTTGCATTTTTGCGCCAGGGGCGCATCCGCCCTTGGCGGAGATTTTTGAATTTAAACCCACTTAAAGTTGACGAAACCTATGGAAAATCAATTCGGCTCGTTAAACAGCAACGACATCTATCTTTCCGTCATTATTCCGGTTTATAACGAAGAAAAAAGGATCGGCCGCACCCTTGAAGCAATTGATAAATTCCTGCACAATAAAAATTATTCGTATGAAATTATTGTTATGGAAGCAGGAAGTTCTGACAAGACAGCTGAAGTAGTGCGAAATTATATGAAAACCATTCCGAATTTACGTCTGCGAAAAGCGCAAAGCGGAATCTTCAAAGGAAACAAAATAAAAGAAGGTATGCTTGTGGCAAAAGGCAGATATCGTCTGTTTACCGATGCTGATAATGCCACACCGATTGAAGAAGTGGAAAAACTTCTGCCGTTTTTCAATCGGGGATACGAAGTGGTTATCGGCTCCAGGGCAGTTGACAGGTCAACGATAAAAGTTCATCAGCCCTTTTACCGCGAGTTTTTGGGTCGGGTTGGTAATATGCTTATACAATCTCTGGCGGTGCCGGGTATAAAAGACACCCAGTGCGGGTTCAAATGTTTTACTGCAAAGGCCGCTGAAGATATTTTTTCCAAGCTTACTATTATGGGCTGGGGTTTTGACATAGAAGTTTTGGTTTTGGCAAATCTTAAAAAATACAAGATAAAAGAAGTGCCAGTAATTTGGATAAACGACCCGAATTCAACCGTCTCTGCCGGCGCTTACTTCACCACCTTATGGGAACTTTTTAAAATCAAAATTAATCTGATTACAAAAAAATATGGCTAAAGTTTCAGAGCTCCGTCGGGACCTAGTAAGCGGCACATGGGCGGTAATCGCAACTGGACGCGCAAAGCGTCCGGATGATTTTAAGGCCAAAAGACAGTTAATTCCCGAAAACGAAAAAGATTGCCCGTTTTGCCACCTGGGTAAAGATAAAAATAAACAAAGAAAACCAACCCTGGTTTATAAAGACCTGAAAGGAAATTGGAGCTTAATAGTGCTGCCGAATAAATATCCTGCTTTTGGTCCTTCTTTAAAACTAAACCATCGTGACAAGGGACCTTTTTCGGTAATGGACGGGGCTGGCTTTCACGAGATAATAATCACCAGAGATCACAACCGCCATATCGCAAAAATGAAAACCGAAGAAATTGAAGAAATCGTAAGCGCTTATCAGGAAAGATATTTGTCTCTGATGAACAGGAGATTTATAAACTATATTTCTGTTTTCCATAATCACGGACAGGAAGCAGGAGCAACATTAAGTCACCCTCATTCACAATTGATTGCTATGCCAGTTATTGATCCAGATGTTTGGAGGAGTCTGAAAGGGTCGGCTGATTACTGGCAGAAGAACAAAAGATGCGTTCATTGCGTGATGATTGAGTGGGAAAAAGAAAACTCCGAACGCGTGGTTTTTGAAAACGAAGAATTTATCGCGCTGTGCCCTTTTGTTTCCCGCACTGCTTTTGAGGTAAGGATTTATCCGAAATTCCACGCATCTTATTTTGAAAGAATTAACCAGATAAGCAAAACTAAATTGGCCGAAACATTGAGGGTCGCACTGGCAAAAATTAATCAGGGGTTAAATAATCCTTCTTATAATTTTTTTCTGCATACCGCCCCCTGCGACGGAAAAGATTACTCGCATTATCACTGGCACTTTGAAATTCTTCCAAAAACATCTATCTGGGCAGGCTTTGAGCTCGGTACGGGAATTGAAATCTCTACAATTGAACCGGAGCGCGCTGCAAGGTTTTTAAAAGAACAAGAAATTTAATTCTATACTTTTGTGATTGATAAAAAAATAATCATTGCCAACTGGAAGATGAACCCGCCGACTTTAGCCGAAGCTAAAACACTTTTTAATGTTATTAGGCATGAAGCAAAAAAGGCTGGAAATATTAATGTTATTGTGGCGCCGCCGGCGATCTGGCTTTCTAATTTTAAAACCGGCGAAAATGAGAACCTGTCTTTGGCGGCTCAAAATATGCACTGGAAAGAAAAAGGCGCTTTTACCGGAGAAATTTCAGCACTGATGTTAAAAGACGCTGGCGTCAAATATGCGATTATCGGTCATTCGGAGCGAAGAAATTATTTTACAGAGACCGATGAAATTGTGAATAAAAAACTGCGCTCGGCGCTCAAAACCCATTTAATTCCGATTCTTTGCGTCGGCGAATCAGCCGAAGAGAAAATAGCCGAAAAAACATCCGAAACAATAAAACTTCAACTGATAAAAGCGCTTGAGGGCATAAGTAAGATTCAGCCGGACAATATTATTATCGCTTATGAGCCGGTCTGGGCAATAGGAAGCGGCGCTATTCCCGCTTTTGATGAAGTTTTGAGCGTTAATCTGCTGATTAAAAAAATTATTGCGAGTATTTATAACCGTAAACTTGCCGACAAAATACCAATTTTATACGGTGGAAGCGTAAACTGCCGCAACGCCAGAGATTTTATTGAAAAAAGCAGAGCTTTCGGACTATTGGTGGGGGGAGCAAGTACAAAAGCGACGGAATTTTTAGGTATTATTAAACAAATGGATATTCTATAGTTTTGCAAGTATAGATTTTTCTTTAATTTTTTCTTATGTTTCTTCCTGCAAAAAAATTATTGTTTGACGCTAGAAAACACAGTTATGCTGTTGGCGCATACAACACATCCAATCTTGAAATTACTCAAGCGATAATCAGCGCGGCTGTGGTTAAAAGTTCGCCCCTGATAATAAACATTTCCGAATCTGCAATTGAATATGCTGGATTGTTTCCGATAATATCTCTGATAAAATCATTGGTTGAGCAAGGACGAGCGAAAAATTTGCCCATAGCCATTCAGTTGGATCACGGCAAAAATTTAAGCAAGCTCCCTTTGTTTATCAAAGCAGGGTTTACCTCTGTTATGTTTGACGCTTCACGGTTGCCGTATGCGGAAAATGTTTCTTTGACAAAAAAAGCCGTAGAGCTGGCGCGCAAATCAGGCGTTAGCGTGCAGGCAGAGCTGGGGGCGGTTCCGTATAAAGAAGAGGAATCGGATTTTTTAAGCTGGGGAAAAATAATGACCGACCCGAATTTAGCGAAAAGGTTTGTTGAAGAAACCGAAGTGGATTTTTTGGCCGTGGCAATAGGAAACGCACACGGATTTTTTAAAGAGCGTTCGGAGCTGGATTTTGATCGCCTGAGGAAAATTTCAAAATTGGTAAAAATTCCTTTGGTCCTGCACGGAGCGTCGGATTTCCCCGCAGAAAGAACAAAAGAAGCGATAAAGGGAGGGGTTGCCTCTTTTCATATTGATACTGCTTTGCGAATAGCTTTTACCGAAGGAATCAAGGAATTTTTGGCGGAAAATCCTGCGGTCTACGACCCGCGCCTGATTTTAAGTCGCGGCCGGCAAAGGGTTCAAAAAGAAGTTGAAAACAAGATGGAAATTTTTGGCAGCGCAGGAAAGGCATAACAAAAACGGCGGCTTGTTGCGCAATTTATCCATTTTAGGGTATAATGTAACAAAGCACAATTAGTATCTACGTCCGCTTTCCGCCAGCCAGCTGTAAGCGGGCGGCTAAGAGAAAGGGGGTGAGAAGAATGCTTAATCCAGAGATTGCCGTTTCTATAATCAGTTTTTGGAATAAAATCATCGGCTTTATACCCAATATTATCGCCGCTTTTGTAATTGTGATTATTGGTTGGATAATTGCGATGGTTTTTGGAAATTTCGTCAATAAAATTTTGGCGGCTTTGGGTGTTGATAAAATCGCGGTTTCTTCCGGCTTTAAAGAGAAATTTGAAAAATCGGGAGTAAAATTAAATTTCGCCAAATTCGGCGGAGAGTTGGTAAAGTGGGTAATAATTTTACTGGCTTTGATTGGAGCGTCTGAAGCTGTGGGGTTGGTACAGGTAGCGCAATTTTTGAACCGAATATTGGATTATATACCAAATCTGGTCATTGCGTTGATAATTTTGAGCGTAGGCGTGCTTATTGCCGATTTTGTTTCGCAGGCTGTCAAAGGAAGTCTTAATGCCATGGGGATGAAAGCTGCAGAATTTTTGGGCATAATGTCCAAGTGGGTAATAATAATTTTTGCGGTCCTTTTGGCGCTTGACCAGCTTGGCGTTGCGCTGGAATTTATTAAAATTCTTTTCACGGGAATTATTGCTATGCTTGCCATTGCCGGCGGTTTGGCTTTCGGTTTGGGCGGCAAGGGACTGGCTGAAGAAATACTCGGCGAAATTAAAAAAGATATAGGTAAATAAAAACGATTATTAGGTACTTTAAAGCTCAATCCCCCGTCACAAAAGTGGTGGGGGATTGACATTTGACGGTTAAAGCATTATAATATTATTGTGCTAAAATTTTTTTAATAACCATTCGTGCATATGGAGAGATTTTATCCAAATTTAGACATAAAATCATTTACTAGTTGTCCTTTGTGCAATAATCAGTATGGTTCACGTGAAATAAAGATTCTAAGCAGAGAAGACGAGTCGGTTACACTTTATCTTAACTGTCCAAACTGCAAAAATGCGATAATTTCGGTAATTAGCGCTGGAGTATTAGGAATAACAGTTGCAAGTATGGTTACCGATCTCAGCACATCAGAAGTTGAAAGAATTAAAAACGAAAAGGCCGTAAGCACAGACGATGTTTTGACAATTTATGAATTTTTATCCCGCAAAAGCAAACCAGTCCGCAAAAAAACAAAAGCACACATAAGTATTAAAAGTTAATATCAGTAATATTTTTATGGAAAATCTTGAACTGGAGGCGAAAAAACGTGAAACCGGAAAAAAGGCAAAACAGCTGCTGGTCAAGGAGAAATCAATCCCCGCGGTTGTCTACGGACATCAGCTGAAAAGCGAAGCGATAGCAGTTCCTTATATACAATTTGAGAAAATTTTCAGAAACGCCGGAGAAAATACTTTGATTTGGCTTAAAATCGGCACTGCCAAAAAACAAGTTTTGATTTATGATTTCCAGAAGGACCCGGTTACGGATAAATTTATCCACATTGATTTTTATGCCGTAAGAATGGATGAAAAGATAACAGCCGCAGTTCCGCTGAATTTCACGGGAGTTTCACCGGCGGTTAAAAACGAAGGCGGAATTTTAGTCAAAAATATGGAAAGCATTAAAGTCAAATGTCTACCCAAGGATTTGCCACATGAAATAAAAATTGATGTATCAGCGCTTAAATCTTTTACAGACAGGATAAAAGTATCGGATTTGAAGGTGGGCCCCGGTGTGGAAATTCTCATTGATGATAAAAACCAGGTTGTCGCGAACGTCGTGCTTCCAAAAGCCGAGAAAGAAGAAGTCGGCAAACCGGAAGAAAAAGTTGAAGAGGTTGAGGGAGTCAAACCGAAAGAAGAGCCTGTATCGGACGAGAAAAAGAGCGCAGCGAGTAAAGCCGAAGACAAAGAGTCGCCCAAAAAATAAGTTCCATTTGGCGTATATATTATTAAAAGCTCAAGGTTATAAAATTATTTTTTAATGTTTTATAGCATTGAGCTTTTGTCTTAAGAATGGATTAGTTTCATCTATGGCTAAAAAATGCTTATTAAATTTATTTATCGCCGTTATTTTTTTATTTTCTTTCTTTTTTGGTTTCAGCATATGGCAAGTCCAGGCCGATACTATAAGCGATTCCAAAGCCGCCCTAGAGGAGAAGAAGGCCAAGTTGGAGGAAGAAATCTCGCGCCTGCGGCAAGAAATAGACGCTCTCAAGCTTCAGGTCGGCCAGAAAGAGAGCGAAAAGAAGAATTTAAAAAAAGAGGTTGATATTCTGAACGGGAAAATCAGGGCGATTGAGCTGGAAATAAAAGCCACCGAGCTCGAGGTTGAACAACTTTCTTTTGAAATCAGCTCAACGGAAGAAAAAATAAAAACCAAAGGAGACGATTTGCTAAGGCGGAAGGATTTTTTGACAGAGTTGATGAGGGTACTGTATTTTTCGGATAATAAGTCGCTTACCGAAGTTTTTATTACATATGATAAATTATCCGATTTTTGGGACGAGTTTCAAAAAAATGAAACGTTACAAAGAAACATCAAAGACGCCATAGAGAACATAAAAATTGCAAAACTGGAGCTTGAAAACAATAAGGTGAAATTATTGGACGAGCAGGAAGAAAAAAATTATCTGCTGGAGCTGAAAGAAAATCAAAATCGGGATCTGACACTAAACAAAAAAGAAAAGCAGAAGATTTTGACTTCAACAATCAATGAACAGAAGGAATTGCAAAAACAACTTGAAAAAGGCGAGAAGCTTCTTCCCGCGATGATTGCACAGCTTCGTTCTTTGGAAATCGCCGGACAGGTGATTAACGCCGATATGGCCATAGCAGCCGCAAAATTCGCCTCGCAGGCGACCGGAGTAAGACCAGCGTATCTGCTCGGAATTTTAAAAGTGGAAACGAACTTGGGCGCAAATCTCGGCAGCGGATATTATAAAACAGATATGAATCCGTCTCAACAGCCGACTTTTTTGGAAATAATAAACGAACTTGGTCTGCCGGAAACTGTTCCGGTAAGCAAGAAGCCGAGAACTTACAGCGGCTGGGGCGGCGCGATGGGTCCGGCACAAATGATGCCTTTAACCTGGACGGCTTATAAGGCAGGCGTAACTTCTATCACCGGCAGTAATCCGCCCAACCCCTGGGACATAAAAGACGCGGTTGTGGCAATGGCTTTGAAGGTGTCCCAAGTTGCAGGAGTTGTCGGCGCGAATTTCAATGCGGAATACGAGGCGGCGGCAAGATATTTTGCCGGCGATAACTGGAGAAAATTCGTTTGGTATGCCAAAAATTCTTCTGGCACAGGAGTAATGGATTGGGCAGAAAGATACGAGGAGTTGTTAAAGGGTGGATAAAGCTATTCTAATTATTCTGTTTAACCCTCGCAGATCTTTTAGTACTTTAATTTTATTTTTTGGTAAATATTTTTTTGCCAAGTTTTTAATTGCTGGAATCTGGTGCGGGTCTGATTCTAAAAATATTTTTGCTTCTTTTGTCAGATATTTTGACAGGGAGGGAAAAATTTTCTCAAAATATTCTAAACCGTTATTTTTTGCCAGTAAAGATTTTTTCGGCTCGTGCTTGATTTCATAAAATTCGGCCGGCCGGCTTCCGTTTTTCAGCCATTTCCTATAATAATAATAATCATTTTCCACGTAAGGCAGGTTTGCCAGCAAAAAATCTAATTTTACGTTTTTCGGCAATGCTGCAAGTAAGTTTCCGCGACTAAAAATAATATTTTTGGCGCAATTATGCGTTTTAGCGTTTTTTCTTGCTGCTTTCAACGCCTTTTCCGAAATATCAGTCGCGTAAATTTTTACGCGGTTGATTAGACCATTGTCTTTTAAGGATTTTGCAATTAATATGGCGATGGCGCCGGAACCGGTGCCAATATCGGCGATAATGATTTTTTTACCAGTTTCCAATTTTTTAAAAATTTCCCGTAAACTTTCTTCAACTAATATTTCGGTCTCCGGCCTGGGAATGAGAACATTTTTATCAATCCGAAAATTCAGGCCGTAAAATTCTTTTTCGCCAGTAATATAGGCAACAGGTTCAAATTTTGCTCTGCGCCGCACAAAGCCAAAAAATTTTTTCCGCGCGGCTTTGGATACATTGTAATCACTGTTAATATATAGCCAGGTTTTGTCGCTATCAGGCTGCAAATAAGCATGGGGGGATTTTTTTAGAGCATAAAGCAATAATATTTCCACATCAAGAGCGGATGATTCTATTTGCCTTGCCGCGAGTATTTTTGCCCCCTTTTTAAGCACTTCTCTTACAGTCATTTTTGCTTCTCTGTTTCATTTTTAATAGAATTGACAATATTTTCAATATTTCCCTCCAAAATTTTATCAAGATCCTGCCAGCTTTTTTTAATTCTGTGGTCAGTTACGCGGTTTTGGGGGAAATTATAAGTCCGGATTTTTTCGCTTCGGTCAGCTGTTCCGATTTGCGCTTTTCGCGTTTTGCGTTCTTCTTTTTCCCGTCTTTCTTCCTGCTGCGCGAGCAGTTTGCTTCTTAAAATTTTTAAAGCCCGTTCCTTGTTTTTATGCTGAGATTTTTCATCCTGGCATTTTACAATCAATCCGGTCGGAAGATAAGTTATTCGCACGGCTGATTCGGTTTTATTTACATTTTGTCCGCCTGGACCGCCGGACCGAAAAGTGTCAATTCTTATATCCTGCGGCTTGATTGCGATTTCTTTTTCTTCAGCTTGGGCCAAAACCGCCACCGTGGCGGTGGAGGTGTGCACTCTGCCTGCCTTTTCGGTAACTGGTATTCTTTGAACCCTGTGGACTCCGCTTTCATATTTCATTGTGCCGTAAACATCTGTGCCGTTAACTTCAAATACAACCTCTTTTAATCCACCTGTGGAAGACGGACTGGAGTCAAGCAGCCGCGTCTGCCAGCCGTTTTTTTCTGCGAATTTAGCGTACATTCTAAACAAATCCGCGGCGAATAGCGCTGCCTCTTCTCCGCCTGCGCCTGCGCGAATTTCTACAATTACGTTCTTCAAATCAATGGGATTTTTGGGAATAAGCTCGTTTTTTATTTCATTCTCCAAGACAGCCTGCTCGTTGCGTAGAGTCTTTATTTCTTTTTTAGCCAGATCAGAAAGTTCGTCTGTCTTTTCTTTCGCAATCATTTCTTCAAGATCTTTCAACTCTTTGGATATTTTTTCAAACCGCTCATATTTTTTCAGCGCATCAAGAAGCAGTTTCTGCCTCTTAAGCAACTGCTGGCTTTTTTGGGCATCAGAAAACACTTCTGGGCTTTCTAGTTCAGAAGTAATTTTTTCATACTCACTTTTTACTTTTAAGATTTTTTCTTTCATAAATATCAAATTAACGGTTAACAGTTAGCAATTAACAGTCAAAATTTTTATTGTCAATTGTTTACTGCTGATTGTTAATTGGGTTGCACATACAACAAACCCCCGAAACCATATAGATAGCAGGGGATTATTAGTGTTACTTTTGTTATTACTCCTTGCCAGTTTCTTTTCTTGCAGCAGTTTTTTCTTTCGCCGCAACCACTTCTTTTTTTGCCTTTTTTGCTTTCGGTTTGGATATTTTCTTTTTCGCCATCAGCTTTTCAAATCTTTCCACACGTCCAGTGACGTCAATTATTTTCTTTTTACCAGTGTAAAAAGGGTGGCAGGCAGAACAGATCTCCGCAAGAAGTTCGGGTTTAGTTGACCTGGTTTCAAAGGTTGCGCCGCAAGCGCATCTTACTATTGATTTGGCGTATTTCGGATGAATATTTGGTTTCATAAAATAAAAAATTAACAGTAAACAATTAGCAATTAACAACCTAAACCATGATCTGTTCGTTAACTGTTGATTGCTAATTGTTGATTGATTTCAATAAAATCATTCTATCATACAATATCTTTCTTGACAAGGGTAAGAGAGTAAGTTATTATATCAAGGGTACATTTAGTACCCGTATCAAGACTTGTACTAAAGTTTGTTTTTTATTGCGGCACCGTAGCATCTCCGCCATAGGCGGAGATATGAAGGCGAACCAAGAGATATCAGCGCGGTTGAAACTTATTGTAAAAAACCTATTCTGATACTCCGCGGCTTGCCGCGGGGTCGGGTTTATGGAAGATATTATAATTAACCCTAAGGAGACAAATCTGATGGAAATGCTAAAAGCAGGCGTTCATTTCGGCCATAAAACAACGAAATGGAATCCCAAAATGGCGCAGTATATTTTTGGGGTAAGAAACGGTATTCATATCATTGACCTTGAACGAACAATCAGCGGTTTAAACTCTGCTCTGGCGTTCGTAAATAAAATTGCCTCAAGCGGAGGCGTAATGGCTTTTATAGGAACCAAAAAGCAGGTTAGGGGACTAATAAAGGAATCTGCGGTAAAAATCGGAATGCCCTACGTGGCAGAAAGATGGATTGGCGGACTTTTTACTAATTTTGAAGTTATCTCGCGACAAATAAAATTGCTTGATCAGCTGGAAAAAGACCGCGATACGGGGAAATTTGATAAATATACAAAAAAAGAACAGCTTAATCTCATCCGTAAAATAAAAAAATTAATTCAGAAATTCGGCGGTATAAGAACATTGAAAAAAGCGCCTGAGGCGATTTTTGTCGCGGACATCAATGTTGACAGAATCGCAGTTGACGAAGCGAGAAAGAAGAACGTGCCTATAATCGCAATAGTGGATACAGATACCGATCCTTCACTGGTGAATTATCCGATTCCGGCAAATGACGACGCAATCAGTTCAGTCAAACTGATTGTTGAAAAAATCGCCAACGAATTTATAAAAAATAAAAAACAAGCTTAAAACAATGATTGATGTGCAGAGGATAAAAGCGCTACGCGAATCAACGGGAGCAAGCATGGTTGATTGTCAAAAAATTCTTAACGAGACAAAAGGAGATTTTGAAGCAGCAAAAAAAATCTTGACGGAAAAAGCCAAAAGAGTAGTTGATAAAAAAACTGGCCGTCTGACAGGCGAAGGAGTAGTGGAAGCATATATTCACGGCAACAAAAAAATCGGCGTTCTGTTGGAATTGACCTGCGAAAGCGATTTCGTCGCCAAAAATTCGCATTTTTTGGAACTGGCGCATAATATAGCCATACATATTGCAGCGGCCAATCCTCTTTGCATTGATTCTCCCCAAGAAAATCAAGAAATTAAGAAAATAATTGAAGAAGAAAAAAAGAAAGCGATGGAGGAATTTAAAAGGAAGCCAAAAGAAATGATTGAAAACATTATCGCGGGCAAAATTAAAAAATATACCGACGGAATAACTCTATTGAGGCAGGAATATGTCAAAGATCCTAAAAAAACCGTGGGCGATATCATCAATGAGGCGATTGCAAAGCTCGGAGAAAATATAAAAGTAAAAAGGTTTTGCCGCTTTCAGGTCAAATGACGGTAATTTTAATAAAACAACGTTTTTTTGTTTCAATACAGCGCTTCCTGCTTACTATCTAGGCAGGTTTTGATATATAGCCCGATTATATGATTGCACAAGCTAAAATTTATCCATGGGCAAAAAAATCCGAATTTGACATTGGCAATTTAAAACTACAAAAAGGAAATTATATTATCGTAAAAGACGCTGATGATCGAGAAGGCGATATAGAAGCGATTGAGATACTTGCCGTTAGAGAAAAAACTTCCGCTGAAAATGCGAGGCCGATTATAAAAATCGCCAACGCTTCCGATATTGAACGAATAAAACAATACAGCATAAAAAAATCTGAGGTATTGAATTTTATAAAAAGTAAAGTGAGGAGCGGTAATATTAAAATTAAAATTATAGACATACAATTCAGTTTTGACAGTTCGCGGATAAATGTAGCTTTTACCGCAGCGCAGAGGGTGGATTTCAGAGAACTGGTAAAAGATATTTCAAGGCATTTTCAAAAGTCAATAAAAATGATTCAGGTCGGCGTTCGGGACAGTGCGAGAAATTTCGGAGGAATCGGTGTATGCGGAAGGTGTTTGTGCTGCGCCAGCTTTTTGAAAAAACTTGAAAGCGTGACTATAAGCGACGCCAAATCTCAACGGCTGGACAGCAGATCGGCAAGCCGTCTCAGCGGCGTATGCGGTCGTCTTAAATGCTGTATGGCATACGAGGCCAAGTTGTATAACGAGCTGAGTAAAAGCTTACCCGAAATTGGGCGAGAGGTAATCACGCCGCGTGGAGAAGGCGAAGTTGTGGACTTGGATATTTTATCTCGCAGGGTAAAAGTGCGGCTGGCAGACAAAACCTCCACCCTTTTTAACTTCGGGAATATAAAATTAATCAGCCGTAATGCGGGGCTGATAAAAAAAGTTAATACGAAATCCATTGTTAGTATTCGCAAGAATTTCTAATGTGGCTTGTAAATTTATGAGTTACGACGCCGTCTTATCAACCTTGATTATTCTTTCGTTTTCTGGCATAATTATAACCTTAGTTAGAAAAATTCCCGAAGTTTCTTTAGAATATCAGCAGAACAAAGCATTGTACGATACTATAGCCGATAAAAGCGGAAAACTTTCAAGGGCGGAAAATTTGTTTCGTTTTGTCCTAGTAAGACTTGAGAAGCTCTTGCGCCAGATAAGAATATACATCTTGAAACTGGATGGAAAAACATTCGGATGGATTCAATATTTGCGCAAAAGATCTTTGGAAATTACTTACAATGCCAATAAAATTCCGCTGAAATTGCATTTTAAAATAGAAGAAGGCAGGATTTTAAATATACTTGCCAAAAATCCTAAGAACCCAGAAAATTACAAAAAATTGGGATTATTGTATCTTCAAAGCAAAAATTTTAAAGATGCCAGCGAAGCGCTGAAAGAATACCTGAAACTGAATCCATATGACAAAGAGATTAAAAAAATCTTAAAAGAAATGCCGACTTAGCTCAATGGCAGAGCAACTTTTTTGCGACGGCCCCGCACCTTTTACGCCACCTTAGCTCAGGGGCAGAGCAACTGTTTTGTAAACAGTAGGTCCTCGGTCCGAATCCGAGAGGTGGCTCTCACTAAAAAGTGTGGGGTAAATAAATCGTCGGTTCAAGTCCGACAGTCGGCTCCACGGGCGGATACCGAAGTAGTCAAACGGGGCAGACTGTAAATCTGTTGGCCTCCGGCCTTCGAAGGTGCAAATCCTTCTCCGCCCACATAAATACGCCGTTATAGCTCAGTTGGCAGAGCAACTCCATGGTAAGGAGTAGGTCCGCGGTTCAAATCCGCGTAACGGCTCAGATAATTTTAACAATATTTCAAAATAATATGTCGCAAGAAAGATTAACAAAACTGCAGTGTACGGCATGCAAAAAAATCAATTATCTTACTTTTAAAAGCAAAGGTGCTGCGAAAGACAAGATGGAAATTATCAAATTTTGCAAATCGTGCCGTAAACATACGCCACACAAAGAATCAAAATAAAGACGTAGGAGCGTAATTCAGTGGCAGAATGACAGTCTTTCTACATGCCACAGCATAGGGCCTTGATGTCAATGGCAGCATGGCAGTCTCCAAAACTGCTCGTAGAGGTTCGAATCCTCTAGGCCCTGCAATGCGACGGGCAGGCAAAACCGGATACGGGGGTCAGTATCTTTTATTATTGCAATAATAATGATAAAAATGATAAAAAAAAACCCAAATCATATTGTGTTTATTATGGACGGCAACAGAAGATGGGCAGCAAGCCATCTTTTGGAATCTTATAATGGACACGAAAAAGGCGCGCTGGTTGTAAAAGAAATGATTAACGAGGCGGTAAATCTAAAAATTCACTGCTTTTCTTTCTGGGGTTCTTCACTAGACAATATTGTTAAACGTCCAAAGGCAGAAGTGGCATATCTGTTTAAACTGTTCAGGAAAAAATTTGACGAATTGGCAGAAGACAAAGAAATTCATAATAATCAGATAAAAGTAAACGTGCTGGGGAGGTGGAACGTTCTATTCCCCATTGAGACAAAAAGCGCGATTCAAAAGGCGATAGACGCAACCAAAAATTACGGCAAATTTTATTTAAACTTTTTGCTTGCTTACAGCGGTAAAGACGAAATGGAAAGCGCGATTAAGGACATAGTGGATCACGCAAGGGAAAACACTGATTTAAAAATAAATTCTTCTTTAATCAAAAACCATCTTTTTACCAAAGACCTGCCACCGGTTGATTATCTCATCCGCACTGGCGGTAACCCCCACCTCTCAACAGGATTTATGATGTGGGATGTTGCCGACGCGCAGTTATATTTTTCCGAAAAGCTTTGGCCCGATTTCACCCGAGAAGATTTTAGAAAAGCGATTACTGATTACGGTAAGCGGAGAAGAAAATTCGGAGCATAGCGAACAAAAATCCCGATTTAATTTTAAATACAAATTTATAAGTATTTATTTTTGTTTTTGCGGCAAATGTTTAAAAAAGAGGCACTAATCAAAGAGCTTATTGATGAAGGCTATCTCAAGACGCCTGCGATTGTAAGTGCTTTTAAAAAGATAGACAGGGCTGATTTCGTGCCGCAAAATTTAAAAGCTGAGTCCTATATCAATGAGCCGCTGCCCATAGGATTTGGACAAACAATTTCTCAACCGCTTACGGTTGCTTTTATGTTGGAACTGCTGAAACCAGAACTCGGGCAAAAGATTTTAGATATTGGTTCCGGCTCCGGATGGCAAACCGCTCTTTTGGCGCAGATTGTTGGCAAAAAAGGCAAGGTGTTCGGCGTAGAGATAATTCCGGAGCTTAAAGAGTTTGGTGAAAAAAATGTCGCAAAATACGATTTTACTAAATCAGGAATTGCGAAAATAATTTTGTCCAACGGTTCTGTCGGACTGCAGAGTGAAGCGCAGTTTGACGGAATTATTTCTGGAGCAATGGCGGAAAAAATTCCGGAAGCGTTGCGCAGCCAGCTGAAAATCGGAGGAAAGATGGTGATTCCCTGCCGCGGAAGCGTCTGGCTGGTAATCAAAAAAGCGGAAAACGAATTTGAGGAGTATGAATATCCTGGATTTGCCTTTGTGCCGCTGGTGACTAAAAAATAAACCCAACTCCGCTGAATCTGCCGTTTTTTATTTTTAGTTTTCAGTTTTTAATTTATTATGTTATCTGTTCAAAAACTTGTCTTATACATTTCTATACCATTGATTATCTTGACCGCGACTTTAGGCGCTTATTTTTATATCCAGACACAAGTTGAAAAACCGGCAGATTTAGCAGGTTTTTATAAAAATTTTAGAATTTCTTTCGGAGAAGGAACCGAAAAGATAGCAGAGAATCTGGTTTACAACGGCTTTATCAAAAACGCTTTTTATTTTAAATTCTATATTTGGGAGAAAAATCTAACGGCGTCAATCAAGGCAGGGGAATATTATCTTTCTTCGGCAATGAGCATCGGTCAGATAGCCGAAATTATAACCAGCGGAAAAACGGTCGGCCAGGAAACTACCGTATTGATCCCCGAGGGGCTTACAAGCGCGGAAAGCGAAAAAATATTGACTGATGCGAACCTAATTAAAAACGGCGAGTTTACCGACGCGATAAAAAAAGAAAACATGAGAAAATATCCCAACTACGAATTTTTGGCTGACAAACCAAAAAATGCCGGTCTTGAGGGCTATCTTTTTCCCGATACATATCGCTTCTTTAAAGACGCGAAAGCCGAGGAAATTGTAAAAAAAATGCTTGAAAATTTTGATAAAAAATTTGATAAGGAAATGCGGTTGGAGACGGCAAAGCAAAATGAAACAATTTTTGAGATTTTAACACTCGCCTCAATTATTCAGGAAGAAGTTTTCGGTTTCAATGATATGAAAACTGTTGCCGGCATTTTTAAAAACCGTATTTCAGCCGGTATGGCTTTGGAAGCCGACTCTACAATAAATTTTATTACCGGTAAAAAAATACCGCAGGTGTCCTCAGATGACTTAAAAATTGATTCGGCGTACAATACTTATAAATATGCCGGTTTGCCGCCCGGGCCGATATCAAATCCCGGCCTTGATGCGATAAAAGCCGCGATTTGGCCAGAAAAAACTCCATATTGGTATTTTTTAACCACGCAGGACGGCAAAGTCATTTACAGTAAAACATACGAGGAACACTTGAAAAATAAGGCGAGATATTTGAAGTAATACCCTGTTTTGCCAAAAAAAGAAAAAGTTGCAAAAAATATTAAAAATACCTATATTATTAAGATAGCTATATATAAAATGAGGGCTTATATTATTAATAAGGGTAAAATTTCAAACTTATGAATGTTCAAAAGCTATATCAAAAACTGGACCAAGATTTTGAACTGGAAAGACTGAAAGACGATTGGAAAGAAATGGATTTTAACGAATATATCAGCGAGAACTTTAAAAAGCGCTATATGGGTTTAGTTTTGGATAATTCCGAAGAAATATTCAAAGTCTATACCGCCGTTTTTCCAAGTGATGAAGTTTTGCAAAAAATTCTGAATTTTAAGGAAAAAGATATTTTGCTTTTTACCCATCACCCGATGGACTGGAATATTATGGGTAAAGAAATTTTTAAAAACATACCAAGAAATTTCCTCCAAAAACTTAAAGAAAACAAGATAAATATTATCGGAGCCACCCATTATTCTACGGAGAAATTTGCTTGTATGGCAATGCTTGATTATTTTAAACAAACCGGCCTTCCGGCAGAATTTATCGAAGGCAATCCGGATTTAAACGATTTGGAATAAATTATGGTGAAAATAAGAAAAATAAAATTATCGGATTTAGCCAAATGCGCCGAAATTTTGGAAAAATCCTATGGCAAGCCGCCTTACAACGAAAAATTCCCTGGAGGCGTCGCCTTTGATTATGTGAAAGGAAAATTTGATTATTGCAAAGAGCACAGTTTTGTAATTGAAGAGGATAAAGAAGTAATAGGTTTTGTTTTTATTAACTTATCTTACTGGACTTTCGGCAAGCAGGCTATAATCGAAGAAATCGTGATCTATGAAATCAGGCAAAGGAAAGGCTATGGAAAAAAACTGATGGAATACGCTGAAAATTATCTTAAAAATTTAGGTGTGAAATCACTGATGCTGTGGGGGAGAAAAGATGCTAATGCTTATAATTTTCATCTTAAAAACGGATTCATAGAAGACGAAAATATGGCAGTTATGTTCAAGAATTTTAGTAAGCAATTATGAGAATCTTATTAACTGGAAAACCAGGAGTCGGAAAAAGCACTGTTCTTAAAAAAGTTGCCGATGGTTTTAAATTGCCGAAATATGGAATAATGGCAAGAGAAATAAGAGATGTACGAGATCAAAGAATAGGGTTTGAAGCTGTAACGCTTGACGGTAAAAGCTGTATGTTTACGCATAAATCTGCCCTTAAAACCGAATTTACCGTCGGGAAGTATTATGTGGACGTTAAAGCTATTAATGAGTTTGTTGTCCCAGAATTAAGAAAAGGTTTAAGTAACGATAAAGCCATTATTTTAATCGATGAAATAGGGAGAATGCAATCGTTTTCAACCGAATTTTTGAATGCTGTAAGAGATTTATTTTTAAGCAAATCAAACCTGCTGGCAACGATAGTTTTTGAGGACGAACCGTGGAGCCTGGAATTTAAAAATCATCCAAGCATAATACTTATTGAAGTTAATATCAAGAATCGCGAATATCTGGTTGAAATATTAGAGGCCATTTTTTCTAATATGGGAGCTTATGGCAAGTTAAATCCGCAGCAACAAGAATTTGTAAATGGAAAATTAAGAGAATTTGTCTCTCAAAATAAATTCATTCAGGCAAAAAAGCTTTTTAAAAATGCCATAGTATATGTTGCCGAAAAAAGAATAAAAAAGATTCTTGATAATAGCGAATTAATCGAGTATTCGGTAAGTGGTAAAGACAACAAACACAAAGTTATATTTTATAAAATAACGAATAAATATAAGTGCGATTGTGATCTATTCAGTGGAAAAGGTGAATTTAAGAGAAATGCTGGTGAATGTTCGCATATTATGGCGGTAAAAATATTGAACATTAAACAGTAGAGTTAAAAAAAATTGACATTATTATCAAGATATTATATAGTTTAAATACGGTTCTATTGGGAAAATAGAACTTGTTCATTATATAGACGATTATAAAGGAGGAAAAAACAATGAAGAAAAGGCTAGAAACTGTACAAATGAGAGAAAAAGTTACTCCTCATATTAATAGACTGATTGAGAGCGGTAATCAAGCTATTAAGCTACAATTCAAACAATCTTCCGAGGATTGTCCGGTCCCACTATTGTTCTCTGATGATGATCCTTTAGGAGAAGAATCCAATTATTCGCCAATAAAAGGAATTATCCATAAGTTCACGAACCGTGTTCTTTGGAAAGTTTCATATAGATGCGCCGCTCATTGCCAGTTCTGTACAAGGAGGCGGCAGATAGGCAACAAAGACGGAGATCTGACAGTGGAAGACATAAAGTGTGGATTAGAGTATCTCGCTATGCATTCGGAAGTAGATGATGTAATTTTGAGTGGCGGAGATCCTTTTTATACTCCGAAAATAACTTTGCGGATCATAGAAGGACTTATTCGGATACAATCCGTTAAGGTTATTCGTATCGGAACGCGATTACCGATTCACGCTCCGAAGAGTTTAGAAAATCCGCTTCAGAAAAAATTACTGAAGAAACTGTCCACTATTGCCAAAAAACGACCGCTGTTTATACTTTTGCATATTGAGCATCCAGATGAATTAACAATAGAGACTGTTAAGGCGATAAATCTTTTAAAAAGAACAGGAGCGATATTGCTTTCGCAAACCGTATTTTTAAAAAACATCAATGATGATAAAAATATTCTCGAGAAACTTTTTATCTCCCTTTACCATCTCGGTGTTATGCCTTATTACATCTACAGATGCGATTATGTTCAAGGGCTTGAGCGATTTGTCTGCTCAATTGAAAAGGAACAGCAGATAATGACAGATCTGCGACGATGCCTTTCTGGAATTGCCGTGCCAACATACATTGTCGATGTCCCGGGTACAGGAAAGATTCCGGTTCCATTGGCTTTTTGGGAAGGAGTAGATCTTTCAAAATGTACTGATTTCAACAACAGAACCATCGTTATAAAGGAAACCGATTGATATGAGGAGGTAGAAAAAGTGAGAATCACAATTCTCTATAATATTGCAGAATATGATAGAAAAGGAATACCATCAGATTTGATTTGCGAACAGGAGATTTTGATAATAGTTCCGCTCGTAGCTGATATACTTCGCAAAAAAGGACACAAAGTGGAAACGCTAAAAGCAAGCTATAATCTCTGGAACGAGCTTAGGGAAAGAAAGGGTAAAACTGATATTGTTTTCAATTTAGCCGAGGCATTCGGAGGAGAAAATGCAAACGAAACTCTTGTGCCGGCCATGCTTGAAGCACTGGATATTCCGTTTACAGGCGCGTCGTCGCATAATATGTATTTCACCTTGGATAAAGAGAAAACAAAAATTCTTCTCGCTGACTACGGAATTCCTATTGCGCCGCATCAAGTATTCCGCCATGGCGGCGAAAAACTGAAATCATGTTTGTCTTTTCCCCTGATTGTAAAACCTATCAGAGAAGAAGCAAGTATAGGAATCCATCAAGATAGCGTCGTTCTGAACGAACAAGAACTGAAGCGTAAAATTAGAGACACCCTCGAAAGATATCGGCAACCGGCACTAGTTGAACGATTCATTATCGGAAGAGAGGTTTCGGTCGGCATAATCGGCAATGCGCCGGACTTGCACGCGTTCTCGCCCCTTGAGTTCTTGTTTAAGGAAGCAAAATCTCCTTATGAAGAAATTCGTTCGTACGAATACAAGTGGGGAGGGAAAAAAGAACAGATGGTTAAGGCAAGTCTTTCCTACGAAGTCAAGCAAAAACTTGCTGAATATACGCGTCTGGCTTTCGTTGCTACGGAGTGTCGCGATTATGCGCGTATGGATTATCGGATTGATACCGAGGGTAATATTTATCTTCTGGAAGTAAACTATAATCCCGGCATAGGCCCTAATACGCACGGACTCAACAATACGGTAACCATGATGGCCAGCTTTGAAGGGTGCACGTTTTCTGATTTAATCGGAAAAATCGTGCAGATATCGGCAAAAAGATACGGTATTTCATAAAAATTTAACAGGCGTTTATCACTTATAAGCGCCCTGTTTTTTAAAAACTAATTAGTTTATCAATATGGCGAATAAAAAGAACAATTATAAGCATATTATTTTCGCAAACGTTGCCGAAGCTTTTAAAAATGTTTTGGATAAAGTTACAAATAAAAAAGAGAAAAAGGAAAGAATTAATCTTGAACATAATCTTTGCCATAGATCTCTTTTTTGGGAAAAAGACGACAAAGTAGTTATAACTCCCTTTGCAATACCACCGGCATTCATAGATCAGAATTGCCATATCATGGATTTTAAGAATGTAAAAAATTTATTTCCGCGCAAAATTGATAGTATAAGTTTATCGGATGCTATACTAAAGGATAAATATTTACTACAAACTATTATCCAATTCATTAAGAATAATCCGGGAATCAATCTTTCTCCCTATGCAGTCACTCCTGATTTTTTGAAATTACTGGAAGTTTTTAGAAAAGGAAAAATGATTTTTCGAACAAATGAAGTGCCGCTGGCATATTCAAGATGGATTGTTTCTTATCTGGATTCGAAAGTTGGCTTTCGCGAAGAAGTTCTTAAACTGCGAAATAAGAAAATAAATATTCCGGAAGGTTTTGTTTGCGAAAAGAAAGAAGAAGCAAAAAAAGCGGCTATTTGGTTTTATATGCATAATCGTTCTTGCATAATTAAAGCAAACCATGGAGAATCGGGATGGGGATTAATCCCGCTAAAAAAGAAAAATTTTATTTCGGTATCAAGTTTGGAAAAAGAAATTGAAAACAATCTTTTCAATGATTCGATTTGGAAAAACGAATTTATTGTAGTGGAAGAATTTATTGAACCTAACCTAAAAATAGGAGGCGGCTCGCCTTCAGCGGAGTTACTTTTAACCGATAAAGGCCCAAGATTAACTTATATCTGCGGGCAAATAGTCGGGGAAGGCGGAAATTTTTTGGGAGTTATTATGGGCAAAAAATTAATGGGTGATCAAATTAACGCAAAGCTTACTTATTCAAGCTATGCCATAGGAGAAAAATACTGGAAATTGGGCTATCGAGGATTTTTTGATATAGATTTCGTTATTTCCCGAAATGGGGAGCCTTATGCTACAGAGACTAATGCAAGAAGAACCGGCGGTACTCATATTTTCGATATAGCAAGAAGGGTTTTCGGCTCGAATTGGGATAGAGATGCTTACCTTTTCTCACAGGATTCGTTTAAATATGCCGGAAAAAATTTGCCAACAGGTATTTTGATCGAAAAAATGAAGCAAATTTTATTTCCCGTGCAAAACAGACAAAAAGGTGTTATTATGACACTGGTTAATCAGCAATTGCCAATATTTGGTTTTGCTATAGTTGCCCCGACTTTATTAGAAATAAAAAATTTGTATACGGAACTTTGCAAAACATGGCAGGTAAAGCACGATAATTTTATAATACCGACTAATAATTAAAATGAATCATGCCAAAGAAAAAACTTCTAAAAATTAAACCTTTCCAAGAAACGTTATATCATAGTTATTGCGGACCAGCCACTTTGAAAATACTGTTTAATTATTATGGAATAGAAAAAACTGAAAAAGAATTAGCCAAAATGGCAGGGTGGGATAAAGATTTGGGAATAGACGATAAGGGAATAAAAAAAGCGGCAAAATCGCTTGGCTTCACGATAAAAATAAAAAATAATAGTAATTTTCGGGATATTCAAAACTGGTTAAATAAAGGCATTCCGGTAATCGTCAATTGGTTTACGCGAGGCAGAAATGATTATCCCGATTCGGAAACAGCCGATGGCCATTATTCCGTGGTAGCTGGTTTAGATGATAAATTTATTTATCTTCAAGACCCGGAACTCGGAAAAATGAGAAAAATTAAAAGATATGATTTTATGCGGGTATGGTTTGATTTCAAGGGGGATTATTTAAAACCAAAGGAATTAATAATCAGGCAAATTATCGCGATATATAGATAAAGTTTATTATGTTTGAAAAGTATCATTTATCGGAAAAAGCAAAAATTATTACTGATTCGGTTCCCGGCAAAGAATCTTTGAAGCTTTTAAAGATTCAGGAGAAAGTGGAAAGCAATAACCGATCGTATCCAAGAGGAATTCCTATTGCTTTTGATTCAGCTAAAGGAGCAATTATTAAAGATATAGATGGCAATCAGTATATAGATTTTTTGTCTGGATGCGGCGTTTTTAACCTCGGACACAATAATCCCGACATTATTAAAGACTTGGAAGAATTTCAAGGGAAAATAATGCAAGCCGTTGATTTTCCGACCAAAGTAAGAGAAGATTTTGTTATTGATTTGCTCGGGATTCTTCCAAAGCCATTAAATGGTAAATATAAAGTCAATTTCGGGGGTCCAACCGGATCCGATGCGGTAGAGTCGGCTCTTAAGTTAGCCAGAATAAATACCGGAAGGCATACAGTTATAGCTTTCCATGGAGGATATCACGGTATGACAATGGGGGCATTAAGCGTAACCAGCAAACTTTCCCATCGAGAAAAAACACCCCCGCTGATTCCGGGTGTCCATTTTATGCCTTTCTGCAGTTCGTATCGCTGTCCGTTTAAGAAAAGCAAAGAAAATTGCGGAAAAGAATGCCTGCGTTATTTCGAGTATGTTTTGGAAAATCCAAGTTCCGGCGTAGATAAACCATGCGCGATAATCATTGAACCGATTCAAGGAGAAGGCGGCATCTACATACCGAAAGAAGATTGGCTGGAGGAGATAACCGATATAGCCAGAAGAAACGATGTCCTTGTTATCTTTGATGAGGTTCAATCTGGATTTTACAGAACAGGAAAACTTTTTTCTTTTGAGCATACCCGTGCTGTCCCCGACATTATAATCATGTCCAAAGGAATTGGTGGCATTGGTTATCCTTTGTCTTTGATAATTTATAATAAATCTTTGGATAGATGGGAGCCGGGAACCCATATCGGAACATTTAGAGGCAACCAACTTGGAATGGCAGCCGGCATTTCGGCAATGAAATTCGTAAAAAAGATGAAACTCGAATTGTATGTAAAAAAACTTGGGGAAAAAATGTTTGGCGAGTTAGAACAGATTAAAAACGAGTCCAAATATATCGGTGATGTACGCGGAATTGGTATGATGTTTGGGATCGAGTATGTAACGGATAGAAAAAGCAAAAAGCCCTTTATGGAAATGGCAAGGAATATAAGAAAAATATGCTACAAAAATGGCCTGCTTGTTGAAGTAGGCGGCCATTATAATAATGTCATCCGGCTTCTCCCTCCGCTGATTCTGACATCAAAAATAGCAAGTAATGGACTTGCTATATTCAAAAAGGCTAATAAATTAGCAAAAAAAGCTTAATTTCTGGGCGAAAAAATTATTCAAGAATTTGTCCAATTTTATTTCCTTCGGCTTTTTTAAAGTAATGTACAGCCATTGCAATATCAAAGATAGCCATGCCCATTGGGTTAAACATTACCGCGTCCGTTGGGTGTATTTTTTTTAAGAAATCAGTGCTAATAATGTCTGTAATAGATAAAACATCCTTCTTCTGCAACCCTTTTTCTTTGTGAAATATTTCAATATCCGTATTTTCTCTGCAAACTTCATTCCAATCGTCAACAATAATATTTTTTTTCACATATTCGTATATGTCTGTTTTAAAATCTCGCAACGAAATGTTTAGCAGTAAGGATCCTTCTTTGGGCTTTTTGTTAATGTAGCGAGTTTTCGGCGCGGTGCATGTGATAAAAACATCTGCGTCATGGTAAGCTTTTTCCCAACTTCTTGTTATGATTATTTTATCTCTTAAAGAACAGTTTATCAAATTCTTATCAATTTTGCGCAAATCGTATAAATATATTTTTGATATTTTATTGCCGAATATTTTCGTAACCATGTCAAAATGATTTTGACCAATAGGTCCCCATCCGGTAATGCCCAAATTGAAATTTTTTAAGGGCCTTATTTTATCGAAATGTTTTAACATAAGGCCGCTTACCGAGACTGTTCTAATTATACTTAATAACGCCGTGTTTATAACCGCGATAATTTCTCCGGTAGTAGAGCTGTTTAAGATTACGATACTATGTGCTCTTGGAATATTTCTTTCTATATTCTTCGGAAAACTCGCTATCCATTTAATGCCAGCCATATCAAATTCTTTGCCGATGAATGCCGGCATGGCAATAATTCTATTATTCAAATCCCTAAATCTTAAATAGGGTTTGACAGGCTGAGAGTAATCATTTTCCTTTAAGCATTCCGTTGCTTTTGCGATTATGCTGATATTCTCAATCCAATCTATGCCCAATTGTCTTATGTGTTTTGCATTTAAATACAGCATTTATTTGTGATTGGCTTTATTGATAAAATTGTCGTACCATTCTTGGTTATAAATCGTATTCATATACCGGTTCCCGCTATCCGGAAATACCATTATAACATTTGGTTTTTTATTATGATGTTTTTCGGAAAAGTATTTTTTGACTGCGGCAAAAACCGTCCCAGAAGATCCTCCCGCAAAAATGGAATGCTGCTCCAACAATTCATGGCACATTTTTACGCTGGAAATCTCATCCATCACTACAACATCATCAATTTCAGCTTTTTTTATGATTTTTGGAACAATGCTTGAACCCATGCCATAGATATGCCTTTTCTTAGGCGATCCCCCGAATATTACGGAGCCCTCAATATCTACGGCAATTATTTTTGCATCTGGAAAGCGCTCTTTTATTTTCTGCGATACGCCAGTTATTGTTCCTCCCGAGCTTACCGCCATAAAAACATAGTCGATTTTATTCAAGTCATTGCAAAGTTCATCTCCCAGAGTGCTGTAATATGCTTCTGCGTTATATTCATTTTCATATTGGTTAACCCAATAGGAGTTTGGCATAGTCTTTTTAAGTTCTTTAACTTTTTTAATTCGATTTATCAGATAGTTTCCGTTTTTGTCCGCTTCTGCCACTTTTACTATCACAGCTTCCAATTTCCTTATTAAAGTTTCACTAAACGGGGAAGCTTTTAAATCGATAACGCAATAGAATTTTAATCCGTATTTTTTTGCATATGCGCTTAAAGATAAGCCGAAGTTACCGGAAGATGATTCTATAAGAGTCGTTTCTTTATCGATTATCTTTTCTTTTATAAGTTTTTCTATTAAATAAGATGCAGCTCTGTCTTTGATACTCCCGGTAGGATTGTAAGATTCCAGTTTTGCAAACAAATTTATATTTTCCAAACCTTTTGATTTTATTTCAACTAAAGGAGTTTTACCGACTTTATCCAAAATGCTACTATAAATCATACCCTTGTTATTAGGTGGTTATTTCAACAGAGTATCATAACAAAAATTGTTTATTTGTCAAGGAGGTTTTGGTGATTGCCTCAAATCTCAAAA
>CAZKGJ010000003.1:0-27700 GCA_964552415.1 uncultured Candidatus Saccharibacteria bacterium
GTCCACATCATAGCCATGGAATGTTTGAGTTGTTAGGAATTGCCATTGTTCCTTGTTTAGCTTGTCGCCGTAGCCAATTTCTCGGCCATCACGTTCCTCGATATTTTTCTTGTCGCTATTTTTATATTTCAGCCATTCGTAAGAAGTAATAAGGAAGCCAGCTGATCCGCAGGCCGGATCAAAAATAGTTTCGCCGATTTTGGGATTAACCATTTCAATAATCGCGCGGATGATGTGGCGCGGGGTCAGAAATTGGCCGAGTTCACCGGCCGATTCAATGCTTGCCAAAAGCGACTCGTATAAATCGCATTTGACATCGGTATCCAAACTGGAAAAATCAATTGTGTCTATGATTTCAACTGTTCGTTTGAGCGTGACCTCGTCTGGTATAAGCAGTTTGGCGCCATGGAAAATCTGGCGAATGTTGGTATGGCCATTGTGAAGTTCATCAATAAAGGGAAATACTCCGTCTCGGACAAATTTATACAAAACATTTCCGGTTTTTTCTCGCCAGCGCGACCAACGGAATTTTTCCTGTTTTCCAGTAAAGATTGATTTGTGTTTATGGCCGGTGAGCTTCTCCTCTTTTTCCATGGCGATATCCTGCTCTTCAAGCATTTTCAAGAAAAAGAAAAAGCTGATCTGCTGAATGCGGGTAACCGGGTCTTTCAAACCAGCGCCCCAAAGATAATCATTAAGCCGCGAAATCTTGCTTTTAAATTCTTCTCTTAGTTGTTGAATATTGTTTGGCATATTGTTGCGCGAAAACACTTTCGTTTAATTCTTTGATAGTTGTTTTTAAAGTACCCTCATCAAAGACACGCAAGACATAGTTGAGTCCGCCGATATGCTGGAAAATCGGTTCATTAAAAATGGAAACTTCTATCGGGGCACGGCGAGCAATATACTGGCTTTTTACCAAGCGCAAAATTTTGGACTGCTCCGGTTTGAACTGTTTGTCGATCAGCCAGGCCTCAAAAAGTTCGTTAATTCTTTCTTCATAAAGTTGCGCTTCGGTCGGCAATTTTTGAATGCCGAGAGCTGTTTTTATAAATTCGTTCAGCGTACCCGGCGGATATTGATATACCTCGCGTAAGTTGGCTTCGTTGAAATAATAAATCGGCGAATTAAGTTTGTCCGCAAGAATTTTTGATTCATCGTTTGAAAGATCAACCCCTTCTTTAACTTTTTTCACCAAAGGCTCGGCTTGGGCAAGCTTCTGCACCTGCCTCTCCCAAGCCATTTGATAATCATCAGAATCTATCTTTTCTCCCTGGGCACCAACTTCAATGTAGGCGCGTTTTAAAACAACATCCATATTTTCCGGCGCAGTTTCAGTAACCTGAACAAATCCGGCTGGCATTTCAAGATTCTCCTCTGTGAAATCTTCAAGTTCAGTTCCCCATGGAATTCCAGACTTTGTTTTGCCGCTTTCAGAATAGGGATTATAGCTTTCGTCATTGAAATATTTGGTGACACCAGCAAAGTCGTAAATCCTGAATGATTTCTTACCAATGCGCGGGTCAAGACGGCTGCCGCGACCCCGCATCTGCTGATAAAGGATCGGCGAATGTGTGGGGCGGACCATTATCAGATTTTCAACCATTGGCGCGTCAATGCCCGTATCCATCATGCCAACCGAAACCGCAATCATCGGCAGCTTTTCCAGTTTAAAGCGGCGGAGGGCTCCACGAGGATCTTCGGTGTCCGAAGTAATAACTTCGGCAAAGCGGCCTTTGTATTCGGGTTTAGCTTGATTGAAATAATAAGCAAGCTGGCTGGCGTGCCGTTTGGTAACCGCGTATGCGATGGCTTTCCGCATCTTCTTGGACCCTCGTTTTTCTTCTTCGGCAAGATAAGTTTGCGCAACTTTTTCGTTTCTGGCCGGGACGTTTATTTTTCTCTCCAAATCCTCAGGATTGTAATCTTCACCTTCGTAATTAACGCCTTCCAGCGAGATCTTGGTGTCAATTTGCACAATATCGTAACCGGCGAGGTAGCCATCTTTAATGCCGCTTCGGATACTGTAGATAAAGGTGGGCTTGCCTTTTTGTTCTGTTTCGTCCCAGCAGCCGAAAAGCTTATAGGTATTCCGGTCAATATACCAGCTTGGCGTGGCGGTCAAACCAATACGAATCGCGTCAAAATGCGAAAGAACGCTGTTGTAAATGCCGAAAATTGAACGGTGCGCCTCGTCGGAAATAATTACATCAAAATAACCGCTGGTAAATAATGAGGTCTGGGAATAAAGGGTTGGAAGAGTTGAAATTATAATCGACGATTCGTCCCGCAGTTTGCCGCCATAGAGCAGTTTTGAAGAATAGTCTTTTAGAATTTCATCAAAGACCTCTTTGGTTTGAACGCCGAGATCGATGCGATCCACCAAAAAGGGCGCCCGATTTACCAGTCCAGCCTCAAAAAGCCGTTTAAGATAGAGCGCGATGGTATCAGTCTTACCGGTGCCGGTTGCCATGACCAGAAGCAACTTGCGCTTACCGCCTGCAAGCGCTTTATCCATAATCTGCATGGCTTCTTTTTGGTAAGGCCGCAGAGTGCGCCACTCACCACCCTTAAAATATTTTTGGGGAATCGGAATAACCGATAAAGGTTTTTGCTCAATTCGGAGCGTCTGGATTTTTTCGAGATCACGCTGGGAGAAAAACGTGGCCACTTTCTGCTCTGGCCTGTGTTTGTAATCCCAGAAATATATTTCCTCGCCGTTGGACAAAAAGATAAAATCGGCTTTTACAGTTTCTGCATAAGTGAGAGCTTGTTGTTTGGCCAGCGCCGGATCTACAGAAAATCGCTTGGCTTCAATAACAGCCATCGCTCGACCTCTCGAATCTTTGAGAACGTAATCGACTCGGCCGTTTTCGGCAGCTTCTTCCGTAGAGACTTGATTCTTCTCCTCAATATCCCAACCCGCTTCCCGGAGTTTGCGGTCAATAAGAATTCGCGCATCGGTCTCGTGCAAACTCTTGCCTTTTCCAAGCTCTGTTTTAACGCTTTCTTTTAACGATTTATATTTTACCTTAGCCATTTTAACATCTGATTAAATTCATTGACTCAATCTTACTCCGATTTAAGCTTAAAATCAACAAAAAAATGGATAAAATGAATAATATAAAAAGCGACTAAACCTCGCTTTTATATGGTAATTGAGATACCCACTAACTCTAACAGGATTTCCGCTATGCCAACATGAAATAATTACTCCTATGCCAATATTTTTTCTACAATCGGTTTTAGATTCCCAATCTCTTTAGTAAACAGCGTAGTCAGATATTCTTCATCTTCTTTCTCAACTGTTAATTTCTTTATAAAACGCGGCTTGCCGTCGGTTTTTGATTCGTTTGAATATCCCAACCTTTCCAGCGACTCAATTGTTTCCGGCTCTTTCAAATTGTAATCTATTTTTTCAGATTTGTTTACCGTATGAAATTCTATGAAGTAATATTCCGGTTTATTTTCTTCTTTGGTTACCCCGCATTCGATGTAAAATTTTACTTCGTCATAAACCCACTTCATATATAAGCAGGTGTAATTGCCGTCCTTGGCTTGGTATGGCTTAAAGTCGTTTAGCTTTTTTGCCAGAAGCGAGATATTCCAGGAAGAGAATCTCCCGCCGATATTCTTGACGATTTCCCTGAATAGATTTTTGTGCTCATATTTAGACTCGGAAATATGAGCAAGTCCTTCATCTTCCGGTTTATCAGGCGGAATTTCTATATTTATTATGTTTTTAGGATTCCAGTAATCCAGGGCGAAATTTATTATTTTATTCTCCCTGTTTTTTATGGATTCCTCGGCCCATTTTCCTTTAACAAGAAATGAGTCTAATTCGTTTTGCGTCTTGAATGGTGCTTTAATAAAATACTTTGACTGTTTGGTTTCTATATCCTGATTTCCTTTGCTGGCATTTGCGGAATTAGGATCAAAAGTGAGATTGCCTAATCTGTGCAGATAGTTTTCCTGGAAATTGTCGTCAATATGCGGAAGGCCTAAATCCGAGGCGCAAACTCTCGGATGCTGGCAGGCTATGTGCTCAATTGTTAATTTGAACTTAGGATTTTGCGTCAAAAATTCTTCTTCGGACATTTCTGCAACAATAGGTTGTTCGCTTGTTCTTAAATAATTTTCATATTTCCATAACAGATACTTAAGGTCCAGATTATTCAGATCTTCGTATAATAAAGGGGAGGATAATTTTTCTTTGAATGATTTATCGTTAACATATTCTAGAATGCCGTTTTTAATTTCGGCCTTGAGTCTAGCAAAATCTCCCTTAAAATCTCTGGATAAAGAATATAGCCAATCCCTGCCGGCATAAGCGGGTTTATTGCCTACACCGTAAACCCTGAAGCTGAACATTTCTAATAATCTCACTGCATCGTAATAATCGTTTTTTGAATTTGATTTGTCCAGTTTATAACATTTAATCAATAATGGATAAAAAATTGACATTCTTTCCAAAATGAACAAATCTCTTAAATTGGAATTTCTGTCGTTGGAAATATCTTTGACAACTTCAAAGGTTTCTTTTAATTCTCTGCTATAATTATCAATAAACTGAGTAACTTCGTCCAGATTTTCGTTGGCCATCATGAGATTGATTTTTTCTTTAAGTTTTTCGACATAGAACTGGTAATCTTTGACTTTATGGCTGTAGCCCCAATCAAAATGGCTGATAAAATGGTACTGAAGAATACTATCTTCTCCTTCTATTTTATTTTCAATTTCTTCCAATATTCTGTAAATTTCGCTGAATCTATCCTGTATGGAGCTTATTAATTCATTCGGCTTTTCTTTTGCTATATATACTTTATGCATCAGGAAGCTTTTAGTTTTTTCCAGATTAGTCAATACTCTTCCTCGGTCATTAGTAGTTTCAAAAATCAAAGTAGCTTCTGCGGTATCGTTCACCGAATAAGTTAGAACCCTGCTTTTTTCCAGTTTAGCCAGAAAGCTTTTTAGAGTAGCCGAGTCAATTTTATTTAATTCATCTGTAAAAAACTCTTTGGCACGATAAAGTCTTTTTTGCGAAGGGGTTCTGAAAGTATTCTCTTCGTAGGGGTTGCCATCAATAATATATGTCTTGAAAAATTCATTATCCGTATGGATAATTTCTAGTTTGTAGACATCTCTGTCTTTGAGATATCTCCTGATTTCTCTTGAATAATCTTTTTCTTGGTTTGATTTTGCCAAGATATCAAGGACGGCCTTAATAAAAATAATCGCTGTTGTGATTCTCTGCTGCCCATCAACTATCTCAATTTGCTCAAAACCATCTTTAATTTCTTTGTTGTCTTGGAATAATATGGTTCCGAGAAAATATTGTTTGTCTTCCCTCTGATTTTTAATATCTTCCAGAAAATCTTTTCTTTGTTTGTTTTCCCATGTGTAGGCTCTTTGATATTTAGGAATCAAAAAATGTTTCTCTCCGCTGAATAATTCAAAAATTGTTTTTTGGCCATTCTCCATAAAATTGATAAGCTTGATTTAAATTTTTACCATAACTTCTGCGGATACAAAAAGCCCACCACAGGTAGAAGCTCGAAGCCTCTCATACCGGTTTCCCGATATGGCGGATCACGCGACCCCATGATGGGTTCACTATGCGTGATCCGACTTTTTGCCATGCCTCGTATAAAAATACAAGGGTTAGGCAGCATTCAATTGTGCTTAAATGATAGCTCAAAATTTGATTTTTGGGAAGGGTTAGTTACCAACTAGTTGTCTACATTTGAAAATTAGCGAGCTTTCAAGGCATTTACGTGCAATTAATCGCCTTGATTTATAAAAAATAGAGGATTAAACTAATAATGATAAGCAATAATTCAAATTTATGGATTCTGATCAAAAAATGTGGGTAATCCTGGGAATGATTAAGGAAGCCTGTAAAATTTCACCAAAGGGAAACTTATCCCAAATTGGAGCAAAAGAAATAGACGAATTTATGAGCAGGTAGGATCATGAGCAGGTATTTAAAAAGCTTGAAACGGAATTCAAGATTTTAGATATGTATACCAGGCCGGATTATATAACCGAGCGTCATTATAGATTCTATATTATTGATCAAAGAAAGTTCAATAAATTGTATGACCATTACAGCTACATGGACAAAAGTACTACGGCTCAGATATATTACAACAAACATAGCGGCGTAGGCTATGCAAACCAACAGCGGTTTAAATTTAAAAACGACCAGCCAGAATTCCCTGTTTTTGGAGAATTATACGGTAATATCAATAAACTACTGGGAAGAAAATCCGTTTTAGGGCTATCTAAATATAAAGACAGTGGGACCAATAAAGATTTAGACGTTAAATTAAGAAAAAATGTTGGAAAGAAAAAAATTGATTACACTTCTGCAACCTATTTTATCAATAAGTTAGCCAAAAAAATCCGGAAAAGGACAGGATTAAACACAGATCAACTGGCAGTAAATAATGGGGATATGGTACTAGTTGGTAAAAAACTGAAAGAACCGCCAAAATTGCCCCAAACATAGCCCAAAGTACCCCTATACGCCACTGACATAAACAAAGTAGACTGGAACAAAGTCTACTTTGTTATTTTCAAAAATTAATTTGATCAAAATATGCATTCGGCGGATTTTTCCAAATCTGATAGAAGCGCACATGAGATCAAAAGCAATGAACACAAAAATCCAGACGAAAACCCTAAAAATAAGTGCCATAAAGCCAAATCCTAAAAATCCGAAAAAGCATTGGGCGGAAAAAATCTCTGAAAGCATTGAAGAAAACGGCTATGTCGAGCCCATTGTCGTGGATGAAAATAATATGATACTGGCCGGACATGGCAGATTGGAAGTTTTGAAAGAAAAAAGGATCAAGGAAATTGAAGTTGTTGTTAAAAAAGGGCTAACGCCGGAACAAAAAGAAAAATATATGCTTTTAAGCAATAAATTGGTTGAAGCAGGAGGATGGGATTGGGAAGCCTTGAAATCCTTCGAAATTGATACCCTTTTGAATGTTGGTTTTAACAATCAAGACCTTTCAGAAATCTGGGATAATGCACTGCAAGTAGACGATGATGGTTTTGGCGAAGAAAAAGAGCTGGCGAAAGCTAAAGAAACCAAAATCAAACTAGGAGATTTTTACCAGCTCGGCAGCCACTTCTTAATCTGCGAAGACGGCCATCTGCCGGAAACTCTGGATAGACTGCTGGGAAATAAAAAAACAAACATGATCTATAACGACCCGATTTATAACATTGGCGTCAACTACGACAAAGGTATCGGCGGCAAAGCCAGGTACGGAGGATGTATTAATGATGCTAAAAGCGATAGTGAATATAAAAAGTTTTTAAGATAAGGAATAGAAAAATCCTTAAGGCATGCTGAGAAAAGCTGCCACGTTTTCACTTGGTGCGATCAAAAATATATCTGGCTCGTTCAGACGCTTTACCAAGAATTAGGCGTGAAAAATGAGAGGGTCTGCTTCTGGTTTAAAAACGGCTTTAATCCTACGCCAAACGTGGCATTTAATAAAGCCGTGGAACATTGTGTTTACGGAACCGCGGGCCGGCCATTCTTATCAAATCTCTCAACTAAAACATGTGAAGCTCTTAATAAGGAAATTAGCACTGGTAACCGCGCTATTGATGATATGCTTGATATTCTGGAAATCTGGCTGGCAAAAAGAGACGCCGGTAGTGAATATAACCATAGCACGCAAAAACCTTTAACGTTGCATGAAAAGCCTCTGATGCGGTGCACAAAACCCGGCGACGTCGTACTGGATATCTATGGAGGTTCTGGATCAACGCTTCTGGCTTGCGAACAGTTGAAAAGATCGTGCTGCGCATCCGAGATAAATCCAATTTTCTGCCAATTAATCATTAACCGCTTTGAAACATATGCAAACAAAAAAGCCAAAAAACTCAATTAACCATGGTGATCTCTTCGAACTCGGTTCCCACCGATTAATCCAGGGAGATTGCCGGGACAAAGAGATAATAAAAAAGTTAATCGGAAAAGAGAAGGTGAATCAAATAAATTGTGATATACCATATGGCATCGGGTATGTTGAAAGCAAGTCTAGTTTTAAGCAGAAATTAGCCTGTAATAAAATTATTGCCAACGATCAGCAACAGAGCGAAGAGGATTATAAAAGGTTCAATAAAGAGTGGCTTGAAATGATAAAGCCGTATCTCTCCCCTGCTAATTCCTGCTATATCTTTAATTCCGATAGAATGATCTTTGCTCTGAGAGATGCTATGATCGAATCAGGGTTCAAATTCTCCCAGCTTCTGGTTTGGATCAAAAATAACAGCGTGGTTGGCCGGCTTGATTATCTTCCCCGGCACGAGCTTATCGCCTACGGCTGGTACGGAAAGCATAAGTTTAGGAAGTCGAAAGATAAAAGCATCCTTTATTATCCTAAACCCAATAAGAGCAAACTCCATCCGACTATGAAGCCGGTCGGATTGCTCCGAGAATTAATTCTGAATAGCTCGAATATCGGCGACAGTGTATTTGATGGATTTGCCGGAAGCGGATCAGTAGCTATTGCTTGCGAACAGACTAAAAGGAAAGCATACATGGTTGAAATTGAACCTGAATACTGCCAAACAATCATAAACCGCTGGGAAAAGCTTAGCGGATTAAAAGCAAGAAAAATTAAATAACTAAAGTCAAAAATATGGAAACGATAAAATTATTACCTCCCCCAGAAAACATTCCTGAAAAGAAAGGTCAAATCGATATTCGGAAAGAAAAAGAAAAGAAAGTCTTATTGGAGCAATTTAAGAAAACTCCGATAGTTCAATTGGTCTGCGAGAAAACCTCTATTAGCAGAGCGACTTACTATCGGTGGCGGAAAGAAGATCCGAATTTTGTCAAAGAAGCTGACGAAGCCATAGCCGAGGGAATTCTCCTAATGAATGATCTGGCAGAAAATCAGCTTTTGGCCGCTATCCGCGACAGGAATCTCGGCGCGATCCAATTTTGGTTGAGGCACAGGCATAAGGACTATGCGGCCAAGGTAGAAGTAAATGCCAATGTTAAAAACGTTAATGAACCGTTAACCGCGGAGCAGCAGAAGCTTATTGAAGAAGCGCTGAAACTTGCTTCTTTAACGCCTGAAGACTCCGATAAGAAAGGAAATTAATATGAATACCGCATCGCTGATCCTTAAAAATCAGGCATTCCGCACGGAGCTGGCCAAAAAGAGCCACCAGTATTTCTTCGCCATATATTTCTCCCGCTACATGAAATACAAGAGTGCTCTATTCCAGCAAGAAATATTTTCTCTTACTGAGAATGAAAAAATCAAAAACCTTGTAATTGCCAGCTTCCGAGGCTCGGCAAAGTCTACTATCGTGACTCTCTCGTATGCAATTTGGGCGATTTTGGGCAAACAGCAGAAGAAATTCGTCTTAATAGCCGGACAAACCCAGCAGCAAGCCAGGCAGCACCTGAAAAACTTGAAAGACGAACTCGAGCAGAATGAGCTTCTGCGAAACGATCTTGGGCCTTTTAAGGAAGAAGAGGATGAATGGCGGTCTTACTCTCTTGTTTTACCCAAATATAATGCCCGGATAACGGCGGTCTCCGTGGACCAAAGCATCAGAGGGATAAGGAATAAGCAGTACCGGCCAGATCTGCTCATTGGTGATGATATAGAAGATTTAGCTTCGGTAAAGACAGTTTAGGGAAGAGATAAAATCTATAACTGGCTGACCGGCGAATTGATACCGGCCGGCGATCAAGGAACTAAATTGGTGGTAATCGGAAATTTGCTGCACAGAGACTCGCTGATCATGCGGCTTAAGAAAAATATCGAGGAAGGGCGCCTCGACGGAGAATTCAGAATGTATCCCCTGCTTGATGACAAGAACAATATTGCCTGGCCGGGCAAATTTCCAAGCCTTAAGGAAATAGAGGAATTAAAGCGCACTGTCGGAAGCAAAACTGCTTGGCAACGGGAATATTTGCTTAATCCGGTAGCGGAAGAAAAACAAATCATTCTTCCCGAATGGATTCAATATTATGATGCATTGCCGGATTTCAATTCTCCGGATTATAAGGGAACCTTCATCGGTATTGATCCTGCTATAGCGGAAAGCAGCACCGCCGATTATACCGCGATGGTTGCCGCAAGCGTTTTCGGAGAAGAAAATAATGAGGCAATATATATCCATCCTTTCCCGGTAAACGAGAGGTTAAGCTTTTTCGACACTAAGGAACGAGCAATGAATCTTTCAAAAACGCTCGGAAAAGGAAAGCTTGCAACGCTGATTGTTGAAGACGTGGCTTACCAGAAAGCGCTTATCCAGGAGCTTAAGCGCGCAAGCTATATAGTGGAAGCTTTTAAAGTAAACGGCATGAACAAGGGATCCCGGCTGACTACCGCCGCATCGCTTCTTCAGGAGAAAAAAGTTTTTTTTCCGGCGCACGGATCCAGAGAACTTGTCCAGCAAATTCTTGATTTCGGAACCGAAAAACACGACGATCTTGTGGATGCGTTTACATTAGTGCTTTTGAAAATTATTAATAGCAAAGCGGCTACTCCGGGCATTACCCTGTATTATAAGGAGAAAGTTGAAAATGCGAAGAAGAATCCGTATGATCCAAAGGGTCTAAGCTTTTGGCAGCAAATGGCAAAGAACGGAGTGCCTTACGGGCAATTCTGGCAGTAATTAGTTATCAGCTCCTTATCTACTTCAAAGGGTCTGGACTTACTAGACCCTTTGCGGCATCCTTGTTCCTACAAGTAATCATTAATAATAACTACTATGGAACAGATGACTAAAAATATTACGGCTCCGGCCGTAGGCATAATAGCGGCAAGCTCATTCATGCCGCCGCCGATAGCCACCCGCTACTGCCTTTATGCCAGAAAGTCAACGGAAGCTGACGAACTTCAAGCGCTGTCTATCGACTCGCAGATCAAAGAAATGCTGGAGATGGCAAAACGGGAAAATCTGAACGTAGCGGAAATCCGGAAGGAAAGCCATTCGGCAAAAGATTCGGGACAAAGGCCAGTATATAATCAAATTATCGCTGACATCAAAAAAGGAATATTCAACGGAATCCTTGCCTGGGCGCCGGACCGGTTAAGCCGGAATGCCGGGGATTTGGGATCGGTGGTTGATCTTATGGATCAGGGATATCTGATTGAAATCCGGACGCACGGCCAGAGATTCACGAACTCGCCCAATGAGAAATTCCTTTTAATGATCCTGGGAAGCCAGGCAAAACTGGAAAATGATCATAAGGGTGAAAACGTAAAAAGAGGTTTAAGAGCGAAATGCGAAATGGGCTGGAGGCCGGGATCGGCTCCATTAGGATACATCCATGACAGATTCGCTCTCAAGGGACAAGAAAGAATAATGATCGATCCGGACAGAGCTCCGATTATCAAAGAAATGTTCGATCGGGTCGCTTACTACGGAGCAAGCGGCAGAGATTTACTGGACTGGTTGAACAATGAGGCTAAATTCACCACCAGAACCGGAAAAAGAATCGTATTAAGCGGAATATACAGGATACTCAAAGATTCATTCTACTGCGGGAAATTCGAATATCAGGTCGGAAGCGGGAGATGGTATACAGGCTCGTATGACGCACTTATCACCGAGGAATTATTCAACAAAGCCCAGGGAGAATTAATCGCGCCTCCGAGAAGGCATCCCGGAACTTTGGAATTCGATTTTACCAGACTGATTTCCTGCGGCAAATGCGGATCCGGAATATGCGCCGAAGAAAAGTTCAAGAAACAGAAAAATGGCAATATCCATCGCTACGTCTACTATCACTGTACTAGGGGCAAAGACAGAGGCTGCAAGGAAAAACCTTTGCGGGAAGAAGAATTACTAATCCAATTGCTGCGGATTATCGATAAAATAGACATCAACGAAATCTTGGCCCAGGAAAATATCAAAAAAGAAATATACCGAATCAGAAAATTTACCTATGGAGTGCTCGGGGAAGAGTGCAATCTGAACGACAAATCGCTGCATGCCGATGCCAGAAATTACGCCAAATATATTTTAAAAGAAGGAACGAGAGATGAAAAAAGGAATCTGCTGTCCTGCCTGCAGAGCAGACTGGAATTGAAGAACAGGGTGATACACCTTGGGTTCGCGGGGAAATAAATTTCGTTGCTTTATCTTAATTAATCCCTTATAATTCTATTAGAGAAGGAGCATAAACGGACTAATAAAATAACCAGCATCACCAATGAAAAGTTCAAAAATAAAATTAAGCCATTCTCAAAATTTTTTGCGCAATGATTCTCTGATAAAAAAGCTCATAGAAAATAGCAGCTTAAATTCCAAAGATATTGTATACGAAATAGGTCCGGGTAAGGGTATAATTACGAAGCAATTATCTGATAAGTGCTCGAAAGTAGTGGCAATTGAATACGATAAGAATTTGTACGAAAATTTAAAAAAAAGTCTTGGCGATAAAGCCAATGTAGATTTAATTTTTGGAGATTTTCTTAAAGAAAAATTGCCTGCCGGCTATACTTATAAAATATTTTCGAACATACCCTTTAATTTGACTGCGGAGATTCTGACGAAAATTACATCTTCCGATAATCCTCCGGAGGATTCGTATTTAATCATACAGGAGGAAGCGGCAAAGAAATACTCGGGTTTTCCGTATAATAATAAAGAGAGCCTCCGTTCGCTTATGATAAAACCGTATTTTGAATTCTCCATTATCCATAGATTTGAGAATACGGATTTTTCTCCTACACCTCATGCGAACATCGTGCTTTTGAGAATTAAAAAAAGAGAAGAGAATCTCCTTAATGCTGAGGAAATTAAAAAATATAATGATTTCATCTCCTATGCTTTCAGCCAGCACGGAAGAAATCTTAAAGAAAGGCTAAAGGGGATTTTTACGGATGAACAGTTTAAAAGATTGGCGCGGGATTTAAAATTCGGCATATTAGCCCGGCCGATAGAATTAAAATTTGAACAATGGATCGGTCTGTTTAAATATTACATCAATAATGTATCCATTGAGAAACGAAAAAATGTAACTGGCGCTAGTAATAGATTGATTTCCCAGCAGAAAAAATTAGACAAAATACATCGATTCAGGAAAGATTGATAAATTCTAGAAAGGAGTTTTAATTTTTATCTTGAAAGCAGATCGAAAATTTTATCTCTATACGCTGGAACAAATATATCGCTTCCGATGTAATAACAGCGACTTTGCCGTATAAGATCTTTGAGTTGAATTTTCATCTCATTATAAGCTTGAGAAAACTCTTGGTAATCATTTTTATATAAATCCAGTATATCCTCTTCAAGCCGGTAAACATTGATTGATAGAGAAAACTGTTCGGCATAGTTATAAGCGTCTTCTTTGGAAACCTCTTTTATAATGTTACGACCCGGCCGCTGAAAATCGATAATGCAAATATTTTTAACTTTTGTTAGCTCATAAGCATAGATATCGAATACATCATAAGGGTCAATAATGATTTCACCGGGATTAAGAGCCCGTTTTTTTTCGATTTTTTCTATTAAATTTGAATACCAAAAACCCGGGCGTATGCGTAGTGAACTGGCAACTCCCATAATCCGATTGTTTTTAATGATAGAATGGGAATTCGTGATAAATTTTGCGCCATGCTGGCATAATTGGGTTAGAAAAACTGTTTTTCCGGCTCCGCCCCGGCCTATCAATAGTGCGCCTGATGTTCCAATCGTACAAGCTGCGGATTTAAGAAACAACGATTTATCTTGTATAGCATGTAAAATAAGAAAATATTTTACAAAATAAGGCCAGACTACTCGTTCCAGATGCTCTCCGAATACAAAATATTTTTGTCCGCGAGTGATGAGATATAAGGGCGCGCCGAAATGATCGGTTGCATAATAGCCGTTCAAAAAGCTGTTCCCGCGGTAATCGTAATCAAGCTGTGCCAATAAATATTGCCGATTGATTGAATTATTTTTCAGCGATATGCACCATAATTCAAACGGCGTTTTCTGCTTTTGATAAGAGCTTCGGGCGGTTTTGCTGAAATATTGCAACGCCGGGAATCCTGCCACATTGCTTACCAAACGGAAATCTATCGGTCCCAAGCGAATTATTTGGTCCACGACTATTTTGGTATGCTTATTTATATAACTGCTAAGCGATTCCATTTAAACAATCCTTTCCTTGAACATAATGCGATGGTTATAAAAGTTATTCTTTCGCAGATGCTTTCTTTGATGCGTATAACTCCAAGAATTTATTTTTTTGTTTTCTCAAATGGTAGAATATATCAATAGTATCTGTAAGCATTCCAATAATTTCTTGCGGAGGCGATATATATTTCGGAAATTTTCCCGCAAGAATATTTTCAAATTCTTCCTTCAGGAAAGCTCCCTCAACTTTGCTTATAATTTCATCTAATAGAACAATAATATCACCAAAACAATCATAGCGCTTAGCTGCAAATAATACTTCAGTTATCTTGCGTTCGTAATCTTTGGCGTCCGCATAATTAGCGCAGCTGAGATAATGCTCGACCTTAAATTTCAAATGGCTGGGAAATCTGCGCTTTTTATTTACGGGATTTGTGCCATGGATTAACAGATTGATCATTTCGCGATCTGTTCGATTATACTCTCCAAGCGTCGCATTATAAATATCGCGTCCGTAAAGAATATCGACAACTTCCGGACGCTTGGGAAAACCCGAAGTTTTTTTCGAATCAAAATCCCATTCCTTGATATTGAAATAACCACGGAAACATTCATGAGCCTCTTCAATTGAGCAGATAGCGCATAATTCCTCGGCGCAAATTTGCCCTCGGCAATACTCTTTCCGATTTTCAAGAGAAATAGGTTTATCCATAACCTGGGTTTTCTCAAAATCTAAAATATGATAAGAAATATTTTGTTCCGTTTGTTTTACTATAATATTGCGGGGACTCATATCTCCCCAAACAATACCCTTGTCGTAAAGCGCATCAAGAATTAAACGGTAATGAGCCAAATAATTATGCCTCGCGGATTGATTGCCCTCTTTAATTAATAAATCCTCCAGCGAAACACCATCAATAAACATAGACAGAGCATAGCAGCAATCTGTATATCCGTCCCTAATAATGGCAAATGGCCGAACGATCTCTAACCAAACATTTTTGCCGTTCAGAGTCTGGCCAAGATTTAATTCGGATTTCCCGCCCATCCTACGCATCATAAATTCATAATTAAGCTGCTCTTGCTGAAACCGTCCCGGCTTTTGGGAATTATTCCGTTTGCTCACTACCGCTTTTCCATCCGGTAACGACCAAATTCTTACCACGCCCTGCCGTATAAGCGCATTAAGTCCAGGCAGACCATACTGCTGTTCAATAAAAATTCCCAAATCAACGCCGGTGTTATTTAGCAAAGCGGCCAAAGATGGTTTCATTGAGGGATTAATGAGATAAACCTCTATATTACTTTTTGATTGGGAAAAAATAGCATCGATAGAGGAAACAAATTTAATATTGGCCTTCCTAAAGGCAGCAACTGCATCCAAAAAACGGGCATATTCTAATCGATAACGAAGCTTATTGACTTCTACTGGATCGTTTGTTTCGATAATTTTTTCAAATATTTTCAATATCTCTGGTTTGTTTGCGTGTAGAGCATAGATATAATCGGCAACCAAACGATAATCTTGATTTTTGATAAGAGCATTTACAATTTTTAAGACACGATCCGGGTTTGTGGCTATTCTAAGGTTTTGTTCAATGCATAGTGCTATTCCAAACAAAAATTCTTTGCTGTTGTTATACCGAAAAGAAGGATTAGCCCCTTTCTTCAAAGAATCAGCAAGTAAATTTATTACAGAAGCATTTTTTTCTGTAGTGGTTTTTTGTTTATCTATAATTAATTTGGGCATTTTATTAAATATCTTCTTCGGCATAAATTAAAATCAGTGTTTTATCATTCCCATGCAAATTCTGCTATTACCGGATAATGATCGCTGGGATATATTGGCGGCTTCGCGTAGTTAATGATCTTGCATTTTTCTGCCAGCAATTTTTGTATCCCGTTCAGCTTAAGAATCCAATCTATGCGCAAGGCAACCGGAGGAAATGCCTTACCGTAAAGATCATGATAGGTATTTGTATCAAGCGCGTTAGAGTGGCCGGCTTCAAGATAAGTATCTCGGAAATAATTGTCTTCATATATTTTATACACAGTGCCGGCTTCTGGCAACGCGTCTTGGATAACAGGATGCGGATAAGCATGCAATTTTTCGTCAAGCGGCGCCCATATTCTGGAATTAAAATCTCCTGTAAGGATGACTGGCGTATTGTTTCTGCCTCGAATTTTAGCAATTTGGTCAATGATTAGTTTACTTCCTTCAATCCTAGATTGCTCGCCATAATGATCCAAATGAGTGTTCAAGTGAATAAAATTATTATCCGTTTTCAAGCACTGTAAATTGATCCATGTTGCTCCGCGAACATGCATCGAATCCGAGCTTTTAGACCATTTATGAGGCGTTCGGGATAAATAAAATTCTCCCGATTCGCATTTTTTAAACCGATTTCTCTTCCAGAAAATAGGGTTATACATCGTCTTTTCCCTTTCTTTGCTAAAAGTAGGCTGTCCCAAATGAATATTATAATCCATCAGGCGTTTTTGGAAAAAAATGATATTTCCCATCTGCGCTTCTTGGCAACCCAATACATCGGGTTTACAATTTTGAATTATTTCCGCACATAGATCAGACCTATTTTCCCAGTTATAATTTTCTCCGCGGTCAGAGAAAAAACCTCCGATATTGAAAGTCATGACTTTCAGTTTCATAATTTTCTTATGTACTCATAAATCAAATATTAAAAAGTTCTTGGCTTATCGGGGGCAGATTGACTAATTTGCCGCCTTGCTTTGCAGAAATATAAGCTTGTTCTATAACCAAGGCTGTAATAAACGCCTCTTTCAATAATGGCATCTGTTTATCAGGATTTGCAACTGTATCTATAAAGTCTAGGAACATATCTTGAAACCATGCTTTATGGGATGGATCATTAAATTCTGACGATATAGATTGCCTGTCTACCTTGCCATTTTTTGCCGTGCGAATTAACTGATCGTTTTCAACTATAATATTTTCCGTGCTGCCGCTAATCGCGTAATAGGTGTTGCGGAAACTGGCGGCCCATGAAAGGTCTATTGTGAATTGAAAACTGTCGCCAAAGTGCAAAGTCAACAATGCTGTATCTTCGGTATCTTTATATTGGTCTATCTTCAGGTTGCCCGTAATGCATGAAACGGCTATAGGAAATTGCCCGCATATATCGCAAGCGACATAAATGCTATGCGGTCCGTGATCTCTTACAATGCCTCCGCCTGATATTTTTGGATTGCGCCTCCAGTGGGGATCCCATTCTGGAACGCCTATGGCATGGCCGGACCGAAGCGTACGGAAATGCCCGTTTACAATCTGTCCGAATTGTTCCGATTCAACGATTTTTTTGATAAACCGCAGGATAGGCGCAAATTTATAATTATGGCTCGGGTACACAATCTTACTGCCGGATTTAACCAAAGACAAAATTTCTTTATACTGTTCCGTTGATAATAGTAAAGGTTTCTCGCAGATAACATGGCAATTGTTATTGAGTCCGGCGCAGATGTAATCAAAATGCGTATGAGGCGGCGTACAAATATCTATAAAATCTATTTTTTCATAGGAGAACATCTCCGCAATAGATTCATAAGTTCTTACACCAGGACTGATTATTTTTACACGCCGCCGTTCAAGCGAAGAATCTACCACCGCTGTAATGCCAAGATTTTTAGCTTTCATTTTTGAATAAGCATCCATATGCCCGGCTGCAATTGTTCCAAAACCGATTAAAGCTCCCTGCATAAATATTTTGTTAAATTTTATTTATTGAAAATTAATTATAAGCGGAATAAGCACGCTATTGGTCAATTTACCGCGGCGAGATTGCTCGCCTACTCCTATTAGCAAAGCTGCTTTTTTTGAATTATGAGCGTATTGGCCAAGCGTTTTCCATGGGCATTTGAAATTTATTTCATAGTTTGCGCCGCGTCTATCAAAAGATATATCGGCAGGCGCTCCTACTAAAGTTTGGGTGCGGCTATTAACTGAATAAATCCACTCGCTTGACTCGTGCCCGAAATCTATTCGAACTCGATTAATATCCGCGTTTGAATCCGATAGCGCTTTCAGGCGGATTATAATACCGGTTTTTATTTTGCTGACCTCCAATATTAATTTAATGGGATTTATATTCTGGGAAATAAAACGCTGCAGCGACCTGCTTCCTTTATATTTAAAAGTAGCATATTTTCCGGTGGTACCGCGCTTAACGGTCAGTGTAGTAGAACCCAATTCTTCGCTGAGTCTTTGCATAGACAGCCAGTATTTCTGAATAAGATTATCCGTCTGACATGGTATGCTAGCCCAAAAATTCCACCATAAACAGCGAGGAAAACGTGCATATGGAAATTCGTTGCTGAAGTTTATTTTATCAGGAACTGGCAACGGATTTTTTCCGAATAATATAAAAGCGGTATTTGCAGCCCATTCAACTGCATCCTTTGCATCAAATTGTTTCACCAGAGATAAAAATTTTTTGTTGTTAAAAAATTTATGATTGGCTAAATCAAATAGATCAGCAATCTCGCCTAGCCTGACATAAGCTTTTCTTCTGTGGGAAATGGACCAGATATTGGTATAGTTCATAAAAGCATGCGCGCATATAATTATCGATAGTATATTAGGATCCGCCACTGTAATATGCGTTGCATTCGGCATACCTCCTTGAAAGGAGTTATTTGATAAATCGTTATAAGTAATTTTACGCTGTTTTATTTTATAATTCTGCTGCCATATGCCTGAATTATTATGCGGCATCAAATCAGCATTTAATATTAAATCAGGGTAAAAATATACCGGAAAATGATTATGTATATCTATTTCAATGTCACCTTTCGTATATTCTCCGACTTCATGCAAAAAAGGAGTTCGAGTTTGTCGGTAACCCATATTGCTCAGAGTATCTACAAGTATTTCAGCATTATTGCAGACAATATCTATGTCGCCGGATCGCATAACGTTTTCTTCACCAGTCAGGACATGGGCGGAAAAACCTTTAATAACAATTAGCTTAGTACTCGCGGGCAGCTTCTTATTTATTTCCCGGACAGCATTCATGTTTTGGATAACCCGCTTTTTTGTTTGTAAGTGCAATTTATTAACAGCTTCTTTAAATTCAGGAGTAAAATAAGGCGCATCATGGTTTGCAAGCTTTTGTAGGAATCTTCCTGATAAATTATGGAGATCAATCAAACCAATCAATACTTCTTCATCGAATTCAAGAGTGGTCGGAAGCGGCTTTATTGATCCGGCGGCCCATTTTAGAATAGCATTATAATCCATGAATTTTATTTCAAATTATATTTCGAAAAGCTGGCATTAATTAATTCCAATATATTTATATAACAATGTAGCATGGGTAAGGCGAGGTTGGTAATCGTTTAATTTTATATTTCGTGACATCCATCGCTTTTTTAAGCGCTTGCGTTTCACCGGGAAATTCAGGATGCAGAAGTTCGTCAAATGCCAGAATACTGCCTTTTACTAAATAAGGCTTAACCAGTTCCAAACATTCTTTCGTCGGTTTGAATAGATCCATATCAAAATAAGCCAGCGCTATAATCGTTTCAGGGTGCTTTTCTAAGTATTTTTTTAATTCAACAGGCGCATCTCCTTTATATAATTCCATGCGCCGAATATGCGACAAAGGCGCTTCAGCTTCATGCAACATCAAAATCGTGTCCAAGTATTTTTCGTATTTCTCTGATACGCGCATAGAACCCCTGTATACTCTATCCGATTTGCCGTCTTCAGGATTAGCTTCTAAAAATCCAGTAAAGGTGTCAAACCCGACTATCTTGCGATAGAAATTATAAGGTTCGTAAACGGCGCGCAAAGCGCTAAAAACCGACAGATGCCGTCCCCACCGCACGCCGAATTCCATTACGATGCCATGCACGTCTATAATTTTCTTATAGACTTGTTGAAGTGCTATAATTTCCGAAATCCTTTGCGGACGCATGTATAATTCCAAATTTTCCAATATTTGTTCCCGCGGAATCGGAGTTTCCTCGAACATCTGCAATAACTTTTTGCGCGTGGCTTGTTCGGAAGAGGAAGGACGTATATTATTTTGATCAGTCTGTTTTTGGTTTTTCATAATGCTGTGGATTTTATAAAATTTTAATTTTCAACTTTTATTAATTACAGAGCGTAATAACTCGAAACTTTTCTTGCATACATCAAGCGTATGCGTAATATCTTTTTCGGTATGAGCAGCGGAAATATACCAATGATGGTTTGGATGGAACAGTACGCCTAACTTGGCTGTTTCCGAATAGAATGCAGCTTTGGCCAGTTCCCTTTCCGCCTCTTCCGGGATAGTGAATTGTATAAAAGGAAATGGCGGATATCCTATAATTTGAGCAGGTATTTTATACTCGCTTATAAGATTGCGAATGCCATCTTGAAACAGTTTGCCCATATTCCAGATGTGCGATATTGAATTTGTGTTTTTCAATACAGATATTGTAGCGATAGCAGCCGCCATTTCCGCAGAAGCGCCGAAATAAGTGGCTGTCATTTTTGTAAGGCCGACTCCACGAAGAATATCCGCCCGCCCGACAATAGCGGAAATCGGGTAGCCATTTGACATTGATTTACTGTATGTGGCTAAATCTGCCTGTACGCCAAAGTACTCTTGGGCCCCACCGAGAGCCATCCTGAAACCCGACCGCATCTCATCGAATATTAAAAGCGCGCCATGATCGTGCGCAACCTTTTTTACCTCTTGTAAAAATCCCTGATACGGAGCATCGAGTTCAAACGGCATCATTAAAACGCAAGCAATCTGATTCGGATATTTTTCAAGTAGCGCCTTAAGGGATGCCAAATCATTATAGCGGAATTCCAATGTTTCAGCTCTAACTGACGCAGGAACACCTTCCGGACGAGGAGTTGCCCAATCATGCCATCCATTATACCCCCATCTTGCGACTTTAGTGCGGCCTGTATAAATTCGCGCGAGACGGAGTGCACCGCTAGTCGCATCCGAACCGGTTTTCATTAAAAAAGCCGTCTCTGCGCCGGGAATCACGGATTTCAATAATTCTGTTAATTCGACTTGAACCGGCTTCCATAACGGCGACAAGCAATTGCCTTTTTTAAGTTCTCTTATTGCCGCATTGGTTACTCTTTTATCCGCATGGCCCAGCACGATAGTACCATATCCCAAAACATAGTCTACATATCGATTGCCGTCCACATCCCAAAGATACGCGCCTTTTGCATGACTTCCATAAATTGGATACGCTCCTTCAATGGAATAATAATTTTTCCGCCGCGTAGCAGCCCATGCATCGCAGGATTCCGCTTTAAGAACCAGCTTCTCTGATTTTTTATATCTTTCCGATTTTTTGGAATTTGATACGGATGGCATATTTATTTTCCTTTCATAATTAATCTTTATTAAGATTTGTTTTTAAAATATTTGAAACGACTGATGTAGTGGATAGAGACGGAATGCGCTTTATAACATGTACGCGTGCCTTGACGCTGTTAGCTGCTGCTAATTCGCTGGGATAACCATTTACGCTCTCTTCGCCAATGGCGTAAACATCCGGTTTAAGAGTCAGAATGCAATCATCTGCAACAACGCTATCGTAAATGAATACATAATCGACATACCTGAATGCCGCTAAAATTTCCGCGCGCTGATCTTGTTTAATAATCGGCCTATCCGGTCCTTTAATTGCGCTAACTGATCGATCACTATTGATGCCAACCACTAAAACATCTCCTTGCTTCCGCGCTTCTTTGAGAAAATAAAGATGCCCAACATGCAATAGATCGAAACAGCCGGTTCCTAATATGATTTTTTGTTCTGACAGCTTATTGCGCAATGACCTTAAATCGGAAACGGTTCCGATTAATTGCCGGTTTTGGTTATAATCCGTTCTTTCAGATAATGTTTTTTTATGCATACTACTCAATTCCACTTTATAAAAAATAACTAAAATGTTGGTTTAAACCGATTTTGTTTCCGTACAACTTAACATAGTAGAATAGCACAGATTGATAATAAAGTAAAGGCCTCTGCATTAAATTTCCGCACAAAATAAAAAATCAGCCAACTTCTGACAGATTCACGCTATTAATTCTAATTTTCAAAATATTTGCAGAAAAATAAATATTTCCTGTACATATATGATTTCATAATCTTTTTAGCTGATTCCGTATCATCTGCCAAGTCGCAAAAATACGTGCAAGCATCTGACAGGGTTGCGAATTTAATCCAGGAGTAAAGTAGCGAGCCTTTCTCGTATTTGTTATTGGCAACAGAATTATAACCTTCAAGAAACGCACTGAATAATTCCCAGCTTGGTTCTGTCCGGCCATCAGGGAAAGACCATTCAACTGCAGCGAGCGCCAAATCTTTAATGAGCGGACTGTTGCAGCTCCAGTCGAAATCGATAACTCCGCTTATTTCATTGTCATTTTTAAAAATAACATTACTTGGCCTGTAATCATTATGAATCAATCCGGTTGTGCTTTTATCATTCTTGGCAAATTCAACAACTTCTTTAACTTGTTCTACGAATTCTTTTCCGCCTTCAAATTGATCGGTAAAAATATCTTTTCTTTCAATCGCCCTTTCCAGCTCGGAAAAAATATTCCTTTTCCTGGAAGAATCTGATTTGAAGTTCAAGCCAAGATTGTGCATTAAAGCCAAGTTCTTGCCGGCGGTATGGCACTGATTTTTATTCGGTAAATTGTCTTTATCGACTTTTGCTTTGTAACCGTCTAAGAAATCAAATAAAACTGCAACGTTATCTTTATTTTGGACAAATATTTTTCCATTTTTGGTTTTGTTCCATTTTGGAATGGGAAAATTATTTTTTGATAAATGCTCGAATACATCAAACTCGAATTTAATATCTTCTGCCGGCAGTCTTTTACTGATACGCAATATCTTTTTATTACTGGAACCGATTGAATAAACTATGTTATCGCTGGATTCTCTGACAAACTTTAACTTTGCCGCATCTTTCAAATCGTATTGTCCGATAATATTTTTTAATAGATTTGTTTTCTGTTTGCTTAAAATATCAGAAATTGAATCTTTTATTTTTGCCGGTTTTAAATCAATCTTGGACAATTCGGAAATGTTTACCCACTCTATGATATGCTTGCCTTCGTATTTTGAATTTTCTTCGTATTCCGGACCGTTGCCAGTTCCGATTATTCCGCCAGTGATTTCGCAAAAATAAAAATGTTCTTTCTGTCCTCGAGTTTCCGGCTTTTGAGAATCCACCTTCAAAAATAAATCTTTGGCTCTTACATTAACCCCTAATTCCTCCTTGCATTCTCTCGTTAAAGCTTGCTCATTTGTTTCGTTCGGCTCTACCTCGCCGCCCGGGAAAACCCAATAAGTCGAGTCTTTTTTGACTCTTTTGATAAGAAGGATGCGGTTTTGATCGATAATGATTGCTCGTACTCGTTTGCTTGCCATTTTATTTGTATATCGCAATTATTTGCCTTATAATCAGTCCGTTCGGCTTGATGTATTTTCCTTTAAAATCAAACCACACCGCCATAAAATCATCTTTTTCTATTTTTCTCATTTTTCCGAGTTCCGGGTCTTGAAGATAAATAAATTTATCATCCAAACCGGCTACAACCGAATAATGGCCATCGGAAACAGCAGATTCAGGATAATCCAATCGCCCTCTCGTAAACCAGTTAACAATAACGGGTATTCCTTTATCTATCCATTTGGCAATATCTTTGAAACTGCTGAAATTTTTGATTTTGACTTTAAGCCCTAGGCTTTCTGCCGCTTTTTCGATTACCTTATCGTCAGTACCGAGTTTTTTATCTGTTCCGCATAATTTTGCCAGCTCTTTTTCCGGCTTATCGATTCCGTAATATCCGAGCACGATTTTAAAACTGGCCGGACCGCAATAACCGGCATTCAAAGTTTCTTGGAAAGGTTTAAGTTTTAGAAGTTTTGATTTCATGTTTACATTGTAATCCAATTGCCTCATTTCTCCCATTTATATTTTTTAAGAAAATCTTGGTGCAATTTTATTCTTCCGACATTAAACTCGTTTAGCTCTTCAGAGTAATAAGCCAGATATTCTATAATCCTCGAAAGCCAGTAAAACTCTTCCAACTGTTTTTGTTCCGAAGTAAAAGATACTAACTTATAATAATTTTCCAGGACATCATTTTCTAAGTTAAAATGCCAGATATACATCCTGATTCTTGCAAAATCGTAAATCGGATCCCCGAACATAGCCTCGCCCCAATCAACAATTCCGGTAATTTCATCTGATTCCGGGTTTACGAATAGGTTTCTCTGGTTAAAATCCGTATGGAGAAAAGAATATGACCGATCGATAAATTCGGTTTTTTTAATTATTTCAACAATATTTTTAATGGATTTCAGGATTAACTCTGCATCTAATCCTTTCCTAAACACGATGTTATTCCAGTTGAGCACTGAATCTTTGCCTGTAAATTTGGATAATATTATTTCCTTCCAGCTTTTCTTCTTGTTTTCCGTTAGCGATCCTGCTTTATCAGATTTTATTTGATGGATTTTTTTAAGATTTTTAACCATAGAGGGGATATACCTATGCATCTGATCTTGCGGAATAGATTCTAACAGCGGGAAATTGATTTTTTCAAGAATCACGACTGTTTTGTCTTCAAAAATAAAACTGCCGAATAATTTTGGTATGGGAATATTAACTTTATTTTTTTTAAGTAAATTATAGGCAACAACATCGCTAGTTGCATTTTTGCCGCGTTTTACCGCATATTCTTTTTTATTATTATCCATTACAAAAAATGCCTCACTATCCATTCCCTGTGGAGGAGTTTGTATACCGATTATTTCTGATCCTAGCTGCTTTTCAATTTCCGGTGTTAATTTTTTCTGAAGATTTTTATTTTGCATTTATATTTATCCTTTTCTTAAACTCTCTAATAATATTCTGATAACCTTCCTCTTGAACAATACCCCACGCTCTCTTATAATCAGGCCATTTGCTAGCTTTTTTAATTTCTCTGTTTAATCTCTTTTTCCCAAAGAACTTTAAGAAAATATGCCGATGAATAGCATGCAAGGGAATATGTATCGTTGCCCGACTCGGTTCATTTTTATATTTTTCCTCAAAATATTTCCAAGCTTTGGCTGATTGTCTTAAATTTCCTTCCTGAGTAAATAATTGATGGATCAATTCTTGAACTAAAACATCAATAAAATAGTCAGGCTTCTTCTCGTAAGCTCGCGGCGTTAAAGGATCGGAAAACGGAACGCAATTACCCACCACATAGCAAGTAATGCTTTTTTCTTTCCATTTTAAGCCCGCTATTTTTGACATTTCCTCTAGGACTTGCTTCTCGCTCTTTTGCCATAACTTTTCAACCCTTTTAATGTAATTTTGTACTTGCATGGAATCAGGATATGGATATTTTTTACCTTTTTCATAAACTTTTATCCATTCTTTCCAGTTCTGGTCGTAAATCCAAGAGTATTTAAAAATTATTTTTGGTGTCATAACAAATTTTTAATTTATATTTTTAAATTTTTTATACCCGTACTTCTTCAAAAACGTCTCTATCTCTGAATATTTCTTGCCAGCCAAAATTCCGCCAGCCGTAATCTTTTCTTGCGTTACATCAGCCAGACAAAATTCGGGCATAAGAAATTTGTCTTTTTCTTCAATTGTTTTAAATTCAAAATCTATCAATGCCAATCCTTTTAAATCATCCTGAAAAATATCTATCTCTGCTATCAAGCCGTTATAGGGATAATAATGGCGGATTTTCCGCAATCTTTTGCCGGGCAGCTCGATTAAATCTAAAAATTCTTCTTTAGACAGAGGAATGGTCAGCTCGCTCTGCCGCGAAGAATCCCTGCCTGCCACCGGCTCTTTTTTGGTAATTTCATATTTATCCCCTTTCTTCCTGATCCTTAGGATTGGGTGCGGTTCTGCCCGAGGAATGTAAATATCAAAAATCTCCATTGATTTTAAATTTTTTAAATCTATGGGTAAATTCTTTAATAAAAATGTCCTTTCAAGTTCTATTTACATTTTTTTATACCTGATTAATTTTTATTTTATCTACATTATTTACGGTAATCCATGCCGCCATGGCCCCGAATCATTTTTTATTGATTTCAAAGGGTTCAATTTTTTGAGGATTCTTCAGAAAAATCAGCAAGCAGTATTTTTTGTCTTTGAATCTCTCGAAGAGTTCGGGAATTTTTTCTTTTTCAAGTCCATCGGCATCGCCGTATTCATCTAAAATCTCTTTTACTTTTTGTACGGTTAAATCTGGAAACTGGATAACTTTTTCCACCTCGGCTTTGATGGAAACTGGACATCCGGAACCCTTAAAGAAGACAATATCGCCTGTTTTTATCCTATCCCAAGGCGCGCATTTTGCCTTATACCATCTAGATTCAATTCTTTTTTGTCCGTTGAGAATTTTCTCTGTTAATCCCCATGATTTTTTCATTATGGCGATGTGGTGCATGGATTTTCTTTAAAATATTTCTTTAGGGATTCTTTTTGTCTTTCCCGCATATTCAACTTATCCAAATCATCTGCCCCAATCCATTTATATTCAGTATGCTCCTTGCTCAATTTTATACCTTTTTCATCGGTAAAAATTTCAAAATCCAGAATAATGAAATGGTGATTGTTTCTGTTCCTTTCCGAGACAAATGACCAGATATGGTTGAAGTTTCCCAATTTTACTTTTTCAAAACCTAACTCCTCTTTCATTTCTCTTTTAAGCGTTTGCTCAACGCTTTCTCCAAAATCAATCCTGCCGCCGGGCAATTCCCATCTCCCGCTTCTGGCAGTTTTCAAAACTAAAACCTTATTGTCTCTGCATAATATGCCTTTGATTGAAACTTGCTGGATTTCTTTGGCTCCTGAATTTTTACTAATCATGTTTATCTTTTTAATTTTTTGACAAAATATCATTGATAAATTCCGTTTTCCTCCGATAATATTCCCGTACCGATAAACCGCTTCCTTCTTCTTTCAACTTTTTGTATTTATCTAAAGCTTCTGTGTGGTTTTTGAGATAATTTTCAAATCTCAGACCGTTTATCCAGTCATCGCCATTTTTGTTTATCAAAAATATTTCGATTTTTATTCCATCGATATATTTAACGAACCGGGCACGGCGTAACGGATAAATACTGCCGGCTTTGCCGAAATATCCTGTTAACTTTTCCAAATAATCATTAAAAGCAGATTCATCAACCGGAATATAGCAATCTACTTCCCCTTGGCCGGAAATGCCCAAACTGGTAGCGCCGCGATGGAAAACATACGCGTTTTTCAGAACTTTCTGGATTTCTTTTTCTATCTTCAGGAAAACTAATTTTGTTTTCGGATTATATGGGATGATTTTAATTTTGTCGGTGACGGATAGATGATTTACCCATTTTTCTTGGTCAAGGGATAACATGGAATTGGCTTAAAAATTTTAATTCTTAATCTATTTTAGCATGAAAAAGGTAATTCAAATAGGGTTAAATTCGGAACAAAAAAAGCGAGTTTTGCTCGCTTTTTCGGATTTCTGGACGGGAACGGGTCGTTTGCCACAGAAATAATCTGCTCC
>CAZKGJ010000004.1:0-23423 GCA_964552415.1 uncultured Candidatus Saccharibacteria bacterium
CAGTGATTTTTATTCTAATTTTCAGTTGGATTTTTTCCGGCTGGCCGCAGATTTTCAATTTTCCGCCAAAAATTCAGGAGGTACAAGCAGCGGATTCGGCGTTTTTGAATGGCACTGCTACTGTCGTTGGAACTACCGAAACCAATATCGGAAGCCTCGCAACCACTCTCCCAGCTGGCGACAATTTGATTATTATTGTTGTTTCCCTCAGGAACACTGCCGCTACTAATACCGACATTTTAGCCGGCAACCTCAAACTCAAAAAAGGCGCAACCGTGCTTGCTTCAAATGAAAATCTAATTCGGTTGGGAGGCGGGACGGTTCCCGGTAGTTCGGTTTTCCCGCAGGAAACCCAGTTTTTGCTTTACAAAGATGCCGGGGCAGCTGCTAACCCTACTTATGATGTTACTGCGCTTGCCTCGGCCACGGGTATTTCTGCCGCAGTAAAGATGACTGTGATTAACGGCTCCCCGCCTAATTCTACTTTTCAGGACGGAGTTAATGCGGCTATTGGCACCGCCGAAACCACTATTCTTTCCCATGCAGCAACTGGTTTGCCAGCTGGAGATAATGTGGTGATTGCCGCGGTCCAGCTTGATAATACCGCGGGCTCAACAGTAACTATTGGAGCCGGCAACCTCAAACTCAAAAAAGGCGCAACCGTGCTTGCTTCCAACCAATTCCTCATTGGACTGACGAGAACAGGAAGGGTCAATCGGGGCACTGGATTTTTGCTGATAGCGCGCGATCCTGGAGCAGCAGCTGCTCCTGCTTATAATATTACCAGTCTTGCTTCTGCCGCTGGTATCAATGGCGAGGCAAAAATTATTGTTTTAAACGGTCTTTCCAGCGCCTTTCTTGACACCGCGAGCGTGGCAGTGGGAACAACCGAGACCACCATTGGCAGTTTAGCCACTACTTTGGGGGCAGGCGAAAATGTAGTGATTTCAGCCAATCAATTTACTAATCCTTCTGCTGCCCAAGTAGACATTTTAGCTGGCAATAAACGGATTGTAGCCAATGCCGCTGCTCAAGCCACAAGCACGTTTGATATGAACCTCTGCAGCGTTACTTCTGGCTGTAGTGACTTTGCTGATGGGCTTTTATGGCGCGAGGCAAGCGCGCCAGCAAATCAGACCTACGATACAAGGGCTCTGGCTTCAGCCACTGGTATAAATGGCGAAGCCAAAATTCTTGCTATCCAGGTTGCTGCGGCGGGAGGTGCCCAAACGCTTTCTTTCACCCTTTCCCAAAGCAGTGTTGGCTTTGGCACTTTGAGCACCACAGCTTCAACTTATGCCAATGCCGGAGGCACTGGTTCAACCACTGAAGTAGAAGCGCACACCATTACTGCTTCCACTAATGCGGCAGGCGGATATATAATAACTGTGCAAGGAGCGACTCTTACTTCAGGGGCTAATACGATTGCCGCAATCGGCGGAACAAGCGCAGCTCCTAACCCTGGCGCTCAACAATTTGGCCTCCGGATAAATATTACCAGCGGCACTGGCACAGTTACCTCTCCTTATGGTACTGCTGGTCAATTTGCCTACGCGGCTACCTCTGGTACCACCAGTCAAGTAGCTTCTGGCGCAGGCGACGGAACAACCACTACTTTTTCAATGCGGTATTTGGCAAATATCAGCGCGGTTACTGCGGCAGGCACTTATTCCACTGCTCTTACCTATGTGGCAACAGGAACTTTTTAGAAAGCGGAAAGTAGAAAATAGAATACAAAAAAGGCAAATAAGGGTTATCCACAACTCGTTTGCCCTTTAAAAGTAGGTATGTTAAAATAAAAACAAGGTACAACTTTTAAAATTTAACTTATTTAAAAAATCTTATGAAAACAGCAAAAATTATAAGCGCGGGTTTAATTTTGGCTTTGCTGGCGGTTTTGGTTAATCTGCCTAAAGAAGAAGCCAAAGCAGCTGCTTTAACCAGTGTTTCGGATACGCTTTCGAGAACGGCAATCAGTCCTGTGACTGCCCAGCAAACAATTAAATTTACCACCCCTACGGGAGTTACGGCTGGCCAGACAATAGTGATTAACTTTGCCGATGCATGGACTATTCCAACGACCTTTGCCGCGTCTGATTTCTCAGGCACAAATATCACAGTAGTGAGTCCCTGTTCCGGAGCAAGCAATAATGCATCCTTTACTTCAAGCAATACTGCAGGCAGTAAGAACGTGACTTTTACTATGTGTGCAAGCAATTCAATCGCGGCGGCCACCGCTGTAACGATTAATATCGGAATATCTGCTACTAAAATTACGAACCCGGCCACTGCTGGAACCTATGCTATAACGATTAACGGAACTATGGCAGATAGCGGTAGTACTTCTGTTGTGATTACCGGCAATGACCAGGTGGCGGTTTCCGGTACTGTTGGCCAGACCATCAGCTTCAGTATGGCTACGACGACATTGTCTCTCGGCACGCTTTCCACAAGCGCGGTACAAAGCAATTCGCATAACTTTATCTTTTCCACCAACGGTACCTCAGGAATGACGGTAACAGTTTCGGGAGCAACTCTTACTTCCGGCGGCAATACCATTGCTGCTTGCGCCACTGGGTGTACTTCAACCACTGGTACGGCGCAATTTGGCGTTAATTTGGTTGCCAATACTACACCCGCTGTGGGTGCTGCCTGTTCTGGCACTACGCCGATAGGCGCGGCCGCTACCAATTACAGCACTGCCAATACTTTCAGGTTTGTTACAGGCGAGACCGTTGCCAGTTCTACTGGCGCGATCAATAATACGACTTGCGTCGTTTCTTACATCGCCAACATCGCCGGAACAACTCCGGCTGGCACTTATTCCACCACTTTGACTTATGTAGCCACGGCAAACTTCTGAAAAACGCGATGAGGACACGAATAAGATAAGAAAAACACGAATTAACACGAAAAATAAATGTTGACGCGAACTTACACTAAATATTTAGTGGTTATTAGTTTTATATTAGTGTTTTTTAGCGTGGCCGAAAAAGCGCAAGCCCTGACTGTTTCGCCTGCAAAACTGGAATTGAGCGGCAACCCGGGAACAACAGTCAAAAGCGAATTTCAGCTTTTTAACGAGGAACCTCAAACCACTACTTTTTATTCTTCTTTTGCAAATTTTGAAGCGCAGGGCGAATCCGGAAGCCCCAGCTTTGTTCCGGCAAAAGAAGGACTGGCAACTTGGTTTAAGACTCCTGAACAGGTAATTCTCAAAAGCAAAGAGCAGAAAACTGTTCCGTTCACCATTAAAATACCCGAAAGCGCTGATCCGGGTGGACATTTTGCCGCGATTTTCTGGGGTACTGTTCCAGCGGCAGGCGCTGCCGAATCACAGGTTTCGGTTGGGGCAAAACTCGGCATTCTCGTTTTATTAAAAGTTTCGGGCCAAACCAAAGAAGGCGGCGGAATTTTAGGATTTTATGCTGGCAACAATCAAAAAATTTTCGCTTCTCTGCCAGTAAAATTCATTTATCGGTTCCAAAACAGCGGCAATAACCGCGTTAAACCCGCGGGAGATATAAAGATAAAAAATATTTTAGGGCAAACTTCAGTAGATTTAGCAGCCAACCCTAAAGAAGGCAATGTCTTGCCACAAAGCGTTAGAAAGTTTGAAATAATTTGGGGAGAGACAACCAAAGAGGAACCGTCTTCGGCGCCTGCCAATTTGGCAGAAAAAACGGGATTTTTGCAAATAGCAAAGAAAGAGTGGAACAATTTTGCCTTTGGCAGATACAGCGCGGAATTAAATTTGAAATTCGGCGACAAAGAAAATAAAGCAAGCTATGGTTTCTGGATTATCCCTTGGCAGCTTCTGATAATTATAATTATTGTTTCCCTTTTCGTAATTATTTTGGCAACAAAAGGGGTTAAAAGATATAATCAATGGATTATCAAAAAAGCCAGGGAAGGAAATTTTAGAATATAGAAAGTAGAAATAGAATTTTAAAAAAATGAATTACAAAAATCAAAAATTCGAATTGAAAAATACGAATCTTTTTTTGTTTTTGCCCCCCTTGCTTATTTTTACCTTAATTCTATTTTCTGCTTTCTATTTTCTATTTTTTCTCTCTCCCCAAGTTTCAGCCGAACAAAAAACAGTGAATATCTCAGCCACGGTGCCTGGTTGCGGCGATAATATTAAGGATGGCACTGAAGAGTGCGACGGAACCGATTTGGCCGGGCAAACTTGCCAAAGCAAGGGCTTTAGCGGAGGTACTTTAAGTTGCAATACCAATTGCACTTTTAATACCTCTAATTGCACTTCTGGCGGAGGCGGTGGCGGAGGTGGTGGCGGCGGAGGAGGCGGCTACGCTCCGCCGCCCATTACCGCAGTAAATTTCAGCGGCAAGGCCTATCCTCAAAGCACGGTAACGCTTTTAAAAGATGCCCAAATAGCGGCAACAACCATTGCTAGTACTGACGCAAATTTCCAAATGACTCTTTCCGGACTTTCAGCTGGAAATTATATTTTCAGCGTTTATTCAGAAGATAACCAAGGTGATCGGTCGTCGCTTTTGACTTTTCCGGTGAGCGTGACGCAAGGCGCCGCCACTGCAGTGGGCGATATCTTTATCTCACCAACGATTTCTGTTGACAAAAATGAAGTAAAGCGCGGGGACAACCTTGCGATTTTCGGCCAGTCAGCGCCAGCGGCGGATATTACAATCTTGGTGAACTCGGAGACAGAGTTTTTTGCTAAAACAGCGGCTGACAAAGACGGCGTTTATTTATACAACCTTGATACCGACTCACTTGATTACGGTTCCCACATCGCCAAATCCAAAGCAGCTATTGCCAGTCAATCGATTAGCGGTTACTCAAGCGCTGTGAATTTCAGCATTGGCGAAAAAACCGTGGCCAAAAAAACAAGCGGAAAATGCAAGGTGGCAGATCTGAGTTGCGATGGCCGGGTAAATTTGATTGACTTTTCTATTATGGCTTATTGGTACAAACGTACCAACCCGCCAGCCAATGTTGACCTGGACGGCGACGGCAAAGTGGATTTAAAGGATTTTAGTATTATGGCGTATTATTGGACCGGGTAGTATGGCTAACCGACCATATGAGGCTCACTATTAGAAGATTTTATGATGCATCAAGGGATAAAAAATAAAATATTTTGCGCCTGTTTTGCGTTTTTGTTTGGCATAAGTTTTGCGTCAACCGCAGATGCCGCGAGTTTTTCTGTTACCCCGCAAGAATTAACACTCGGTCAGGAGACGACGGCGATTTTAAATATTGACACCGAAGGAGAAGAAATCAACGCGGTTGAAATGCGTCTGAAATTTTCTCCGGACGATTTTTTAATTAAAGACGCGAGCGACGGAAATTCTATAATCAATTTATGGGTGGAAAAATCAGGATTTTCCAATGAAAAAGGCGAAATTTATTTTTCAGGCATTATTCCCGGCGGATTTAAAGGGGGCAATGGCCAGCTTCTGAAGATTGTTTTACTCCCTAAAAAAGTCGGCGAAAAGAGTTTTGAAATCAAAGAAGCAAAAGTTCTGCTCAACGACGGCATAGGCACGCAAACAGATATAAAAATTTCCAATTTACAGTTCAATGTCAGAGCAGCCGGAATCCCGGCCAAGACCACCACCCCTTCTATACCCGCAAAAGATACAGAGCCGCCTGAGCCATTTACGCCGCAAATTGCGCGGGACCCAAATATCTTTGGGGGCAAGTATTTTTTGGTTTTTGCAACGCAAGATAAAATATCCGGCATCGCCGAATATTTTATCCGCGAATCGCCACAACGACAAAGCGCAAAACAAATATCGGCAAAGGATTGGATAGCGGTTGAAAGCCCGTATTTGTTGCGTGACCAAAAATTGACGAGTTATATTTATGTTAAAGCGGTTGATAAAGCCAGAAATGAAAGAATTGAGATGTTGCCGCCGCAAAAAGTACTGCCTTGGTACCGGATATACCAAAATTATTTGATTTATGGTATAATCGCGGTAATGGCGTTTTTTAGCTATCTAATTTGGAGGAAATTTATTAGAAAGAATTTAGAAAATAGAATATAGAAAGTAGAATTATGATTAGGCAATTATTTAAGATTAGAAATCTATTGATCCTTATTCTATTTTCTGTTTTCTATTTTCCGTTTTCTGCCGGTAGTGCGCATGCCGCAACTCTTTATACATCACCGTCAACCGGCTCGTATGCTGTCGGTTCAACTTTTTCAGTTGGCATTTTTGTCTCCAGTGCCGGAGAATCAGCCAACGCTGTATCCGGAGAAATTTCCTTTCCTGTGGACAAATTACAAGTGTTATCGGTTTCAAAAAGTGGTTCAATAATCAATCTTTGGGTGCAGGAGCCGTCTTTTTCAAGCACAGAAGGGTTAATAAATTTTGAAGGAATCGTGTTGAACCCCGGATTTACCGGCTCGGGTGGAAAAATTATAACTATTAATTTCAAAAACAAAGCAGCAGGAAATGCAACCCTGTCTTTTTCCAGCGGTTCAATTCTCGCCAATGACGGCAAGGGCACAAACATTTTGACTGGATTAGGAAATGCGGTATTCACAATCGCGGAATCCGGAGGCACGGCTCAGCCGCCAGCCGGCGAGCAAACAAACACAATTAATAAATCAACAAAAGTTCCTCCTGCGCCCATAATTTATTCTCCCACTCATCCGGATTCTGAAAAGTGGTATAGCCAGAACAGCCCGGAATTCAGATGGAATTTAACTAAGGATATAATCGGCGTGAGTGCTTATCTTAATGATAAGCCGCTGAGCAACCCTGGACCGGCGTCAGACGGACTTTTTGACAGTAAGACATATCAAAATTTAAAAGACGGGATATGGTATTTCCACCTCAAGCTGAAAAATTCCTACGGCTGGGGTGCGATTTCTCATTTTAAATTTCAGATTGATACAACTCCCCCAAAGCCTTTTAATATAAAAGTTATAGACGGCGATGAGACGGAAAATCCGTGCCCGACAATTGTTTTTGACACAACTGATAGCGATTCGGGTATAAATTATTATAAAGTGAAAGTTGGAGAAGGAAATTTTAATACCGTTATTGCCGATGTTGTAAAGAGCAATCCCTATACCTTGTCCTGCCAGGACCCGGGTAAGAAAACAATTTTAGTAGAGGCGTTTGATAAAGCTGGCAACTACACCATCGCTACCAAAGAAATAACCTTCAAGCAGTTTGCCGCCCCAATTTTCAGCGATTATCCCAAAAAAATCCTTACCACCGAGACCTTAACTCTTAGGGGTTCTACGGTTCCAAATGCCGATGTCGCTGTTTGGCTGCAAAGAGAAAAAGACGAACCAAAAAACCAAACAGTGAAAAGCGACGAAAAAGGCGAATTCGTATTTATTGCCGGAGAAAAGCTGAAAGACGGAATTTATAAAATTTGGGCACAGGCAACAGACAGCCGCGGAGCAAAGAGCGAGCTTTCCGAAAAAATCACAATAGAAGTTTCTTTGCCTTATGTTTTGAAAATAGGTCGGCTCGTGATAGATTATCTGACTGTTATCAATACTTTAATAATTCTACTTGTTGGAATACTGGTTATAATTGCTTACAGCTGGTACAGGATTTCTTTTTGGAGAAAAAGGATTAAAAAAGAAACGCGGGAAACAAAAGAAGTTGTGCGCAGGGCGTTTAGCACGCTTAAAGAGCAAGTGGAGAAACAGGTGGCGAAAATGGACGGAAACCCGCGGTTGAACAAAAGAGAAAAAGAAGTCTGCAATAATTTAAAGAGCGCCCTAAAAAATTCTGAAAAATTTATTGAAAAAGAAATTTCCGACATTGAGAAAGAATTGAAATAACGATGTTGACATCTTAAATAATACCTGATAAAATTCAGGAATTAAATTTTGATTAACGTTTGTGCTCGCCAAAGCATCTGCGATTGCATATTGTATGAGGAACCCCGCTTATCCGCCTCTGGAGGTATCCCCTGATGCAATCTTGGATATTTTGGTTCGCATCATCAAATACTTTATGAAAAAATTTGCTGTAATTGAAACCGGCGCAAAGCAGTACAAAGTTTCGGTCGGCGATAAAATAAAAGTGGAAAAATTAAATGCCAAAGCAGGAGAACAAATTGATTTTAAAAATGTTCTATTGGTGAGCGATGGCAATAATACAAAAATCGGAACTCCCCTGATAAAAGGTTTTAAAGTCGCGGCTGAGGTACTAAAACAGGCAAAGGCGCCAAAAGTAATTATTTTTAAGTATAAGCAAAAGGAAAGGCAAAGAGTTTTTAAAGGGCACAGACAGCCGTATACAGAAGTGAAAATAGTGGATATTGCGGAAAAGTAAAAACTAAAGCAAAAAAACCCGATATGCTATAAGTCGGGCTTTTTTTATGCTAATAAAAGCGGATTTAGATATTCCGTCTGCCGATTATCGCGTTTACTAAAGTTGTTTCGTCCATATATTCCAACTCTCCGCCAGTTGGCAAGCCGCGTCCCAAGCGGGTGATTTTTATTTTATGCGGCGCCAATATTTTTCCGATATACAGAGCCGTGGTATCGCCTTCAGTACTGGGATTTGTAGCAATAATGACTTCTTCAACTTTTATGACGGAGTTTTTTTTGTTTGCCGCTCCTGCTTCTTTATCGGGCACTGAAACTCTTTTTATCAATTGGGTTATTCGCAGATTTTCCGGCATCAAATTGCGGTGCGGGCTGATTACGCCGCCTAAAATATGATACAGTCCTTTATAATGTCCGGTTTTTTCTATGGCGAAAATATCGGAAGCGCTTTCAACGACGCAAATTTTTGTTTTATCGCGTCTCTGATCTTTGCAGATGGGGCAGACAGTTCCTTCGGAAATATTTCCGCATATGGAACATAGCTGGATTTTCTTGCTAAATTCTGAAAGCGCATCTGCAAAAACGGCAAGATAAGTTTTTGGCTCGTTTGCCAGAAAAAATGCGAGGCGCTCGGCGAATTTGGGACCGACGCCGGGAAGCCGCGACAGATGCTTGATTAAATTCTCCACTGGTTTTGGAAGCATGATTGTAATAAACATGATAATGCTTCAAAATTTTTTAAGCATTATCCTTATAGCATTAAAAGAAAAATTTAATATGTAATCAGGTCTTTATAATCCTGTGAGTTGATATATTCTTCATAGCCGCTGAAATTGCTCGTATAGCTTTCAAATGACGCTCTTTCTTCGCGGAAATACAGTTTTATTCTGCCTATAGGTCCGTTGCGGTGTTTTGCAACGATAACATCTGCGACATTTTTGTCGGCATTTTCTTTTACGCGGTCCTGGCGATAGATCAAAAGCACCACATCGGCATCCTGCTCAATTGTGCCGCTTTCGCGCAAATCTGAAAGCCGCGGCTCCTGACCAGGTCTTGATTCAACAGCGCGCGAAAGTTGCGATATCGCGATAATCGGGATATTCAGTTCTTTTGCAAGTGCTTTAAGCGAGCGGGTTATTTCTCCAAGTTCCTGCACTCGGTTATCCTGATTGTATCTTTGATCCCGGTCGCGCTGCATCAGCTGCAAATAGTCAATTATCAGTAAATCTAGACCGACTTCTCCCTGCAGCCGCCTTGCCATTGTGCGCATTGCCATCACATTGTTTGAACCGGCATCGTCAATATAAATCGGAGCTGCTGCAAGGGTGTCCATCGCCTGGCTTAGCCGGCTGAATTCGTCGTTTTCTCCTTCGGAAGACAATGTTCCGCTCCTCAGCCGCCGTAAATCAACTTTTGCTTCTGCGCAAAGCAGTCGGTCAATAAGTTGCTCTTTGGACATTTCCAAGCTGAATATTCCCACGGCCTTTTTCCCTTGACTTGAAACATAGCGCGCAACGTCAAGCGCAAGAGAAGTTTTTCCCAAGCTCGGCCGCGCAGCTAAAATTATCAAATCCGATTTCTGCAATCCATTTAGCGCGATATCCAGGTCCCTAAAGCCGGTGGCTAAGCCGCGGAATTCGCCTTTGTTCTGGTGCAAGCGGTCAATTCTGTCAAATGCCTCGTTTAAAATCGGCTTGATATGGAGAAAGCTCTGGTTCAGGTATTTTTGCGAAATGCCGAAAATCAACTGCTCAGCTTCGTCCAAAAGATTATCAACTTCCTCATTTTCGTCATAGCCGAGCGTCAAAATTTGTCCGGCAGTATTAATCAGTCGCCGCAAGACCGATTTTTTCTGCACGATTTTTGCGTAATAAACGATATTTGCAGCAGAAGGCACTGAATTTACCAAATTAGCCAGATAAGCGCTTCCACCGACCTGCTCCAGCAGATTCTGCTCCTCAAGCCGGTTTGTCAAACTCAAAATATCAATCGGCTCGCGTCGGTTGTAAAGCTCAACCATAGCACGGAAAATTTCGCTATGATGATTCTTGTAAAAATCTTCTGGCTTAATCAGGTTTTCTATTTTTACAATCGCGTCTTTGTCCAGCATCAGCGAGCCGAGAAGCGCCTGCTCAGCTTCAACGTTTTGCGGCGGCAGGCGATTGGCGGAAAGAATATCGGTAGACGGAATTGGTTTTTTGCTTTTTGCGTTTTTTGCCGGCATATAAAAGTGTGAATCTAAAATTTTGCATATCAATAATATCACTGATTAAAAATTTCGTAAACACCAAAAAAGAGGAAATTTATCCTCTTGTTATGCACTGGTTATTGACAACTTGATTTTTAGGACTACCTCTTTTTTATTACTGCGCCTTTTGCCGTATCTTCCATACTAAACCCTTTTTCTTCAATTTTTTTCCGCAGTTCGTCTGCCAGTTTCCAGTTCTTATTTTTTCTGGCAGCTTCTCGCATACTTACCAATTCTTTAACCTCTGCGGGTATTGTCAATTTTTCTTTTTTAATTTTATCCAACCCAAGACCCAAGACCTTGTCCATTTTTAAAAGCGATTGCTTTTTTGCGGAATCCGGATATTTTGATTTTATCAAATTCCACATTACCGCAAGAGCTTTTGGCGTGTCCAGGTCATCATTAATTGCTTTTAAAAATTCCCGCTCAAATTCAGCGCAGCCGATTTTTGCCGCGCTCATTTGGCTTACGGTCTCATAAAGTTTATTCAAGCCGTTTTCGGCCGCCTTCAGTGATTTCCAGGTAAAATTCAGGCCTGTGCGATAATGCGCAGTAAGAAACAGGTACCGCAAAGCCATAGGACTAAACCCCTTATCAGCGACATCTTTAAGCGTATAAAAATTTCCCAGGCTTTTACTCATTTTTTTGCCGTCTATTGTGATAAAAGTGCGGTGAACCCAGTATTTTACAAACGGCTTGCCTGTTGCTCCTTCGCTCTGCGCGATTTCCGCCGGGTGATGCACACCGATATGGTCTATACCGCCGGTGTGGATGTCAAAACTCTTACCCAAATATTTCATTGACATTGCCGAGCATTCAATATGCCAGCCAGGAAATCCGTCGCCCCAGGGAGAGCTCCAATACATAGTATGATTTTTAAAACGGCCGACTCTTTTAAACCAAAGCGCAAAGTCGTACGGATTTTTTTTCTGCCTGTCTATAAACACATCTTCTCTTGCGCCCATTTTTTTTTCTTCAAGTTTTTGCCCCGAAAGCTTCCAATAGTCCGGAAATTTTGAGACATCAAAAAAAACCGCTGAATCTGTTTCGTAAGTGTAGCCGTTTTGCTCCAGTCGTTTTATCAGTCCTATCTGTTCGGTAATATGTTCGGTTGCGCGCGCTACAATGTTTGGTCGCAAGACATTCAGCGCGTCCATAGTGTCAAAAAATTCTTTCTCGTATTTTTTTGCCACCTCCCAAACGGTTAAGCCTTCGCGCCTCGCGCCTTTTTCCATTTTGTCTTCACCGGCGTCTTCGTCTGAAGTAAGGTGACCCACATCGGTGATATTCATTACATGCGTGACTTTATAACCGTTATAAATCAGCGCGCGGCGCAAAATATCATCTCCGACATATTTGCTCATATGGCCGATGTGAGTGGACCAATAAACCGTGGGTCCGCAGGTATAGAGTCCAACATTTGGCGGGCTTATGGGGCGGAATTCTTCTTTTTTGCGGGAAAGCGAGTTGTATAACGAAAGCATAATTGAAATTAAGATGGCGCTATAGCCACTTTTTGGCCTTGAAATATAAAGTTAAAATGGCGCCGGTAAAAAGTACGATTAGGATGACGATCCAAAATCCCAAGGGATTAGTTTTTAACGGCTCATTTTCAAATCCCATTCCCCAGATATTAACAATCAGCGCCATAGGTGTCAAAACCACCGAAACAACAGTCAATATTTTTATTGTCTCGTTCATGCGGTAAGACAAAAGTTCGTTTGAAGTCGCTTCAATCGCTTCTATCATTTCTTTGTGGTGTTCAAGAGTGTTCCAAACCTTGATATTGGAGCCGATAACTTCCTGCGCGTCAACTTCAAAAATTTTTCCGCCAAAAAGCCGGTCAATTTTTCGTATCAATGACTCTATTACCGCGCGCTGTGGTTGGATTATGCTTCTGAAGGTGATAATATCCCTTTTGATAAACGCGATTTGCTCAAGCACATACCGGTTGGGACCTTTAAACGCCTGTCCTTCAATTTTTTTGATATTTTCCGCGATATGATCAAGCATCGGAAGGCGAGTGTCAACAAGGCAGTCAAGCAAGTGGTAAAGGAGGTGCGTATGGCCTTTGCCTAAATATTTTTTACGCTCCGCAGAATCGCCTTGTGCAATTCTGCAAAAGTTAAGATGCTCATTGATTCCGCCGTTATGACAGGTTATCAGGGTATTTTTGGTGACTATTATGTCAAGCTCTTCTGGCTCGTTTGCCGCGATTTTAGAATCAAAATTTGGAAAATGAAGAATTACAAAAAGATAGTCCGTGTAATCCTCTATTTCCGCTCTTTTCATCGGCGGAATAAGCCGGTTAAGTACAGTATCTGTGATTCTAAAATTTGTTTTCAGGTATTCAAGGTCGTCTTTGTCAGGTCTTTCAATATCAATCCACTTAAACTTATTTTCAGAGATTATTTTCATCATAATAATACCAAACGCAAATTAGCAATTTAATTATATTACAAAAGGCAAAACTTGACAAATGGCTGAAAAGTGCTATACTGAAAAGTCAAAATTATAAAACATAATTTTGATAATTGTTCTTAAAATAAATATAAATATAGGAGGTAAAGATGACGGGAAGAATATTGAAAGGCGATAAGGTCAGACTGCGACCACTGGCTCGAAAAGACATTCCGTTTGTGATCAACTGCCACTCTGATCCGCGAACTCTAAAACGGATTGCTAATACTGATTTTTTAGATCTGGAAACAAAGAAAGCCGTAACGAAGAAGGAAAGAAACCATATCAAAAATAAACCAAAAGATGATAAATTATTTATCATTGAGGCAAAAGTCGGCGGGTCGTGGCAATTGATCGGAGACTGCGAGCTGGCGAGAGTCAATAAACGGGATCAAAATGCGATATTTTTGATTGCTCTTATCCCCAGCTGCTGGAGAAAAGGATATGGTACAGAAGCGGCAAATCTTTTACTGGATTACGCGTTTTTTAAGATAGGTCTTCACCGCATAGAATCCCATGTTATGGAATATAACGCGCAAAGCATAGCGTTCCATATGAGTATTGGCTTTGCCAGAGAGTCGCGGCAGAAAGAAGCGAAATTCGTAAATAGAAAATTTTACGACAGGATAATCTTTCGCCTTCTGGAGTCGGAATGGAAAAATCTTTCCAAAAGCCGATAGAGCAATCTATTCGGCTTATTTTTTGTTCCCAAACAAAATTAACGTAAAAATATAATAAAATATAGATAAAATTTGGTCAATTAAAATTTGCTACTAAAATCAGCTCCAGCATAAACTATTGGCAAAAACCTAAAGCAATGGTATGCTGTTATTATCTGAAATTTCAGGGTTTTTCTGCGTCATGAGCAAATTAATCATTCAAAAATGCAAAAGAAAAAACATTCTTATAGATATTCCGTAAAAAATATTACCAAAACCATTTTGTGTTCGCTTTTTGCCGCAGGCGTGGTTGGTGCGGTGGTCACGATGCCAGGGTTGGCATTGCTTGGAAAAGAATTTATCAGCTGGAAAAAATACAATCGCTCCCGTTTGCGGCTGAGTCTAAAAAGATTACATAATCAGCGGATGATAAATTTTTCGGAAAAACCGGATGGCCAGATACGGATTGAATTTACCGAAGGCGGCAATAAGCGCGTCTTACAATATAAATTTGACGAGATGAAAATAAAAACGCCACCGGAATGGGATGGCCTATGGCGGATGGTAATTTTCGATATTCCTGACAAAAAGAAACGCGCGCGCGAATCTTTACGCGCGAAATTGAAAACACTGGGTTTCCACAAACTTCAGGAAAGTATTTTTGTGTATCCTTACGATTGCAAAAACGAAATGGATTTTATAAAAGAATTTTATAATATTTCACCGTTTGTAAAATTTATCACAGCCAAAGAGATTGATGACGATTTCAGACTGCGAAACATTTTTTTGTTGGACTAATTCAGATTGAAATTGAATGTTTTTATATTTGATAGTAAAATATGCTGGAGCAGGATTTATTATCAAAATATTAAAAGGGAGCAAATGGAGGATTTTGTTATGAAAGGTTGGGGACAGTGTAGTAAAGACGGAAACCGGTTTTGGATAAAAAAGCCCGGACTTGATTTCATTTGAAAATCATGATAAATTGTGTAAAATGAAAATTAGCTGAAAATTTATGCTTTTTGATAATAAAAAAAATAAAGCTGATAGTGAGGGCAAAGAAAAGCCACTGATGCCGCAGGAAAAAGGGGAAATGATTGAAGATGAAGCGGCGAAAATGAAACGAGAACTGGCCGAAGAAAAGAAAAAATCAGAAGATTATCTGAATAATTGGAAGCGAGTAATGGCGGATTTCCAAAATTACAAAAAGAGGCAAAATGAACTTTTCGCCGAACTGGTTAATTCCGCCAATCAAGAATTAATCTTGGAAATTTTGCCGATTTATGATACTTTTTCTTTGGCAATAAAGCATATACCGGAAGAAATCAAAAATAAGGACTGGGTAAAAGGAATGACGCAGATAAAATCGCAAATGGATGATTTTCTGAAAAATAACGGTTTGGCAGAAATAAAATCAATTGGCGAAAAATTTAATCCGGAAATTCACGAAGCGGTGGAGATGATTGAATCCGACAAACCCGAAGGCGAAATTCTGGAAGAGGTGCAGAAAGGATATAAACTGAACGGCGCGGTGATCAGGACAGCGAAAGTGAAGGTGGCGAGGGAGAAATAAAAAAAGAAGGAACCGAAGTTCCTTCAAGCAGTGAGGCGTATAGAGCCGATTTTGTATACAATTACACATAGCGTGGCGATAATTTTTATAGCTATGGCGATTGGTGCCAGTATTAGAACAAGAATGTGCCATAGAAGGCGAGCAACTGTTGTTTCAGTAACTATGTAGTCCGATGGGCTATCGGTTTCGCCTACAAAACTATAGACTTGTAGCACTTCCCACCATAGCCAAAGGTTTATCATCGCCAACCGATTTTTTATTCCCAATAATATCTTTTTAATGTTCAACTTTTTCACCTCCTTATTTTACTTCTTCCAATCTCCATGACATCAACCACATTGTTATCCCCGAACCACTTACAAGCGTGCGTCCTTTTCCGTTATCGTATGCGACTTCTAATACCGGATGCGATGGCAGTAAAACTATCTCTTCGTCTCCGTCTTCAAATTTGCTTTCCTGATTGATTCTGACTTTCTGTCCTTTCTTAAACATTTTATTCCTCCCTTGAATTTTTCTTAAGTTTATATTAGAATTAAAAGCGAAAAAAGTCAAGTAAATAATTCAATTAAAAATTTTAAAATATTATGTCCAAAATAATCGGAATTGACCTTGGAACTTCAAATTCTGCCGCGGCTGTGATGGAAGCCGGAAAACCGACCATAATTCCTTCAGCCGAAGGAATCACCGCAGGCGGCAAGGCATTTCCGTCTGTAGTGGCTTTTACCAAAACCGGAGAACTTCTGGTTGGCGAGCCGGCCCGGCGCCAGGCAATAATGAATCCGGAAGGAACGGTAATGGCCGCAAAGCGAAAAATGGGAACGGATCACAAGTACAAAATTTTCGGCAAAGAATACACACCCGAACAGATTTCCGCCTTTATTCTGCAAAAAATAAAAAAAGACGCAGAGACGTATCTGGGTCAACGAGTTGAAAAAGCGGTTATCACAGTGCCGGCATATTTCAATGACTCCCAGCGCCAGGCGACCAAAGACGCAGGCGCGATCGCGGGGCTGGAAGTGGTACGTATTATAAACGAGCCCACGGCCGCGTCTTTGGCTTACGGTCTTGATAAAGTTGCGGCAAAAGATCAGCAGGTTCTGGTTTTTGACTTGGGCGGCGGAACGCTTGATGTCACAATTATGGATTTCGGCGAAGGGGTTTTTCAGGTTAAATCCACTTCGGGCGATACTCAGCTTGGCGGCACTGATATGGACAAAGCGCTGATAGACTATGTGGTGGCTGAATTCAAAAAAGAAAGCGGCATTGATCTTATCAATGACAAAATAGCGATGCAAAGAATTCGCGAAGCGGCTGAAAAAGCGAAAATTGAATTAAGCACAACTTTGGAAACAGATATTAACTTGCCGTTTATTACCGCGACTGACGCCGGACCAAAACATCTGGCGATGAAACTTACTCGCGCGAAATTAGAGTCGCTGATAAAACCGATTGTTGACAGGATGCGGCATCCGGTGGAGCAGGCGATTAGCGACGCAAAACTTATTCCAAACGATATTGATAAAATAATTTTGGTCGGCGGGCCGACAAGAATGCCTATTGTACATAAATTCGTGGAAGATTATGTGGGCAGAAAAATAGAGCGCGGAGTAGACCCGATGGAATGCGTTGCGATAGGCGCGGCGATTCAGGGAGCTGTGCTCGGCGGAGAAGCAAAAGAAATATTGCTTTTGGATGTTACTCCGCTTACTCTCGGCATTGAGACGCTCGGAGGCGTGGCGACTCCTCTAATCAGCAGAAACACCACCATTCCCACTTCAAAGTCCCAGGTGTTTTCCACTGCGGCAGACAGCCAGACGTCGGTGGAAATACATGTTTTGCAGGGAGAACGGTCAATGGCTTCTGATAATAAATCACTGGGCAGGTTTATTCTGGACGGAATTCCGCCTGCTCCGCGCGGCATACCGCAGGTTGAAGTTACTTTTGACATTGATGCAAATGGGATTCTTACAGTCATGGCAAAAGACAAGGCAACAGGAAAAAGCCAGCACATCACCATCAAAGACACCTCCCGTTTGAGTAAAGAAGAAATTGAAAAAATGAAAGTAGAGGCGGAAAAATTTTCATCTGCCGACAGGCAGAAAAAAGAACTGGTTGATGCGCGGAATATGGCGGACAATCTTATTTACACCGCGGAAAAATCTTTGCGTGACGCCGGAGCCAAAGCCCCCGAAGCGATTAAGAAGGAAACTGAAGAGAAAACCGCGGCTTTGAAAAAAGCCAAAGACAGCGATGATATTTCGGCTATAAGAAAAGCCACAGATGATCTGTCCCAGTCGCTCCAGAAATTGGGAGCCGAAATGTACAAAAGCCAAGGAAATGAATCTACCGGCGGTAAGACAAAAGGCGGCAACAACAGTGAAGGTCCGATAGAAGGAGAATTTAAAGAAAAAGACGATAAAAAGAAGTAAAGGAAGATTCATCAGGTAAGCAGCATTAACAAAGAAGTCCGACCCCGAGTACTCGGGGTCGGACTTCTTAAATTCTTCTTAAGCGGCTTTTTAGGAAAAGTACGAAATAATAAAATCAAACCAATGGTATTTGATACCTATTCTTATGTAAGTGAGAAATAGCAAAAACAAAAATATCAAAAAAACCCTCCTGGTGATTTTATTATAATCCGGCTGGCCCACATTTGCCGGGTCGCTCCAACGATGCTTGTCGCTCATAAAATAGTATTAAGTATCTGGATTTAGTATAAATCAAAAATCTTGACAAGGCAAGATTTTTGTGTATAATATGAATTAAAGAACACTTGGCACATTTAAAAAACGAAACAAGAAAATATACGGAATACGGAGGGATTTAATGGACACAAGTAAAGAAGTAGTAGAAATCTATAAAAAATACGGCATAAATCCAGTGATAATGGAAATGCTCGTAAGGGAACGACGGTCGGAAGAGTTGATACATTGCCCGGCAATGAACGCATCAGTGCCACGAACCGCGGCTATGAGTTTACATGCTTCGTGTTTTGAGCAACGTTGCGGAAAATGCGGGCAGGCACTCTTAAATGAGATATGTCCTCGGGAAGTATCACAAAACCAATGCATAAAAGTCCCGGAAGCGGCCTTTGCTGAAAGAATTTCCCGTATTGTCAACTGGGAAATGAATAAAATTATAAAATAAATAAGGAGGAATAATTTTAAACAAAGCCCAAGTGTTCACAAGAGGAGACAGCAATAACTTTCTCCTCTTTAATTTTTTATCAAGAAGAGGTATAATAGGTTTATTCAATTTTGAATTGTAATTTTTTCAGCCTAAGGCTGATCCGCCTTTGGCGGAAACTTTTTATTTTTTAACTTAATCCGCCATATGGCGGAGAATTATGGCTCGCGATTATTATGAAGTTTTAGGAGTGGGAAAAGGCGCGTCAGACGATGAAATCAAGCGCGCTTATCGGCGTTTGGCGCAGAAACATCATCCCGACAAACCCGGCGGAGACGAACAAAAATTCAAAGAAATAAACGAGGCGTATCAGGTGCTTTCAGACAGGCAGAAAAGAAACCAGTACGACCAGTTTGGCCAGACATTTGAACAGGCGCAGGCGCAGGGTCAGGCCGGATTCGGCGGATTTGAAGGATTTCGGGATTTTTCCGGATTTGCCGACGCGTTTCGTGAAGGCAGGTTTGACTTTGGTGCAGGATTTGAAGATATTTTCTCCGACATTTTTGGCGGAGGTGCGCGACGTAGCAGAAAAACAAGACGAGGGGAGGATATTGGTGTTGATATTGAATTGACTCTGGAAGAGGCTTTTTCCGGAATTGAACGGGAAATAAACATCTACAAAAGAACAGTTTGTAAGATTTGTAAAGGAAGCGGAGCTGAGCCCGGCTCAAAAACAATTATCTGCCCCACTTGTAAAGGAAAAGGCGAAGTGCGCCAAACAAGGCGGACGATATTAGGAAGTTTTACCCAGGTTTCCACTTGCCCTGAGTGCGGCGGCGAAGGGAAAACAGTTGAGAAAAAATGCCGCATTTGCGGCGGCGATGGCAGGGTGCGAGAGAACGTACCGATTAAAATCAAAATTCCGGCAGGGGTGGAAGACGGAATGACTTTGACATTGGAAGCTGCGGGGGAGGCCGGGCCAAAAGGCGGCATTTCAGGCGATTTGTATGTGAATATCCATATTAAGCCGCATAAGCATTTTAAACGTCAGAATGCGGATTTGGTTTACGAAGCGGAAATTTCCATTTCACAAGCCGCACTTGGCACAAAAATTGAAGTGCCTACGATTGATGGGTCGGCTATTCTAAATGTGCCCGCGGGCATTGAGTCGGGAAAAGTTATTAAAATGTCAGGCAAAGGAATGCCGAATTTGCATGGTCGCGGCAGAGGCAGCCAGCTGGTAAGGATTAAAATAAAAACGCCGAAATCTTTGAGTCGCCGGCAGAAAGAGTTGCTGGAAGAATTGGGGAAGGAAGGGCTGTAATTCAAAAAATCTCCGCAAATTGCGGAGATTTTAATGTGGGTCGGGTGGGAATCGAACCCACGACCATCAGCTTAAAAGGCTGTTGCTCTGCCGACTGAGCTACCGACCCAAAGCAAAAACTATTTTCTCATTATACATATTTTTTAGGAAAAAGCAAGAGGGATATTGACATCTTTTTATTTTTTGCCTAATATGATTTTAACTAAAGCCAAGTGAGAGTTGGCTTTTTGCACAAACAAAACTGAATAATAAATGGAGGAAGATTAATGGCAGAAAAAAATGAAGCAAAAGAGGTGACTATTGAAGCGGTAATCGCGAATTCTATAACCAAGCCCGCTAATCTAATTATGCCGGGCAATGTGCGTTATCAGCCGTCGGAAATGATGCCGTTCTATGGTTACGATAACGAAGCCAAGTTTTACTTTGAGGTGGAATGGGCTTTGATTAAAGTATTAGCGCAATTGGGAATAATACCGCCAGATGCGCTGGAAATTGGTATGGACACAAATGTTCTCTACGATGAGCTTCGTGACAAGATAACCACGACACTTGTCAAAGATATAGAAGACGCCATAACCAAGCACGATGTGCGGGCACTGGTGCGCCTTATGGATAAAATGATGGAGATGATACTTGGAGAATTGAAAGCAAAACGGCTTTCCAAGTGGACGCACTTTTCAGCTACCAGCTATGATATTATAGATACAGCGCGGATTCTTATCTATAAGCAGGCATTTTGGGCAGTGACATTTCCATCGCTGTTAAAGCTGATTGGCAATATCAAAAATAAAATGCTTGAGCCGGAATTTTTCGGAAAAGTTCAGATAGGCAGGACGCATCTACAGCATGCTTTGCCGATTACCGTGGATTTCTGGCTGGCGACCGTCTTGAATCGCATCGTAGATATAGCGGAACATTTAGTAACTCTTGAATCGGAGTTAAGGGGCAAGTTTAGCGGTGCCGTAGGCGCGTATAACGCGCAAGTGGCTTTGAAACTTGAGTATAAAGCTCAAAAAATACTTCACAAGAGTTTTGAAGAAGCGGTCTTGGGAGAATTGGAGCTAAAACCCAGTCCTATCTCAACGCAGATTCTGCCGCCCGAATCCCTGGCAAGATTTCTCTTTGAGTATACTTTGCTTTCAGCTGCACTCGGACAATTTGCCAACGATTGCCGCATACTGCAAAGTTCAGAGATAGGGGAAATTTCAGAGGGATTTGAAAAGGGTCAGGTTGGCTCTTCAACCATGGCCCATAAGCGCAATCCGATAGTAATGGAAGGAATAGTCGGCATAGAAACGATTGTCAAGGATGAATTCCATAAAGTTCAAGACGCTCTTATAACAATACTTCAGCGCGACGGTACGGGTATGAGCGTAGCAAGAGAGTTTTCGGGAATAGTGATTCTTGTTCAGCACCAACTGAAAACTTTGAACAGAATCATACCAAAGATTTCGGTAAATGAATCAGCATTGGTACGCAACTTCAGTATAGACAGCCATCTGATTCTTTCCGAAGAAGTCCAGCTGGCTATGCTATTATATGGATATGACGGAGATGCGCACGAGTTTGTCAACCATACTCTGGTGCCGATTTCCCAAAAATCAGGCAGGCATCTGATAGACGAGTTGATAAAGTTGGCAGGCAATGATGAAAAACTTGCCGCAGTTGTAAACAATATTCCGGCAGAGTTGGTAAGTTTGTTGCGATCTCCGGAAAGGGTTACAGGAAAGGCAAGTATGAAAGCCAGCGAAGTCATTAAGAAAGCGAACCAACTTTTGTGGTCCTACGAAAATTTACTTAAGCAAAGTTAAATACTTTCGGGCGTCAAATCCAAACCGGATTTCCGCCCCGTTTTTTTATTGACAATTTTTCAGTTTTGTTTTAAGGTTTACTTACAAGAAGGCAGATTTTTTGGTTCATTTGAACCCTGCACTCTAAAAATAGAAACTAACCAGGAGGAATGAAATTGGAAATAGTAAACGCTAACGTTAGCTTAGATGACATAATAAATAGCGGAGATCTTGCGACCACGCAATTAGTAATAATTCTTGGCAGCAAGAATGACTGGGAAAATTTCGGAAAGCTGAAAAAAATGCGCGATATTCTAGATGAGATTGGAATTAGCTACATCGTAGTCGTGATTTCCGCCCATCGAAACTCAAACGAGTTGGAAAGCTTTTGCGTACGGGCAGCGCAGGCAAACCCCAGAATGGTTTTCATTGGTATTGCGGGCGGAGCAGCGGCGCTTCCAGGAGCCATTGTGGCAATCACGGAGGGAAAGCATCCGGTTATCGGAGTCGCTTTGCCGTCTGGAATATCTCCGGACGGAAGGGGCGCGGAGTTTGCGATAATGCGAACTCCGGGAGATATTCCTGTCGATTACGCCGGTGTAGGCGAAAGCGGTTTGCAAAAAGCGGCGCTAATAGCCGCGCGGATACTCGGTCAAGGCCACATGAAAACTTGCGGCGCCTATTATGAGTATCTAGAAAAGCATAAGCAAGATAAGCCGACAAAGGTTTTATACCTTTCGGATAGCAGTAAATCGTAGAGTAAATTTAAGACGTGAAAAGAAAATAAAAAGAATTGAAATAAAGTTGAGAGGTGATTGAAATGGCGAAAATACCAGAAGCGATCCTAGAGACCGAATTGACAAAAACCCTGCGAAACGCGGGAGTAAAAAGATTTAAGCCACCGGGAAAGGTAAGCGAGCTTTGGAAAATACCGAAATATGGCGATGCACTCTTGATGCTGAATCAGCCACGAAAAAGCATTTTTGATTTCGTGCTGAACGGTTTTTTCTCCGGGACCGAAGAAGTGATCACGGCCATGACTGTCTTGATCTATAATGACGTGCTACAGGGTATTATAGATACACATCTAATGGCATGGGGTTATGGTATTGACGGCTTTCTTCCCGAATCGCTTCGAGAAAATCCCGAACTGCAAAAACGGGCATTAATCATCAAAAAATACGAAGTGGAAAAAGTGGAATTGATCTGGCGGTTTAACCATACCGGATCGGCGATAAAATCCCTCGAAGAAACAGGCACGGTCTATGGGTATCCGGTGCGCGCAGATGTAAAAGAAGGCGAAAGGTATGAAAAGCCTCTGTTTACTCCGACCACCAAAGAAGAAAATGGACATGACAAGCCGATCAGCCGCGAGGAGGCCGCAGAGAAATACGGAAAATATAAGATCTTCAGTGGAAAAGTTGCAAAAGAGGTTCGCGGGTATTTCTATAAACACGGAATAATAGCCGCTGATTTAAAAGAGGAATGTTCTAAACTTACTGGCGATGTAATATTCCTATTGGATAAAATCGGGCCCGACGAACTGCGCGCATGGGACAAAAAGGACTGGAGGCAGGCGATAAAGGAAGGTCGCACGCCAAAAAGCATGGATAAAGAGATTTTGCGGCAATGGGGCAAAAAAATCAAAACGCCCTTCACAGACAAAAAAGGCGAACCGATTGTCGGAATTAACAATCTTGATCCAAAAAATCCCAGACACAGGGCTTTTGTGCACAGGCAGAAAGTTCCTCAAGAAGTTGTTGGCGCTACCATCGTAGCATATCGCGAAATTTTCCGGCGGCTAAACAATAGCAGACCTTTGGAAGATTTCCAGCGCGAAGAAATGGGAATAGCAGTGTAAAATAAAATAAATCAATTTACGGCACCTAATCCGTCCAGACAGGTGCCTCTTTTTTTATTGCAAATTTTGCGCTATACTTGAACATATGTACA
>CAZKGJ010000005.1:0-10945 GCA_964552415.1 uncultured Candidatus Saccharibacteria bacterium
CATCCTTTTTACGACGGCAACGGAAGAACCGGAAGAATCATAAATATTTTATTTCTGGCAATGAAAGGATTGCTTGCAAGGCCTGTTTTATACTTAAGCAAATATATCATCGAAAACAAAAGGGAATATTACAAACGAATCAGAGAAGTGACCGAAGAAGGCAAATGGGAAAATTGGACTATGTATATGCTTGATGCCGTGGAAAATACCGCCAGATATACCGAAAATAAAATAGACGATATCTGTTCCTTGATGGATAAAATCGGAGATCTTATGAAAGCTAAAACTCCAGGTATATACTCGCGAGAGCTTGTTGAGGTGCTGTTCAAGTTGCCATATTGCAAGAGAAAATTCCTGGTTGACGCAAAAATCGCCAAAGAGAAAACCGCGGGAAAATATTTGGCGGAACTTGAAAAAGCCGGCTTGCTGAAAGCGGAAAAAGTCGGCAAGGAAAAGTTGTATATCAACAAACCATTCTTTGATCTGCTGAAAAAATAATATGAAAATTGAACCGCATCAAATTCCAATATGCCTGTGCGTTGCGCGCAGACCGGTACGCGAAGTAGTTGATATCGTTATTGCAAATATAAACAAAATCATATAAAATGTTTATATCTATATGGCTAATATAAACAAACCGAAAATTGGCCGATATATTCAACAAAAAGAGGGCTTTAAAGCCTTTACTCCTTTTGATTTTCCGCCAAAGGAAGGTTTTTTAATTAGCCCGAAATTATACAAGAAACACGAAGAAGCCATTCGTTTGGTCGGCAAATTGGACGGCATTACCCGACTTTTGCCTGACAAAGATTTTTTTCTGTTTATGTTCGTAAAAACCGATGCCACATATTCCAGCCAGATAGAAGGCACTAAAGCAACATTGCAAGACGCAGTTGCCGCCCCTGTTACTGAAGAAAAAACACGCTTGCATTCCGATGTGGATGACATTTTGCATTATATTGATGCTCTTAACTTTGGGATAAAAAGAACCGAAACGTTGCCGATTTCTCTACGGCTCATAAAAGAGATACATCAAATGCTCATGACGGGCGCTCGTTCAACCCAACACGCTTACCCCGGGGAATTCCGCCGCTCGCAAAATTGGATAGGCGGGAAAACTCCGGCTGATGCTTCTTTTGTGCCGCCGGCGCCGGATGATATGCATAAGGCTCTTGATGATCTGGAAAAATTTATTCACGCAAAAGATGAATATCCTTCATTAGTCAAGGCTGGCCTTATCCATGCCCAATTTGAAACCATTCACCCATTTGCTGACGGAAATGGCCGCACGGGACGCATGCTTATAGCCATGTATATTCATCATGCAAAACTTTTGGAACTGCCTGTTTTGTATCTTTCAGGTTATTTCAAGAAATACCAGAAGTTATATTACCAGAAATTGCAGAATTATCACGACGAAGACGCGAACATTGACGGTTGGCTTGAATTTTTTCTTGAGGGGGTAACGGAAATCGCCGAAGCCGGTATTGAAACTTGCGCAAAAATTACAGCTTTGCGCGATGTTGATTTTGCCAAAATGCAAAAATTAGGCAAGAAATCAGCAGAGTCAACTTTGGAAATTATCCGCAAGCTGTTTAGCCAGCCGATCATTGGTGTCGCGGAAATAATGAAATGGACCGGCTTTACCGCACCCGGTGCTTACAATGTCATTAGGCGGCTCGCTGATTTGAAAATCCTTGAGCCTCTCGGCAATGCTGATTACGGCCAGAAATATGTCTACGCTGATTACTACGAGATATTTGACGACGCATTTCGTCAAGCCCGGCAAAAATAAGCATTGTTATGTAAGATGACAATGCTTGAAATTCCGTCGCTCAGCCATCACGAAAATTTATTTTCGCGTGGCTTCGATAGGAATTATAATCTATATATGAAAATACAGCTAAACGAAATTACAGTCCGCGAGCTATCGGAAGGTTATAAAGAAAATCCTGAAGAAGGCGGTGTTGTTGGTTTTGGCGGGAAACTCGATATTCGCCCGCCATACCAGCGGGAGTTTATTTATAAGGACAAGCAGCGGGACGCGGTTATAGATACAATTACCAAAAATTTTCCGCTCAATGTGATGTATTGGGCGGTGCGGGAAGACGGCAATTTTGAAGTGATTGACGGACAACAGCGTACCATCGCAGTATGCCGATATATCAAAGGAGAATTCTCGATAAACGGATTGGCTTTTCATAACTTGCCGAAAGACAAACAAGAGCAAATTTTAAGTTACCCGCTGATGATCTATTTTTGCTCCGGAACCGATAGCGAAAAATTGGAATGGTTTAAGACAATAAATATCGCGGGAATTAAATTAACCGACCAGGAATTGAAAAATGCCGTATATCATGGCCCGTGGGTTTCGGACGCCAAGAGGTATTTCAGCAAAACCGGCTGCCCGGCGTACGGCATAGCAAGCGATTATTTGATCGGCTCGGCAATTCGTCAGGATTACTTGGAAACTGCTATCAGGTGGATAAGCGGCGACAAAATAGAAGATTATATGTCCAAGCATCAGCACGATCCGAATGCTAACGAATTATGGCTTTATTTTCAGAATGTTATCAATTGGGTGAAAGTGGTTTTTCCAAACTATCGGAAAGAAATGAAAGGCGTGGCATTCGGGCCTTTATATAATGAATTTAAAAATGAGAAAATAGATTCAAGGAAACTGGAAAAAGAAATAATGGAATTGATGCAAGACGAGGATGTAACAAAAAAATCAGGCATTTATCCGTATGTGTTAACGCGAAATGAAAAATTTTTGAACATCCGCGCTTTTACCGACAAAATGAAACGCGAGGCGTATGAGAGGCAAAAAGGCATTTGCAAAAAATGTAAAAAACATTTTGAAATAGACGAGATGGAGGCGGATCATATAAAGCCTTGGCGTGAAGGTGGAAAAACTATTGCAGAAAATTGTCAGATGTTATGCAAACAAGATAACCGCACAAAATCAGGAAGATAATTTGAAATTTAAAAAGCGAAAAACTTAATTTTAACGATTTTTATGCCGGAACTGCCGGAGGCAGAGACAATTAAAAGAGAACTAAAAAAGACGGTCTTGGGTAAAAAGATTTCTGCGGTAATCATAAACAACCCAAAGGTGATTAAAGAGCCGAAGGAGAAAGATTTTACAAGCGGCTTAAAAGGCGCGATTATTAAAAATATTCTGCGCAAAGGCAAGCTTTTGATCCTTGAATTATCAACCAAAAAGTCTCTTACCGTACATCTTAAAATGACTGGTCAGCTTATTTATCCCGGAAACGCAAAACAAGGCAGAGTAAGTTTTAGATTTTCTGACGGAAAATTTCTGGATTTTAACGACAGGCGGCTGATGGGTGAATTGCGGCTGGTGGATAACTGGCGATCTTTAAAATTTGTCAAGGAACTGGGGCCAGAGCCGTTTGATATGACCGAAAGTCAATTTAAAAAAATATTGTCAGGCAGAAAAACCAAAATAAAGCCGCTGATAATGGACCAAAAAATTATTTCCGGTGTGGGAAATCTCTATGCCGCAGAAGCGCTCTTTAAGGCAAAAATCAGTCCGTTAAGGACTGCCTCGTCTTTATCCGAAAAGGAAAAGAGCGCTCTGTTTGAGGCGATAAAAACCGTGCTGTCAAACGCGATTAAACAAGGCGGCTCATCTGTTGACCAATATGTGCGGCTAAGCGGCAGGCAAGGCGGATATGTAAAATATCTTAAAGTTTATGACAGAGAAGGCGAGCCGTGCTTTGTTTGCGGCGCGACAATTAAAAGAATCGCTTTTGCAGGCAGGGGAACTTATTTTTGCCCAAAATGCCAGAAATAAATAGGAAAAATCGGAAGTCCGACTTCCGAAATATTCCAAATATGAAACTTTTTAAAAACGCGAAAGAATATTTATTCGCGACAAGATACTACATAATTTTTTCAGCCGCGATTTTCTTTTTCTCGGTTTATTTCGGCTATGCATTGGCGGGAAGTTCTCCGGAGCAGGCAAAAAATATCTTGGAAGAATTGCGGAAAATGGCCGAACCGGTGAAAAGCGTCAGCCCATTTGGACTTTTTCTGTTTATTTTTCTAAAAAATTCCACCGCGGTATTGATCGCGATTTTATTCGGTGCAATTCTGGGACTCGGCCCGTTTTTTGCAGTTTTTTCCAATGGAGTATTTTTAGGTGTTTTTGCGTACATATTTTTGAAAAAATTTTCTATAGGAGTATTTTTAGTCGGAATCTTGCCGCATGGAGTTATTGAAATACCGGTTTTGTTTTTTGCCGCGGCTTGCGGTTTTCGTCTTTGGCGAGCGGTTTTCCGGCGAATCGTTTTTGGCGAGAAAAAATTGTCAACCGAGTTTAGCCGAATTAGAATTTTTTTTCTTAACACGCTTTTACCCCTGCTTCTGGTAGCCGCTTTTATTGAGGCATTCGTTACTTCCAGACTTTTGGCTTTTCTTTCGCGATAGCTCGGATATTTGCAGAACCCCGCGTTTAGGTGTAGAATTAACGGAGTAAATCATAAAAAATTATGACGAACAGAATAATTTTTGATATTGAAACGGTCGGAATAGATTTTGAAAAATTTGACAAGGGCTCGCAAGAATATTTATTAAAATATTCAGAAACTCCCGAAAACCATCAAGGGGTGAAAGAGCGTATGAATTTTTGGCCGCTTACAGCGGAAATCGTTGCTATTGCCGTGCTGAATCCCGATACGGACAAAGGCGCGGTTTATTTCCAAACAGGGGGCAAGAATTTAGATAAGTTTGAAGAAAATAAAATCAGGTTTTCTTCAGGCACGGAAAAAGAAATTCTTGAAAATTTCTGGAAAGCAGTTGCTTCCTACGGGCAGTTTATCAGTTTTAACGGTAGGGGATTTGATGCGCCTTTTTTAATTTTACGTTCAGCAATAAACAAGGTAAAGCCGAGCAAAAACCTGATGCCGCCGCGATACAGCGCGAATATTCACATTGATCTGATGGATCAACTGACTTTCTACGGAGCAACGCGGAAATTTAGCCTAGATTTTTACACGAAATCTTTCGGCATTAAAAGCCCGAAAGCAGACGGAATAACCGGCGCAGAAGTCGGAAAATTGTATAAAAACGGCGAATATTCGCGCATCGCGCGATATTGCGTTGGAGATGTCATTGCGACAAAAAATCTATACGAGGTTTGGCGGGATTATATTGCTATACAGTGAGTTTTAAAATTTAATTCTAAATATAAAAAAATGAGAAAGTCAAGAGAGATAAGAATCGCGATTGCCGGCGTGGGTAACTGCGCAAGTTCTCTGGTTCAGGGCATCTACTATTATAAAAATGTCAGAGACAGCCGGATTCCGGTCCCTGGCTTGATGCACAACACGATTAAGGGCTATAAAATTTCCGACATAAAAGTTGTGGCCGCTTTTGACATAGACAAGAGAAAAGTGGGAAAGGACTTGTCAAAAGCGATTTTCGCTCTTCCCAATTGCACGGCGATTTTTTGCAAAGAAATACCTAAAACCGGAGTAAGAGTCAAAATGGGGCCTGTTTTAGACGGAGTTGCCCCGCATATGCTGAAATATCCCGAAGAAAAAACTTTCGTTGTCGCTTACAAAAAAGCGGCGGATGTTGCAAGGGAACTCAAAAAATCAGGCGCAAAAATTTTGATAAACTATATGCCGGTCGGCTCACAAAAAGCAACTGAGTTTTACGCCAATGCCGCGCTTGAAGCCGGATGTGCTTTTATAAATTGCATGCCGGTTTTTATCGCCTCGGAAAAGAAATGGATTAAGAAATTTGAAGCTGCCGGACTGCCCTGCTGCGGAGACGACATCAAGGCGCAGGTCGGTGCAACGATCGTCCACAGGACTTTGGCCCGGCTGTATTCGGAAAGGGGAGTCAGGATAGAGAGAAGTTATCAGTTAAATGTCGGCGGCAACACCGATTTTATGAATATGCTTGAATCGTCGCGGCTGAAATCAAAAAAGATTTCAAAAACCGAAGCGGTTCAGTCGCAACTTGCGCAGAGGCTGGAGCCGGACAATATCCATATCGGACCCTCTGATTATGTGCCGTTTTTAAAAGACAACAAGCTTGCGTTTATAAGAATAGAGGGGAAAAAGTTCGGAGATGTGCCGACCAATATTGAAGTGCGGCTTTCGGTTGAAGATTCTCCTAATTCAGCCGGCTGCGTAATTGACGCGATAAGATTGACAAAACTTGCTTTGGATAGAAAAATTAGCGGAGCCTTGATTTCCACCTCTGCATATTTTATGAAGCATCCCTACAGGCAATTCGCGGACGAGAAAGCGCGAGAAATGCTTGAAGAATTTATTTCAGGCAAACGCGAAAAATAGTTTAAAAAGCGCATAAATTTTATGCCTGATTCAAAAGAAAATTTTAAACTGGCGTACGCGGTCGCGCTGGCGGGGCAATTAGGGTTTTATATCGCTGTTCCTATACTCATTGCGATTTTGGGCGGCAAATATCTTGACAAAGTAATACTGGATAAATACTTGCTTCCCGGCCGCCACACTGTTCATTATATCATTATTTTTGTGGTAGTATTCTTTGCCGGAATTTTCTCTATTTGGCAGATTTACAAACTGATTTTGCCGTTGATGGAAGATAATGACAATGAAAGAAAAAAACAATAAAAACCTCCAATATTAATGTCGGAGGTTTTTTATAGATTTGTGCCTATCAGGTTCATTTATCATTTTCTCGCCAGACAACTTTTTTCATAAATTCACGGTACAAATACAAAAACCTTTTGATTGGATGCTTGCTCATTTTGCTGTCGGAAAACCACTCCCGCGCCTGCTGTTCGCCAACCGTCTTGATGATTTTTGCGTATAGCGCGAACCTGCCGCCGAAACATCTCTGTATTTCGTCTGCAAGCTGGTGAAGAGAACTGGAACTCAATTTTCTCTTTTTTTTATGCTTTTTGCGGCCGAATCCGCGCTTAAATTTTATTTTTTCAAGTCCTGCCTTTTTGAACATAAAAAAGTGAAGAAAATCATATCACATCTATAAAATCAAATCAAGATTTTCTCCGCAATTTGCGCATTTCCCATTTTTATCAAACCTTATAATACTGTAGCCATATCTATCAATCATCATCTGTCTGCATTTGGGACAATAAGTGTCTTCGTAATAAGCGCCAGGCAGATTGCCCGCGTAAACATATTTCAGACCGACGCCGTAGCCCATTTTGCAAATTTTACTGATCATTTCTGTCGGGGTTATCGGCAGACGTGTAAGTTTATAAGCTGGGACAAACTGGGAAATATGCCAGGGGGTTTCCGGGCCAAGTTCTTTTAAAATCCAATTCGCCATTTTTTTAAGCATTTCCATATCGTCGCTTAAAGTGGGTATAATCAGGGTGGTGATTTCAACCCACACTCCTTTCTTTTTCAGGAGCTTCAGTGAATTCAGCACCGGCGCAAGCGTGCCGCCGCAATTTGAGCGATAAAATTTATCCGAGAACGATTTTAGGTCAATATTTGCGGCGTCCAGATACGGCGCGATAACCTCAATGCATTCAGGGCTCATATAGCCGTTTGAAACCCAGGTATTTTTCAGTTTGTATTTTTTTGCCAGCTTCATAGTGTCAAGCGCATATTCAACAAAAACCGTGGGCTCGGTATAAGTGTAGGAAATACTCGGGCAATTGGTGTCCAGAGCCATTTTGACAATTTTTGCCGCTGGCCAGTCTTCTCCCTCAACAACTTGAGTGCCTATTTTCGGAGCTTGAGAAATCGGCCAATTTTGGCAATTGTCGCAGCGGAAACTGCATCCGACACTTGCCATAGACAGCGATTTTGTGCCGGGTAAAAAATGGAAAAATGGCTTTTTTTCAATCGGGTCTATGTTTATCGCGATTGCTTTTCCATAAACAAGCGAATAAAGTCTGCCTTTGATATTTTCCCGCACTCCACAGATTCCGCGGCGACCCGGATGAATCAGGCATAGGTGATTACAGGTGATGCAGCGCACCTTGTTTTTTTCAAGTTTTTTCCAAAGTTTAGGATGGCAGATTTTTGGCATAACGATGATTGGATTTTATTAATCGCGTTTTAAATTTTATGGCTCGCCAAGTATCCTCAATTATATGGGGAACCCCATATCCCCTAATATAATTTCGGATACATTGGCTCGCCAAATCTGCAAGCAATAGGCGTATATTTGTCAATCATATTATACCATAGTATAATATAAATATGCAAAAAAGAATTTTTGTTGCCATAAATTTGCCGCGAGAGCTAAAAGACGAGATTTTAAATTGGGAGAAAGGTCAAAAAAATCTGGTTGTGAGATGGACAAAACCCAATAATACTCATATAACACTGGTGTTCATCGGAAATATTACGGAAAATGAGACAGAAAGAGTAATTTCCGCTGCGCAGCTTGCGGTAAAAGGGTTCAAGCCGTTTGAAATTGCAGTTGACAGAATTAGTATCGGCCCAAGTTTAGATAAGCCGAGAATGATATGGCTTTCAGGTCAGGAAAATAAAAACCTTTCAGAATTATCAAGACATTTGGTTCAAGAATTAAAAAATGTGGGGATCGCGGCGGACGCAAATCATAATTTTACGCTTCATATCACTCTGGCGCGTGCCAGAAACGACGAATTGCAGGGCGTAAAACTGGATAAAAAATTTGAACATTCATTCATTGCTAATTCAGTGGAGATAATGGAGAGCAAATTGTCGCCGGCCGGGCCAGCATATAATACTTTGGAAAGTATCAAATTAAATTTGTCGGGTTAGCGCCTTGTCTTTTTGAAAAATTTAATGAAGGCATCATAGTTCAGTGATTATTTTGGAAATTAAGATATTGATGCCGAATTAAGCGAGGATTGGAAATAAAGACAGCTGGTTACGATAGTCAAACCGAGCGATTTTGAAAAAAGGCAAGGTGCTAACCCAAAACCGCAAGATGAAAGTTGATATTCTCGGTATTCAAATAGACAATTTTACTGGCAAAGAAGTGTTACATAGGATTGGCGAATTTTTAAAATCCAACATTAGCCATTACATTGTTACTGCTAATCCTGAAATGGTTGTCGCGAGCCAGTATGATAAAGAATTTTGCGAAATAATAAATAAAGCAGATTTGGCGGTAGCAGATGGGTTTGGCTTGATTTTGGCTTCAAGAATAATTCACTGCGAAAACCGCCTTACGGAAAAAATTTCGGGGGTTGATTTGATTGATGAAATCGCAAAAAAATTTGGTGGAGATTATAAAATATTTTTATTGGGCGGCGGGGGAGATACAGCAAGGATAGCCGCTGAAAAACTTAAAGAAAAATTTCCTGATGTAAAAATCTCTGGATTTTTCGCCGGAGACAAAACTGAAGTAGGGGATAGCGCGGGGGTTTCGGCTGTGAATGCGGCAAATCCGGATATTTTATTTGTCGCTTATGGCGCGCCGGAGCAGGAAAAATGGATTAGCCGAAATTTAAAAAAACTTCAAAGTGTAAAATTGGCAATTGGAGTAGGCGGGGCGTTTGATATTATTTCGGGGAAATTAAAAAGAGCGCCGCTTTGGATGCGAAGCGCTGGGCTGGAATGGTTATGGCGCCTGATTCAGGAGCCGCGCAGAATCAGAAGGATTTATAACGCGACAATAAAATTCGGGTGGCTGGTTTTAACTATGACCAAGCCCTCCAAAATTATTAAAAGATAATTTTTATTATGCCTTCAATTGATTTAGCAGCAAAAACAATTATTAAGCCGCGGTTTATGACCGTAGAAGCGAAGTCAAAACAAGTCCGCACCCGTTTTGCGCCGAGCCCAACCGGGTATTTACATATTGGCGGTCTGCGCACAGCTTTGTATAACTGGCTTTTCAGCCGGCGCCTCAAAGGGAAATTTTTATTAAGAATAGAAGACACGGACAGAGCAAGGATTGTCAAAGGCGCAATAAACGATATTTTTACGGTCCTAAAATGGGCTGGCCTGAAACCGGATGAATATCCGGCTTACAATGAAAAAGAAAAATATATTGGCGATGAAGGAAAATTCGGACCGTATGTTCAATCAAGGCGGTTGGATATTTACAAAAAATACACGCAGGATTTGGTTGACTCCGGTAGGGCATATTATTGCTTCTGCTCGCCGGAGCGATTAGAAAAAATGCGGGCAGAACAGACGGCAAAAAAAATGGCGCCGCGCTATGATAGAACCTGTCGCGATTTAACAAACGAGGCAGTAAAAGAAAAATTAAATAAAAACATCCCGCATGTTATTCGTTTTAAAACCCCAACAGAAGGCGAAACAATTTTAGACGATATTATCCGCGGGTCAGTAAAATTTAAAAACTCGCTTGTTGACGATTATATTTTGCTCAAATCCGACCTCTTTCCGACTTATCATTTAGCAAGCGTGGTAGACGACCACCTGATGGAGATAACTCATATCATCCGAGGCGAGGAATGGCTGTCAAGCGCCCCCCTGCATATCTTGCTTTATCAAGCGTTTGGCTGGAATCCGCCGGCTTTCGCGCACTTGCCAAGTATTCTCGGACCCGATAAAAAAAAGCTTTCAAAGCGGATCGGCGACGTGGCAGTGAACCAATATATTGAAAAAGGATATTTAGCAGAGGCGATTATCAATTTTATTCTTCTTCTCGGCTGGAATCCGGGCGATGACCGCGAAATTTTTGCTTTGGAAGAAATGGCAGCCGAATTTAGCTTGGAAAATGTCGGAAAATCCGGCGCGATTTTTGATTTGAAAAAACTGGACTGGATGAACGGATGGTATATCCGGAAAATGGATTTAGGCAAGCTAACAGAGTTATGTATGCCGTATTTGGTTAAAGCGGGATACATTAAAAAAGTTCAAAGTTCAAGGTTCAAAGTTCAAAATGGAGGTTTAAAATTTGAAGTTTTAAAAACGAACGAAGCCGTAGATTCTGATTGGCTAAAAAAAATTGTGGCGCTGGAACAGGAAAGAATGAAAAAGTT
>CAZKGJ010000005.1:11045-22529 GCA_964552415.1 uncultured Candidatus Saccharibacteria bacterium
ATTCTGATTGGCTAAAAAAAATTGTGGCGCTGGAACAGGAAAGAATGAAAAAGTTATCGGATATCAGCGAAGCCGCAAAATATTTTTTTGTTGGTGCGCCGGAATACGACATTGAACTTTTGAAATGGAAAAAGTTGACAGTGGAACAAGTAAAAGCGAATTTAATTGAAATTGAAAAAGTTTTGGAGCACTTGGAAACTCCGTTTCCAGGTAAAAATGATTGGGAAACGGCATTGAAGCCGCTGATAGAAAAACTTGGGGTAGGGGAGACTTTATGGCCCTTGCGGGTCGCTTTAAGCGGCGCCAAGGCATCGCCGAGCCCGTTTGAAATTGCCGAGGTTTTGGGAAAAGAAAAAGTTTTGAAGAGGGTTAATGCAGCGATTGCAAAGATTGAATAAAAAATAGCAATCGTTTTTTAGATATGTCAAGATTAGGCGGTAATCCTTACAAAATACTCTGTTTTTTGCTTTTAATATCGTTTTTTTTGACTCCTTTTCAAATTAAAGCCGATGTAATTGATAACCTGAACGCGAAAATTTTGGAGCAGAAAAATCAGCAGAAAATTCTGGAAGACCAGCGCCAGGAATATGTAAAATCGCTTTTGGAAAAGAAAAAAGTGGCGGCGAACCTGGAAAACCAGATTGCTTTGCTTGACAACGAAATTTCGCTCACAAAAATCAAAATTGATGAAACCGGACTAAATATTGAAAAGACGATTTTGGAGATTGAAAAGCTTAATGCTGAAATATTGAAAAAAGAGCAGGATATTTCGCGCCAAAGCGAAGCGCTGGCATCGTTTTTGCGGGAAATTTTTGAGCAGGATTCACAGACAACGGTTTCAGTTCTGATGAAAAACGACAATTTTTCCGATTTTTTAAACGACACTTTCTTTTTAGAAAAAACACAGAATAAAATCGCAGATTCAATTAGAAATCTTAAAAAACTGAAAGAACAGAGAGAATGGCAGAAAAAGCAGGAGGTTTCAAAAAAAGAAGAACTGGATAATTTTAAGACACAACTTATTAATCAGGAGACGGAGTTATCCTTGGCTACTGCGTCTAAAAAAGAACTGCTTGACAAAACGCGGGGCGAGGAATCGCGATATGAAAATTTATTAAAACGGATTGAAGAGCAGAGAAACGAAATTTTGGGAAACATTGAAGAGCTGATGAAGCAAAAGGCGGCGGAAATGGCAAAGATTCAGGCAGGTCAGGCTAAACCGGCGCCGAATCCAAAAGCAGGGGAGTGGCATTATTATCAAACCGATCCGCTTTGGGGCGATTCTTTTATCGGATTTTCAAAGTCAACAATGAAGAATTACGGCTGTGCAGTCGCGTCTCTGGCAATGATTTTTAAATATCATAACTTGAATATTACACCTGGGCAGCTTGCCCGCGAGAGAATATTCTATTATGATTTGATAGTGTGGCCACAGCTGTGGAAAGGAGTGAATCTTATCATCAATACCAATCATCGCGGAGTTGATTGGAATATAGTGGATTATTATTTGAAAAACGGCCATCCGGTCATTGTTTTTGTCAAAGCTGACGGCAGAAATGCCGGACACTATGTCGTGGTTTTTGACAAAGATAGCCGCGGCTATATTGTCAACGACTCGATGTGGGGAAGCAATATCTATTTGGACTCCACTCGGCAGAACATTGCCACGCTATATGGCACCACCACAACTGTGGAGCAGATGATAGTGTATAAATAAGCTAATTTACTTTAATGATGATTCTAAAAGACCCCTTGTACGGGTTTATCAGTATAAAAGAACCGTTTGAAAGTTTGGTGAACTCTACGCCGTTTCAGCGGCTGAGAAATATCAAGCAGCTGGGGAAAAATTACCTGATCTATCCTTCGGCAAATCACAGCCGTTTTGAACATTCGGTCGGAGCATATTATTTGGCGACTAAATTCGCGGAAATAAATAGAATTGAACACCAAAATGAATTTATAGCCGCAGCGCTTTTGCATGATCTGGGACATTATCCGTTTTCCCACGCGATTGAAGATTTTGCTGCCTCTGCGAACGGATTTAACCACGAAGAGCAGACATTAAATTTAATTAAAAGTCCTGAAATTTCAAAAATTATCAAAAAAGGCGGGATGAACATTGACAGAGTTTGCGACCTGATCCGCGGCAGGGGAAAATTCGGCAAATTGATTTCTGGCCAAATTGATGTTGATCGGCTAGATTATTTAAAGCGGGATTCATATTATACCGGCGTTGCGTACGGAGTTATTGAAACAGATGTAATTGTCAAAAATCTTTCAATACGTAGCAGGAATTATCTGACTGGCACAAAATATCTTCCCGCGCTGGAGTCGGTTTTGATTTCGCGCTATCTGATGTACGCTATGGTTTATATGCATCACAAAACAATCATTGCCAATACAATGTTGCGCGCGGCATTTAGCCAGACGCTTGACGCAAAAGAAATTTCTGGCAGCCAGTTAATTAAATTTGATGACATTGATTTGGTTTCGCGGTTGCGCGCTTCAAAAACACCTGCAGCGTATTTGGCAGACCGCCTTGACAGGCGCGAATTTTATAACGAAGCAATCGTATTCAGGAAACAGGATTTTAACGACCTGAATAATCTGATCAGTGCTGCTGATATACAGAAAACTGAAAAGATGATCGCCAAGAAATTGAAATTAAAAAATTACGAATTATTGATAAATATCCTAAGATTCCCCAAGTTTAAAAGCAGTAAAATTATTATTGACATCGGAGCCAGCCACAGCCAGCCACTTGAGAAAATTTCACCGCTATTCAACGCTTTAAATGCCGCTGAATGGAACCATTGGTTTATAGGGGTATATTGCCCCAAAAAACATTTAAAACGCGTTATAAACGCAAAAAATACAATTAAAAAGCATTTACTAAAAGGTTGAAAAGACCTGTAAGGGCTAAAAATCCCCAAATAAGGCTTTGTAATAATAACAGTGTCGGATAACCTGTATTATACGACACTGTTTAAATTCCACCCTATTCCAATTCCTGATTAGCCATTTATTTCTCCTTATTATTTTTTGCCACAGTTATTTCTACGTCATCTTTCTTTGTGTCAATAATTATTTTATTTCCGTCTTTGATTTTTCCTTCCACAGTCATAGATGCGAGCTTGTTCAGAATAAGATTCTGAATCACCCGCTTTAGCGGCCTTGCTCCGAAATTCGGGTCATAGCCCTTGTTTGCCAAAAGTTTTTTGGCGCTTTCGGAAACCGTAATTGTTATTTGCCGTTCGCTAAGCCGTCTGACAATATGAGCAAGCTGAATGTCAACGATATTTGATAGGTCTTTTTTGGTTAACGGGTTAAAAATTATGGTTTCGTCTATGCGGTTGATAAATTCAGGCCTGAAATGATTCCGCAACTCGGTTTGTATGCGCTCTTCCATTTCTTTTCGTGAGACGGTTGTTTTCGGCCGCTTTTCTGCAAACCCAAGATAGGATTCTTTGATGATTTCATTTCCGATATTTGAAGTCATAACAATAATCGTATTTTTGAAATTTACCACCCTGCCTTTGGCATCTGTAAGTCGTCCGTCGTCCAAAATCTGCAAGAGCATATTGAAGGTGTCGGGGTGCGCTTTTTCAATTTCGTCAAAAAGCACTACGCTAAACGGCTTGTGCCGCACGGCTTCTGTAAGCTGACCCCCTTCTTCGTAACCAACATATCCGGGCGGCGAACCGATCATTTTTGCTACCGCATGCCTTTCCATATATTCACTCATATCCAGACGGATGATTGCGGTTTCATCATTGAATAAAAATTCAGCCAAAGCTCGCGCAAGCTCTGTTTTTCCTACTCCTGTCGGCCCCATAAAAAGGAAAGAGGCAATAGGCCGATTTTCTTCCGCGACTCCTGCCCTACCCCGGCGCACCGCATTTGACACGGCTGATAGCGCTTCATATTGCCCGACCACGCGCTTTACCAAGACATCTTCCATTTTGGCAAGTTTTATCGCTTCGGATTCCATCATTCTTGAGACCGGAATTCCTGTCCAGCGAGAAACCACAGCGGCAACATCTTCTTCGGTCACTTCTTCTTTCAGGATAGGCCTTGTCTTTTGGATTTCATCCAGCTTTTTCTGCGCTTCCTTTATTTTTTTCTCAAGCTCAGGAATTTTTCCGTAACGGATTTCCGCGACTTTCTGCAGTTCCGTGGCGCGCTCCGCTTCATCGGATTCTTTTTTCAGGAAATCAATCTGTTTTTTGTAATTTCTGATGTTTGTAATCATTTCTTTCTCCGATCGCCACTGAATTTCAAGTTTATTATTTTTTTCTTTAAGATTAGCTAAACGGTTTTGAATTTCTGCCAGACGTTTTAAAGACAGCTTATCTTTTTCTTTTGCCAGCGCGCGTTTTTCTATCTCCAGAGTGATGATCTCTCTTTTCATTTTGTCAAGCTCTGGGGGCATACTGTCTATTGCCATACGCAGCGCAGAAGTTGCTTCGTCAACAAGATCAACAGCCTTGTCGGGTAAAAATCTGTCTGAAATATAGCGGTGAGAAAGATTTGCCGCGGCGACAATAGCGTTGTCCGTGATGCGCACGCCATGATGAATTTCGTAGCGCTCTTTGAGTCCTCTTAACATCGCGATAGTATCTTCAACCGAGGGCTCACTCACCATTACTGGTTGAAATCGCCTTGCCAAAGCAGCGTCCCGTTCAATATATTTCTGATATTCTTTTGTAGTGGTCGCGCCAATGCAGTGCAATTCGCCTCTTGCCAGTGCCGGCTTAAGAAGATTTGAAGCATCTATTGCGCCTTCTGCTGCTCCGGCTCCCACCAGAGTATGTAATTCGTCAATAAACAGCATCACTTTTCCTGCCGCCTGATTTATTTCTTTTAGTACCGCCTTGAGACGGTCTTCAAATTCGCCGCGGAATTTTGAGCCAGCGACCATTGCTCCCAGGTCAAGAGATACGAGCTCTCTATCTTTTATTGACTCTGGAACATCGCCGGCAATGATTCTTTGTGCGAGACCTTCAACAATCGCGGTTTTACCAGTTCCCGCTTCTCCAATAAGCACCGGATTATTTTTAGTGCGGCGGCTAAGCACTTGAATCACCCGCCTAATTTCTTCGTCTCTACCGATTACGGGATCAAGTTTTGCTTCGCGCGCCAGCTTTGTAAGATTTCTAGTATAACGTTCAAGCGCGCGGAATTTTGTTTCTGGTTCCATATCGGTTACTCTTTGGCTGCCCCTGATCTCAGCCAAGATTTTTAAAACCGACTCGTAATTGATTTTCTGCGCTTCTAAAATTTGGCGCGCTTTGTTAGGAATACTAAGCATTGCCAAAAGCAGATGTTCGGTACTGATAAATTCGTCTTTCATTTTTGTCATTTCTTTCTGCGATTGGTTGAGCAAATGGTTCATTTCCGGCGTAAGATAAATTTGTCCTACTGCTCCAGCGCCGGTTCTGCCGAGCGCGGTAATTTTATCAACTTCTTTCTGGGCCTGCAGTTTAATCATTGAAACATCCGCTTTTAGACGGTCCGCAATCGCGACAAGCATTCCCTCTTCTTGTTCAAGTAAAGCCAAAAGCAAATGTAGCGGCTCAATTGCCTGCTGATTTTTTCCCATCGCGATTTCCTGACTACGTTGCAGGGCTTCCTGTGATTTTGATGTAAAATTTAAAGGCATAAAATAAACGTTAAAAACAATAACTGCTAATTATAATACTTTGAATTATAATGTCAATATTATACATTATAAACGACAGGATGTTAAGATGCCTAATTCAACTTTTTCTATTTTCTCCATTGCCTTTACTACCAATTTTTCTGCATCCAATTTCCTTTCCTCATATTCAACATCTTTCAATCGCGCCTTTGTCGCGGGATGAAGAGGCGTAAAAAGAGAACAACAATCCTCGTATGGCAGTTTGGAGATCTCATATGTGCAGATTTTTTTTGCCTCGCTGATTATTTCTTCCTTATCCGCGCCGATAAAAGGCCGGAGAACCGGAGCTGAGACCACGGCGTTTATCACCCGAATATTTTCCAGGGTTTGCGAAGCAACTTGGCCCAAACTTTCGCCGGTCACCAGTGCGCCCGCGCCGATTTTTTCGGCAAGACGTTCGGCGATTCTGAACATAAATCTGCGATATAAAATAATTCTGTACCTTGCTTCACATTTTGAAAAAATTTCGCGCTGGATGTCCAAAAACGGCACAAGGTGCAAGATTGAACCAAATTGATAATTATTCAAAATTTTCACAAGTTCTTTGACATTATTTATTGACGCTTTGCTTGTGCGCGGATAGCTGTGAAAATGGATAAAACTTACTCTCGCCCCTCGTTTTATTAAATGCCAGGCGGCAACAGGAGAATCAAATCCGCTGGAGATTAAAGATAATATTTTCCCGCCTGTTCCGACCGGCAAACCGCCAAGACCTTTTGTCTTTTCAAAATAAATTAGCGCTTTTCCCTCCACAATTTCTATAAAACAATTAATATCGGGGTTTTTTAAATCAACTTTTAAATCCAAGCCGGATTTTTCCAAGATATACTCCCCTACTTTATAATTTATGCCTTCCGATGTCTCTGGGAAAGTTTTTTCCGAACGTTTTGCCGTGATGCGAAAAGTTTTAAATGTCTTGCCACTTTTTACTTGTGCCGAGATTTCTTCGCGCAAAATTTCTGCAAGCGTTTTTTGAATTTTTTCCAAATCGGCTTTAATTTGCCAGCCAAAAGAAAAATGCGCTATACCGAAAACAAAGTTTAAAATTTTGGCAATTTTTTCTTTGTTTATCAAGTGTTTTTCATCCAGATAAACTAAAATTCTGCCGCTTACGCGCGATATTTTTAAATATCTGACTCCGGCTATGTCAAGAACTTTTACTATGTTTTGCCGCAGGGTTTCTTCAAAAAATTTGCGGTTCTTTCCCTTTAAGCCGACTTCGTGGTAGTGAATGATAATAACTTTTTTCATATTATTTATTATTGCAAAATATCCAGCCCGGAGCTATACTGTTAGTATAAGAAATTTAAGAAAATTAATAATTTATGCGCATTTCTTATTCTGCCCTGGACGCATTTTTAATCTGTCCGGCAAAATACAAATTTGCGGAAATTGACAAGATAAAAACGGCTAAATCAAAGAGCGCGCTTTTTGGCACCTGGGTGCACGAGACGCTGAAAATGCTTCACGAGCCAGCTCGCCTTGCGCCGCCCACAGAAGAAGAGGTGTTGTCTTTTTTTACCAAGACTTGGGACAAAAGTATTTTTTCTTCGCAAGCCGAAGAAATGGCAAATTTCAGCCAAGGGATAAAAATTTTAAAAGATTATTATGCAAAAAATTATCCCTTGAATTTCCAGATTATCAACCTTGAATCGCACTTTGAGGCGCCGATAGAAGATGCAGGGGAAACTCACACGATTACCGGAAAAATTGACAGAATTGATAAATTGCCAGACGGCACTTTTGAAATTATTGATTATAAGACGAGCAAAACTCTGCCGCCGCAAAAAGAAGTGGATAAAAATTTGCAGCTTGCGACTTATCACCTTGGCGTGGTCAATCGTTGGCCGAGCCTGAAAGACAGGCAGGTTAAACTGAGTTTGTATTTTTTAAAGCACGGGGAAAAACTTTCAACAACCAGAAGTGCTGATGAGCTCGCAAAAACAAAAGAGCGGATTTTGGAAATAATTGATAAAATACGGACAAGCGCGTTTGCTCCCCAGCCCAATCCCCTTTGTGACTGGTGCGATTTTAAAAAATATTGTCCGTATTTCAGCCATCAATTTAAAAAAGAGACTATAGGCGATGCGAAAATAAAGCAGGCGGTTAAAGAATATTTGGAAATCAAAAAAAGGAGCAAAAAAGACGACGCGCGCATAGCAGAACTGACGGAAATAATAAACCAATACTGCGACGAACAAAAAGTGGAAAGTGTTTTTATTGACCAGGGATTTATCTCCCGTATGCCGCAAAGAGGTTATACTTACGACGAGAATAAATTAAAAAATACACTAATTGAAATTGGAAAATTGGACAGCTACCTGATATTGGACCTGACGAGAATCAGTAAAGATATTGGCAACGATAGATTCAGCCGCGAGGAAAAAAAGAAGATTGAAAACGCGCGGACAAAAAAAGAATTTAAAAAATTAAGCGTGAAAAGAAAATAATCCGACTAATTTTTTGCTTTTCTATAGCCGGATTTTTGCGCCTCGTCTTCAGAATTAAAATACATCCGGTTTTGCGGACTGATTTTATTGTAAAAAGCTCCGCCTGGAACATGGTAAATCTTTGAATTTTTGTTTCCGATAATTTTTCCCTGAATTTTTTCATTGCTGTTATTGTCAGCAGAAGCTGTTACAGCAACATTTTCAGGAGATATATTGACTGCGCAACCCTTTCCAGGCGCGTCTTGAAAAATAATCGGCGCTTGAGGATGATATGTTTCCGATAATTTTCCCGCGCCAAACGACAGTATCGCGACAAGAAAGAATCCGATAGTTAAAATTATTTTATCTTCATTTTTAGTAAGAGTTTCTCTCCAATGTTTTAAATTAAATTGAAGCATAATATGAAATATATTTTTATTCTCGGACGCATACCAACTTTGTCAACCGCAGAGGTTTTGAATGTTTTCAGGCGGGAAAAAGCAACATATCAGATTTTAAAATTGTCGGAAGAAGTTTTAATTGCTGATTTAGCAGAGCCGATTAAAAACGAGCAGGAATTTTTAGACAAACTTGGCGGTACAATTAAGATTATAGAAGTTTTAGGCGAGGTAAGCAAGGTCTCTGATTTGCGCAAGGCGTTAAACGTAGATGAATTGATGGATAAATACCCGAATATAAAACAGGAGGTGAAAAATATTCCCTTTCCGAAATTTTATTGGGGTTTGAGCGTTTATTTTTTATGCAAGACAAAATTGCACATAAAGCAAAAAATTGCCAAGGAAATCAAAAGCTATCTTATCGGAGCGAAAGAAATACTGCGAGAGCGCCAAATTCGCTGCAGGATAGTTACTCCCCCGCCCCATAAATTGGCGCTTGATGCTCCTGCAGTGGCAAAAGACGGGTTGATTAAAAAGGGCGGAGAAATCGCGATAGCGGTTGATAAAGAAAAAGTTTATTTTGGGAAAACTTTAGCCGTTCAGGATTTCAAATTTTACGGATTGCGCGATTACGGAAGACCGGCGCGGGATATGAAAGTCGGAATGATGCCGCCCAAACTCGCGCAAATAATGCTTAATTTATCCACGGCAAAAAAAGGAGGAACGATTTTAGACCCGTTTTGCGGCACCGGCGTTTTGCTCCAGGAAGCGCTTTTAATGGGATACAAAGTTATCGGCTCTGACAAAAGTGAGGAAGCGATAAAAATATCAAAAAAGAATTTGGAGTGGCTGGCTTTAAAATTAAAAGACACCGCTGAACGTCAACTGGACCTGGGGCAAAATTTAAAATTATTTCACTCTGATGTAAGCAATCTTGCAAAATTTATTGCGCAAAATTCGGTTGACGCCGTTGTTAGCGAAGGAACTTTGGGCCCCAGATATAGCCACCGATTCCCCACCGACGCAGAAGCAGAACGCAATTTTAAAAATCTTGAAACCCTTCATTTGTCCGCGTTTAAAGTTCTGAAAAATATTTTAATCAGCAGAGGCAGGATAGTCATAACATTTCCGGTTTATCAGACCGGCAAGAAAAAATACGCCTTTGCGCCGTTTATTGACAAAATAACCGAAGTCGGCTATAGTATGATACATCCGTTAAATAGCGAAAAACTGCCGGAAAACACAGCTATCCGTTTATCAGAACGAAAAACAATTATATATGACCGGCCGGATCAGATTGTAGGAAGAGAAATCGTAATTTTTATTAAAAAATAACAAAACTACTATGGCACATAAAAAAGCAGGCGGTTCGTCCGCCCTCGGCAGGGACTCAAGGCCGAAATATCTGGGAGTGAAAAAATTTGGCGGCGAATATGCGAACGCCGGAAATATTTTGGTGCGCCAAAGAGGTAGTCGGTTCCAACCAGGAGAAAATGTTATGAAAGGCAAGGACGACACCCTTTTTGCCACAAGCGCTGGGATAGTGAAGTTCAGCGTAAAAAAGAAAAAACAGTTTAGCGGCGCGCTGAAAAAAGTGAGAGTTGTAAGCGTGAAAAAGAAATAAGTTTGGCAAATTCGGATATTATAAAAGAACGGATGCGAAATCCGTTCTTTTTGTTTGCGTTATGCCGCGGTTTATTCCACCATTCGCGCGAATAAGGGATCAACTTTATCGCTTTTTACTCTTTTTACCGACAGTAAGCGAATCTTTGACACACCTTAGTGTTGGTGGGTTTGTCGCGCAATTTAGATAAGGAGAATATCCCTTCGGACAGTCTATCGGTCCCAAGTGTACATCTCCGCAGCTCCCTTCGCATATTCTTTTTATTCCAACCTTTGCTTTTACAAAACGCACTTTTGTATTTTTTGCCATACGATTTTTATTAATTTAATTTTTCGAACCCGCGTTTATCTTTGTATCTACAAAAGTAGAAATTTGGTATAGGTATTAGAGTGCAATTTATAGCACCCGCGCAAGGCGATCTACAAAAGTAGAAATTTGGTATAGGTATTAGAGAAAACAGGATTAAACGAAGGATTGAATCTACAAAAGTAGAAATTTGGTATAGGTATTAGAGCCGCGCCATATACTTCACCGGCACCTTATCTACAAAAGTAGAAATTTGGTATAGGTATTAGAGCTGACGGAAAAAACTTTTAGGGTTGTATCTACAAAAGTAGAAATTTGGTATAGGTATTAGAGTGATAATTGATATATGAACGAATACATCTACAAAAGTAGAAATTTGGTATAGGTATTAGAGTACGAATTTTTAGCGGTAAATTAAATCTACAAAAGTAGAAATTTGGTATAGGTATTAGAGGTTCTATTGCCGCATTATTCGCATTATCTACAAAAGTAGAAATTTGGTATAGGTATTAGAGGCGTATAGCGGGTTAATTCTGCGCGAAAATCTACAAAAGTAGAAATTTGGTATAGGTATTAGAGTTTGTCAAATAACTTACCCACAGCTATCTACAAAAGTAGAAATTTGGTATAGGTATTAGAGCGAAAAAAACCACAAGAATTATGAAAGATCTACAAAAGTAGAAATTTGGTATAGGTATTAGAGTTAAAATAAGGTGATTGAGTTTTTTATCTACAAAAGTAGAAATTTGGTATAGGTATTAGAGACGGATTATCTTATGCCAATGTAGCATCTACAAAAGTAGAAATTTGGTATAGGTATTAGAGGAATATAATAACTAATCAACCTAATATCTACAAAAGTAGAAATTTGGTATAGGTATTAGAGCCAGACAATGTTCCGCGCGTCGTTGTGATCTACAAAAGTAGAAATTTGGTATAGGTATTAGAGAAAAATAAAGCCGCGATTGAGGCAGATCTACAAAAGTAGAAATTTGGTATAGGTATTAGAGAGCGGAAATGGTAATA
>CAZKGJ010000006.1:0-2592 GCA_964552415.1 uncultured Candidatus Saccharibacteria bacterium
AAAATGCGGGAGCATAAACTTATGTCTCCCTGTTTTTTATCTCTGTGGATAACTTTCTTGACGCTTTTATATTTCTTCGGCTATAATTTAAAATATAGTTTTCAATATGACCAAAATACAAACAAGACAATTTAATTCAGTTTGCTTGTTGTTGGTAGCCCAAATTTGCGGGTTGTCTTTTGGTTATACTGAAAAAGGTAAGTAAGATAGATAAATTACAGCCGTACAACTAAAAGATAGCCCGCAAAGGGCTATCTTTTAGTTATTTATTGCGGGCTTATTGGTCTAAAGGAGAAGACGCCGGGCGTCACCGTCCGGAAATTGCGGGTTCAATTCCCGATAAGCCCATTAAGGCGGATAAGATTGCCAACTAACCGAAACGGCACCTTGGGAGATCTTCCACACCAGAAGAAACCTTCCAAGTTAAAAAATCTTATTCGCCTTTTCTCTTTGTTAAAAAATAAAAAATCCCTATGATGATGTAAGTTTTTTGACCGTATAAAATTTTTCTGATATGATAATTTCGCAAATCGGGGTATAGTATAACGGTAGTACGCACCCTTGGGGTGGGTGTAGCCCGGGTCCGACTCTCGGTACCCCGACAGGCGAATTTGGATGCCGCTAAAATCAGACATTGCGCTTTTTGGCAATGCTTTTCAGGCAATTGGCGCAGACGCGCATTCTTTTTCCTTCAATCGTGGCCATCTGAAGATTTATTTTCTGGGTTCGTTTTGAAGCGATGTTTGAATGGCTTCTGCTCTGCGAGGATCTCGGTCCTCGGCCGCAAATTTGACAGGTTCTTGCCATAGGTTTAATAATTAAGTGTTAATGTTAAATTATTTTGATTATTCAATCTTAACATAAATATTATTTTTCAGCAATACCATATGCCGGAATCAATTTTAATCTTTCAGATAATAATTTTAATCATTTCCGCGGTTATTCATGAGGTTTCTCACGGCGCAATGGCTTATCATCTGGGAGATCCGACCGCGAAATACGCAGGCCGGCTTACGCTGAACCCGATTGCACATATTGATTTATGGGGTTCAATTTTAATTCCGCTTTTCCTGCTTATCGCACATTCACCGGTGCTTGTCGGCTGGGCAAAGCCAGTACCGTACAATCCATACAATCTGCGCGACCAGAGATACGGTCCGGCAAAAGTGGCTATAGCAGGACCGGGTTCAAATATAATTATCGCAGTTGCTTTTGGAATACTTTTGAGGATTTTAAACTTTTTTGAATTTGCAAACCCAGCCACTTCTCTTTTTTTGGGGATAGTTATCCTTATCAATATCCTTCTGGCAGTTTTTAATCTCGTGCCGATTCCGCCGCTTGACGGCTCAAAAATTCTTTACGCAATTCTGCCGGATTCCGCATATCGCCTCAAGGCAGCTCTTGAACAGTACGGCTTGCTTTTGCTTCTGTTTTTCATCTTCTTCCTGTTTCCGCTGATTTTGCCGGTTGTTTTCTGGCTTTACCAATTGATTGTCGGTTCGCCATTTGGGTTTTGATACGATTTGACAAAAATTTTAGTGCAGCATATAATAAATATAAATACAGATGTCAATCATCTTATATGTTTGACATTTTTTAAATTTTGTCTATAATTTATATTGTTAATTTATATTGTTTTTTAGGAATTTAAAATTTTAAATCCTATGTCTACGATTCAGCAATTAGTAAGAAAGCCAAGAAAGAAAATAGGACGCAAAACCAAGGCGCCTGCTTTGGCAAGTATTTTTAATACCTTAAAGATCAGATCAAAGGCCGTACCCAGCCCCTTTAAAAGAGGGGTTTGCGTGAAGGTCGGCACAACTACGCCGAAAAAGCCGAATTCTGCTTTGCGGAAAATCGCGCGCGTACGGCTTACAAACGGAATGGAAGTGACTGCTTATATCCCGGGAGTCGGACATAATCTTCAGGAGCACTCGGTGGTTATAATTCGCGGCGGAAAGGTCCGCGACCTGGTCGGGGTGCGCTATCATGTGGTGCGGGGAATTTTAGACGCAGGAGGGGTAGAAGGCAGAAAGCAGGAACGGTCAAAATACGGTGCGAAAAAACCAAAAGAAACAACTTAATTGGCTCATCAGGTTTATAACTTTTAATTCAAACGCATGGCTCGGAGAAAAAGAAAATACGAAAGAGAAATTTTGCCGGATTGGAAATTACGCAATTTGAATGTGGCGAAATTCATAAATTATATTATGAAAAGGGGCAAAAAAACCGTTGCGGAAAAAATTGTTTATGGCGCACTTGACATTCTAAAGGAGAAAACTAAAAAAGATTCTCTTGCGATTTTTGAAGCTGCAATAAAAAATACCACTCCGCTTCTGGAAGTGAAGTCTCGCAGGGTCGGCGGCGCGACTTATCAGGTGCCAATGGAAGTAAGAGCAGGAAGAAAATTCGCCTTGGCTTCACGCTGGATTATTTCCGCGGCGCAGGCGCGGAAAGGAAAACCGATGGCCGAAAAACTTGCACTTGAGCTTATTGACGCGGCAAATAATACGGGAGTTGCGGTTAAAAAGCGCGCTGACATACACAGGATGGCAGAAGCAAACCGCGCCTTCGCGCATTTTGTAAGATAAA
>CAZKGJ010000006.1:2692-7781 GCA_964552415.1 uncultured Candidatus Saccharibacteria bacterium
GACATACACAGGATGGCAGAAGCAAACCGCGCCTTCGCGCATTTTGTAAGATAAAAAAGAGTATTTAGTATGCGAGATTTTCCAATTGAAAAAGTAAGAAATATCGGCATCATAGCCCATATAGACGCTGGAAAGACCACCACTTCCGAGCGAATTTTGTTTTATACTGGGAAAACGCACAAAATCGGCGAAGTGCATGAAGGAGAAACTGTGATGGATTGGATGGAGCAGGAAAGAGAGCGGGGTATAACAATTACTTCGGCGGCCACCACCTGTTTCTGGCGCGATTGCAAAATCAACCTGATTGACACGCCAGGACACATTGATTTTACCGCAGAAGTACAAAGGTCTTTGAGGGTTTTGGACGGAGCAGTGGTTGTCTTTGACGGAGTTTCGGGAGTTGAGCCGCAATCCGAAACAGTCTGGCGACAGGCAGACAAGTTTGGCGTGCCAAAAATCTGTTTTATAAACAAAATTGACCGAATGGGCGCAAGTTTTGTAAAAAGCTTGGAATCAATCTGGGACCGCCTGACAAAAAACGCCGTAGCTCTGCAGCTTCCTATTGGCGAGGAAGAAAAATTTGAAGGAGCCATTGACCTTTTGGGTTTAAAGGCAATACGTTTCAGCGGAGAACACGGCGAAAAAGTTGAAAGGTCGGAAATTCCGGACAATTTGGCGGGAGAAGCGAAGAAATGGCGGGAGAAGCTGGTGGAAAAAATCGCCGAGACAGACGAGACGCTTTCGGAAAAATATCTTAGCGGCGCAGAAATCACGCCTGAAGAGCTGAAACAAGCGCTAAGAAAAGCAATTATTGCCAATAAATTAGTTGCGGTTTTTTGTGGCTCTTCGCTGAAAAACAAAGGGGTGCAGCCGATGCTTGACGGAGTTTGCGATTACCTGCCTTCGCCAGTTGATATTCCTGCGGTAGAAGGAACAGATCCGAAAACAAACAAAGGAATTACGAGAGAGGCAAAAGACAATGCCCCGTTTTCCGCTTTGGTGTTTAAAATTGCAACTGATCCTTTTGTAGGACAGTTGTCATTCTTCCGCGTTTATTCCGGAACTTTGTCGGCAGGAAGCTATGTTTTGAATTCAACCGAAGATAATCAAGAAAGAATCAGCCGAATCCTGCGTATGCACGCCAATCACCGTGAAGAAATCAAAGAGGTTGTTGCCGGCGATATCGCCGCGACAGTCGGCCTGAAAAAAACTACCACCGGAGACACTCTTTGCGATCCAAACAATCCAGTTATTCTGGAAAAGATAGTTTTTCCAGAGCCGGTTATTTCGGTCGCAATTGAGCCGAAGACCAGAGCTGACCAGGAAAAAATGGGTATTGCTTTGAAAAAACTTGCCGAAGAAGATCCCACTTTCAGGATTTCAACCAACGAAGAGACAGGACAAACCATAATCTCCGGAATGGGTGAATTGCATTTGGATATTATCGTTGACCGTATGTTCCGCGAGTTCAAGGTAAGCGCAAATGTCGGAAAACCGCAAGTTGCTTACAAAGAAACGATTAAAGGGAGTGCGGAAGCAGAGGGAAAATATATACGGCAATCCGGCGGCAGGGGTCAGTACGGGCATGTATGGCTGAAAGTTGAGCCGCTTAGCGAAGAAGACAGGGCAGAAATCCCGGACAAGAAAGCAAAAGATAAACTGCGCGGCTTTTTGTTCGTTAACGAAATCAAAGGAGCGATTATTCCCAATGAATATATTCCTGCAGTTGAAAAAGGGTCACGGGAAGCGCTGGACAGGGGTGTAATCGCCGGATACCCCCTGGTTAATCTGAAAGTCACTTTGTACGACGGTTCTTATCACGAAGTTGATTCTTCGGAAGCGGCTTTTAAAATCGCCGCGTCAATAGCTTTGCAAGAAGCTGCGAGAAAATCAAAGCCGGTTATTCTGGAACCGATGATGAAAGTGGAAGTTGTCACCCCGGAAAAATTTATGGGCGATGTTGTCGGAAACCTTTCTTCCAAGCGCGGTGAAATACAAAAAATAAGTGACCGGGCCGGAAACAAAGTAATAGACGCGATTGTTCCTTTGGCGGAAATGTTTGGTTATGCGACTGAACTGCGCTCGGCAACCCAAGGCCGCGCAACTTATACTATGGAGTTTGACCACTACCAGCCCGTGCCGAAAAATATCAGCGAAGAAATCATCGCGGGGAGGAAGAAATAAAAAATGTTGCGGTTGCAAAATAATATTCCAACATTCTTAAGAATGTTGGAATATCGTCGAGTATGGTTCAATCAAGGCTAAAATCCAAAAAATACTGGTCTCGCTATGTGACCAAACACAGCTTTGCTTTGAGTTTGGAACCGGGAATATTCACTTGGGCAAACCCGAAGCAAATCGCTGAATCACTGAAACACTCGGCTGAAGAAAGCGCGCGGCGAAAAGGCACGCCGTTTCAGTCAGCGATGGCAATGCTTAATTTTTACATCAACCGAGCAGGCAAAAACTTGCCGCAAAAACAGCGGCGCGTCTTGGAACAAGCGAAAATTGAATTAAGAAAACTTTTCAAGGTTTTCCAAAAACCTTGAGACTACAAACAAAAATCGGCATTTGGCGCGAAGCACTTGCTAAAACCTCCATCTTGATGTAATATTAAAAAGTTGTTCCAGAAAGCCAAAAAATCATATGTGGACGAAAAGGGCTTGACGAATTTTCAATATTGTTATAATATACCTAAATAGTCATAAATCCCCGCACTTTGCAGATGGGTGAAACACTTACTTACGGCTTTAAAATTTAATTAAAAAATAAAAATTAAAAAAATTATGACAGAAAAATTTGAAAGAAAAAAAACGCATATCAATGTTGGCACTATTGGCCATGTTGATCACGGCAAGACAACTTTGACCGCGGCAATTTTAAAATGTCTGCGCGCGGCGGGAAAAACCGCGCAGGATAAAGGCGTGGATGACTTAGACAAAGCGCCCGAGTCAAAAGCGCGCGGAATCACCATTGCCACTGCGCACTGCGAATACGAAACCGACAAACGCCACTACGCGCATGTGGATTGTCCTGGTCACGCGGATTATATTAAAAATATGATTACCGGCGCGGCACAGATGGACGGCGCGATTTTGGTGGTAAGCGCAGTTGACGGTCCTATGCCCCAGACGCGAGAACACATTTTGCTTGCGCGCCAGGTAGGCGTGCCGCAAATTGTGGTTTTTTTGAATAAAGTTGACCAGGTAAGCGATCCGGAGCTGGTTTCGCTAGTGGAAGAAGAAGTCCGTGAACTTTTGACCAAATATAAATTTCCCGGAGACAAGATTTCTGTAATCAAAGGGTCTGCGCTGGAATCACTTGAGCATCCCGGCGAGAAATGCGGTCCGATTATGGAGCTTATGAAGGCTTTAGACGAAAACATTCCGGAGCCGGTACGCGAGATTGACAAGCCGTTTCTGATGCCGATAGAAGATGTATTTTCCATTGAAGGCCGCGGAACAGTGGTGACCGGAAGAATTGAAAGAGGTGTCGTCAATCTCAATGACGAAGTTGAAATAGTTGGTTTGAAGCAAACCGCCAAAACCGTTGTTACTGGAATTGAAATGTTTAACAAATCGCTTGACAGAGGTCAAGCCGGAGACAATGCAGGAGTATTACTTCGCGGCACCAAAAAAGAAGAGGTGGAACGCGGACAGGTTTTGGCAAAACCAGGAAGTATTACACCGCATACCGAATTTGAAGCCGAAGTTTATGTTTTGACAAAAGAAGAGGGTGGAAGGCACACTCCGTTTTTCAACGGATATCGGCCGCAATTCTATATTAGGACGACCGATGTCACTGGAGAGGCGACTCTGCCCAAAGGCACGGAAATGGTTATGCCTGGAGACACGGTTAATCTTTCAGTAAAGCTGATTTCGCCCGTGGCGCTTGAACAGGGAATGAGGTTTGCCATCAGAGAAGGCGGCCACACAGTCGGCGCGGGCGTTGTAACAAAAATAACAAAATAAATTCCAAGAAAATGACTGGCAAGAAAAGTTCCGGCGAAATCAATTCTTCTACCGAAGAAGCCAAACCAAGAATCAGGATTAAAATCAGGTCGTATGATAATAAGATTATTGACGAGTCAGCGAAACTGATCGCCGAAACGGCTTTGCGCAGCGGTTCTGAAATAAAAGGGCCTATCCCTTTGCCGACTGAAAAAAGAAAGTACACTGTCAACAAATCCACTTTTGTACACAAGGATGCAAGAGACCAGTTTGAGATGAGGATTCACAAGCGGCTGATAGATATTATCAACCCTAATTCAAGAATTATTGACGCGTTGACAAATCTCTCGCTTCCAGCAGGAGTGGATATTGAGATAAAAATGTAGATAAGTTGGTCATCAGCACATAATCCACAGTCCGTAGAAAAGTAGTATAAAATTTTAGAATTACTAGTTCAAGTCCCGAGGATTCGGGATACTAGATTAGTCAAGATTATTAGACCGAGTTATTGGTTTATATCTGACTTTGAAAACTCGGTTTTTGTATTTAAAAAATATGACAAAGTTCATCTTAGGCAAAAAAGTTGGAATGTCGCAGACTTACGACAAGAACGGAAGAATGGTTCCGGTGACGATGATAGAAGCAGGCCCGGCTTTTGTGGCGCAGATCAAAACCTTGGACAAAGACGGCTACAATGCGGTGCAAATTGGATTTGGCAAAGCAAAGAAAATTTCAAAACCCCAAGCAGGGCATTTGAAGAATCTCGGCAAACTGAAATATTTGAGGGAATTTACGGTAAAGGACATTGCTGGCTATAAAGTCGGGGGCAAAATTGACGTTTCCTCTTTTGCCGAAGGCGATATGATTAAGGTAAGTGGTATTTCCAAAGCAAAAGGGTTTGCCGGCGGAGTCAAAAGATTCGGATTTAAAGGCGGTCCTGCGACCCACGGCCAAAAGCACAGTGCGCGTGAAAGAGGCTCAGTTGGTCCGAGATTTCCCGAACACGTTGTAAAAGGGGTCCGGATGCCGGGCAGAATGGGCGGGGTAAGAGCGACGGTGCGGAAACTCAGCGTAGTAAATGTTGACAAAGAAAATAATTTATTGGCTGTGAAAGGAGCGATTCCAGGGAGAAAAGGAAC
>CAZKGJ010000006.1:7881-21472 GCA_964552415.1 uncultured Candidatus Saccharibacteria bacterium
TTAAAACCGATTTATACAACCAAGAAGGCAAAGTGATAGGCAAAGTTGAATTGCCGGAAAAAATTTTTGGCGCTAAACCCGGCACTGATTTGATGAGGGAAGCAGTTGTTGCCCAACAGGCGATGGCGCGAGTTAAATACGCTCATGTCAAAACGCGAGGAGAAGTCCGCGGAGGCGGAAAAAAACCGTGGGCGCAGAAACATACCGGCCAGGCGCGACACGGCTCCATACGATCGCCACTTTGGCGAAAAGGAGGTGTGGTTTTCGGCCCCACTCCGGAAAAAACTTACGGCAAAAGAATAAGCGTGAAAAAGAGACGTTTGGCTTTATTTATGGCGCTTTCTTCAAAACTGCGCGACAAAGAACTTTTTATAGTTGATGACCTGAAAATTCCTGAAGCCAAGACAAAACTTATGGTTGAAATTCTGAAAAAACTCGGCTTAGCTAAAAAAACTTTAATCAGCTTGCCTGAAAAAGACAAAAATATATATTTGGCAAGCAGGAACATTCCGAAGGCGAAAACAATCTTGACCAATTCTTTAAATGTAGTGGATTTACTTAGTTATAAATATTTACTGATGCCGCAAAAAGCGATTAAAGTTATTGAAAAAACATTCAAAAGATAAGAGCACCGCATATGAGTATAAAAAAAGAGATAAAGCGCGCAAAATTATCCAAAGATAGGGCAAGTTCTGTAATAAATAAACCGCTGATAACGGAAAAATCTTCTTTTTTGGCTGCTGAGAATAAATATGTTTTTGCGGTGGAAAAAAACGCCACGAAAAATGAGATTAAAAAAGCCGTGGAAGGAATTTACAATGTTAATGTTTTAAATGTAAATATTGTTAAAATCCCCGCAAAAGTCAGAAGAATGGGTATGATAAAAGGCGCGAAATCAGGATTTAAAAAAGCGATTGTTACTGTAAAACAGGGAGAAAGCATAGAACTGGTCAAATGAAAAATTTCCGCCAGAAGCGGATGCGCCTTCGGCGCAAAAAATTAATACAATGATTATGGTAATTAAAGAATACAAACCAACTACGCCGGGCAGAAGATTGGCGTCGGTGATAAAAAGCGAAATTCTGGCAAAAAAAAGACCGGAGAAAGCGCTCACTGTTGGATATGGAAAAAAATCTGGTCGTGCGGGAGGAAAAATTTCTGTTCGCCACATTGGCGGCGGAGCAAAACGGCTTTACCGGCTGATTGACTGGGGCGAGGATAAAATAAATGTTCCGGCAAAAGTTGCTGCAATAGAATACGACCCGAATAGGTCAGCCCATATCGCCCTTTTGCATTACAAAGACGGAGAAAAAAGATATATTCTTTCGCCAGAGGGATTAAAGATCGGAGACGAAGTTGTAACAGCAATAAAAGCGCCGGTTAAAATTGGCAATCGCCTGCCTTTAAAAAGTATTCCTGCAGGAACGAATATTTACAATATTGAGATGATTCCGAATAAAGGCGGCCAGCTTGTTAAATCTGCGGGTTCCGCAGCAATTTTGAAGGCAGTGGAGGGAGGATACGCCCAAATCGCTCTTCCTTCGGGAGAAATACGGATAGTTCCCGAATCTGCCTGGGCAACAATTGGACAAGTAAGCAATCCCGAATATCGGATGGTGAAATTGGGCAAAGCCGGAAGATCCAGATGGCTTGGTGTGCGGCCCGCTGTAAGGGGTTCGGCGATGAATCCTGTTGACCATCCTCACGGCGGCGGAGAAGGAAGACAGCCAATTGGTTTAAAGCATCCAAAAACGCCCTGGGGCAAGCCTGCTATGGGTAAGAAAACCAGAAAGAAAAGTAAATTGTCAGAAAAATTCATTATTAAGCACAGGAAATAAAATCAACTTATGTCGCGCAGCACTAAAAAGGGTCCGTTTGTGGACGAAAAATTAGCAAAAAAAATCGGAAAATTGAAAATAGGAGACCGAACGATTATCAAAACATGGTCGCGGGATTCTTCCGTCACTCCTCAAATGATAGGTTTTACCATAGCGGTACATAACGGAAAAATCCATATTCCGGTTTTTATCACCGAAGAAATGGTGGGACATAAGCTCGGAGAATTTGCTCCAACCCGCAAGTTTATCAGGCACGGCGGCAGGATGCAGAAAGAGTTGGAAGCTGCTGCCAAAGCGGCAGAGGCGGCAAAAACCCCTGTAGCCGGTGCGACTGTAGCGCCCGTAACCAAAGCAACAACTTCTACGGAAAAGAAATAATCGTTCAATTTAAGAATACTTACTTTAAGTTTTAATTTGAGTGAAGCGAATATGCCGGCAACAATGCATCTAAAAAATTTAAGAATTTCGCCCCGTAAAGTTCGGCTGGTGGCAGATGTCATCCGGGGAATGCAGGTTGATAAAGCAATTGAACAGCTGAAATACATTCCAAAAAGATCCGCTGCTCCTCTCTTGAAATTATTGCAATCGGCTGTTTCTGCCGCCGAGCACGATTTTAAAATGGAAAAAGAGGGATTATTTGTTTCAAAAATCATCGTTGATGAAGGTCCGATTTTGAAAAGGGCAATGCCCAGAGCAATGGGACGGTCGTTTCCTATCGCGAAGCGGACAAGCCATATTACCATTATTGTTGATAAAACAGACAAAGAAACAAAAAACGAAACTAAAGAGACAAAGATTTCAGATATTGATAAAAAAATAAAAAGTGAATAAGTAAAGCGTCTATGGGACACAAAGTTCATCCATTATCATTCAGGCTGGGGGTCACAGAAAGCTGGCGCAGTCGCTGGTTTAGCAGAAAAAATTTTTCCGAAATTTTGAAAGAAGACGAAAAGATAAGAAAATTTTTGATACAGAGACTGAAAAAAGCGGCAATTGAGAAAATTGTTATTGAAAGAACGGCTAATTCGGCGGCTATCTCCATTTTTTCCGGACGGCCTGGAATGGTTATTTCAAGAAGCGGAACAGGGATTGAGGATTTAAAAAAACAGCTGAAGCCGATGCTGAAATTCGCTACGGAAATAAAAATAGAAGTGAATGAAGTAAAAGATCCTGAAACCAGTGCGGCGATTGTTGCAAGGGAAATCGCTGAGCAGATAGAGAAAAGAATTGGTTGGAAACGTGCGCTGAAACGAACGCTTGAAACCGTAATTTCCAAACGAGGAGTCAAAGGTGTAAAAATCGCGGTTTCCGGAAGACTTGACGGCGCGGAAATGGGAAGACGGGAATGGCTGGCGAAAGGCAAAATACCGCTTCATACTTTGAGGGCTTTTATAGATTTTGCAAGAGATACCGCCTTTACCACTTATGGCGCGGTAGGAATAAAAGTTTGGATATACAAAGGAGAAGTGTTTGTAGAAAAAAGTCAAAAGTCAAATCTCAAAACTCAAAAGTAATGAATTTTGCTTCGCAAAACACCAAAATTTTGATTTTTGCATTTTAAATTTTGAATTATTACAATGTTAATTCCTAAAAAAGTAAAACACAGAAAACAGCAAAAAGGCCGCCGTCGCTTTATTGGCGAAGCCAGCCGCGGAGCAAGGTTGAATTTTGGAAGTTTCGGCTTAAAGGCGATGGAAACTTCTTGGATTACCGCACGGCAGATTGAAGCCGCGAGGCGAGCGATAAGCAGGCATCTTGAGCGGGGAGGTAAAATCTGGATCAGAGTTTTCCCCGACAAGCCGGTTACGGTCAAAGGATCGGAAGTTCCGATGGGCGGAGGAAAAGGTTCAGTGGATCACTTTGTTGTGCCAGTCAAACCAGGCAGAATTTTATTTGAAATTGACGGAGTAAGCAGAGAAGTCGCCCAAGAGGCGTTTCGGCTCGCTGCGCATAAATTTCCCGTAAAAACTAAATTTATTGAAAGAACTAAAGGATAAACAATATGAGCGCAAAAACTTCTAACCAGCCGAAAACGAATGATTTACGTCAAAAAACAACGGAGGAATTAAAAAAAATACTTTCTGAAAAGCGGGAAGAATTATTGAACTTGAGATTTGAAATCGCTAATCGCAAACTGAAAGATTTTTCACGCCTGAAAAAAAGCAAGAAACTAATCGCCAGAATCCTTACTCTTGTTCAAGAGCGCGGATTGATAGAGAAAAACAAAAAATAGGACGCAGCGTTCGCTTTAAAATGATATTTTAGTAATATAGACAAAATTATGCTGAAGCAAGAAAATAATTCACAAAAAAAATCGCGCGAGTTGCAGGGGGTGATAACCAGCGCAAAGATGAAAAAAACCGTTGTGGTCAAGGTTGACAGGATGAAAACGCACGCTAAATACCGCAAACAGTATCTGGTAAGCAAGAAATATAAGGCTCATAATGAAAACAATGAATACAAAGAAGGCGACAAAGTCATAATCCGCGAAACAAGGCCTTTATCTAAAGAAAAACGTTGGATAGTAATAGGAAAGGTGAACTCAAATTAATCTTTTTATGATTCAGGTAGGCACATATTTAAAAGTAGCGGACAACTCTGGCGCGAAAAGGGTCAGGTGCTTTCGTATTTTAGGCGGAACAAGGCATAGATACGCCAAGGCAGGCGACATTATCATTGTTTCCGTAAAAGACGCTGTGCCCAGAAGCATTGTAAAAAAGGGCGAGGTTGCGAAAGCGGTTTTGGTAAGGCAGAAAAAAAACCTAAAGCGGCCGGACGGCACTTACATAAGATTTGACGACAATGCGGTTGTAATTATTGACGATAATAAAGAACCGAAAGGGACGAGAATTTTCGGTCCGGTGGCAAGGGAATTGAAAGAAAAAGGTTTTGGAAAAATAATTTCTTTGGCATCAGAAGCGCTATAAGCCGAAATCCCTATAAAGTTAATGACAATTCTATGAAAATCAAAAAGAGCGACACTGTAATAATCATAAAAGGCAAAGATAGAAATAAAAAAGGGAAAGTTGTTAAAATTTTTCCCGTTGCCGGAAAGATAATAGTTGAAAAAGTTAATATGGTAACCTCGCACAGCAGGCCCAAAAAAGCCGGACAAAAAGGCCAGACTATTTCCCGCGAAGCGCCGATAAATATCGCCAATGTTTCTCTTATTTGTCCAAAATGTTCCAAAATAACAAGGGTCGGGTACAAGAAACTTGAGAGTGGGGAAAAAGTAAGAATATGCAAAAAATGTAAACAGGAAATTTAAAGCAATTTAACAATTTAAATTGCTAAATTGAATATATGTCGCGATTAAAAGAAAAATATTTCAAAGAAGTTATTCCTATTTTAAAAAAAGAGCTGGGTTATAAAAATGATCTGGCTGTGCCAAAAATACAAAAAGTGGTGGTTAATGCAGGTTTGGGAAAAGTCATTGAGAACAAAAAACTTTTGGACCAGGCGGTTAGCGATATGGCGGCTATTACGGGGCAAAAACCAGTATTAAAATTGGCAAAAAAGTCAATTGCGGCTTTCAAGGTGAGAGAAGGAACACCGATAGGAATTATGGCCACGCTAAGAGGCGAAAGGATGTATGAGTTTTTAGATCGCCTAATCAATATCGCCATTCCCAGAGTACGAGATTTCAGAGGATTGCCGGAGACATCTTTTGATAAAGAGGGAAATTATTCCATCGGCATCCGCGAACACATCGTTTTTCCTGAGATAAGCACCGATTCGGTAAGTGAAATTTTCGGTCTGGAAATAACCGTTGTTATTAAAGCCAAAAACATCGGAGAATCAAAAAGGTTATTAACCCTTCTGGGATTTCCGATTAAAAAGGAATAAAAGATAAGTCAACTAAATTGAATTTTATGGCAAGAAAAGCATTGGTAGTAAAAGCGTTAAAAAAACCTAAATTTAAAACCCGGATTGTCCGACGTTGCTGGCGATGCGGAAGAAAACGCGGTTTTATGCGGCAATTTGGAATTTGCAGGATTTGTTTCAGGGAAATGGCCCTTGAAGGCCAAATACCAGGGGTAAAGAAATCATCATGGTAGAAATATAAGTTATAAAGTTCATAAAGTTTATAAACTAAATTTATGACCGATCCCATAGCCGATTTACTAACAAGAATTAGAAACGCTCAGCTTTCTGGAAAGAAAAAAGCTGTGATTGAGCCTGCCTCAAAAATCAAAATGAATATCCTGAAAATTCTGAAGACTGAGGGATATGTGGAAGATGTTGGGGTAAAACATAAAAACAATAAAGAGTTTTTTGAGGTGGATCTGAAATATGATAACAAGAAACCGGCTATTTCTGCTTTGGTTAGAGTAAGTCGTCCCGGCCAAAGAGTTTATGTGAAAAAAACCAGTATTCCATATGTGGTGCAGGGCTTCGGACTGGCGATTATATCCACCCCAAAGGGTTTGATGACCGATAAAGAAGCAAGAAAAAAGGGATTGGGCGGAGAATTAATTTGTAAAGTATGGTAAGAGCGCTCATCGGCATTTTGATTTTTGAGATTTGATTTTTGAATTAATAATTATGTCCAAAATTGGAAAACAACCAATCATTATTCCAGAAAAAGTGGAGGTAAAAACCTCCCAGAAAAAACTTTCGGTCAAGGGCACGAAGGGAGAACTTAATATTGAAATTAATCCCGGAGTTGAGGTAAAAATTGAAGACAAAAAAATAATTCTTTCAATAAAAGACACAGACAAAAAAAATATGGCTATATGGGGTACGACAAGAATGCTTATTCAAAATATAATAAAGGGGGTAACCGAGGGGTTTGAAAAAAGACTTGAAATTCAGGGAATCGGATACAAAGCAGTTCTTCAGGGCAAGAACAAGCTGATTTTAAACGTCGGATTTACTCACCCTGTGGAAATCACTGCGCCAGAAGGAATTAATTTCGCCGTTGAAAAAAACATTATTACCGTTTCCGGAATTGACAAACAAAAAGTGGGGCAAACCGCGGCTCAAATAAGAGCGGTTAAGCCGCCAGAGCCGTATTTAGGCAAGGGAATAAGGTATGTCGGCGAACATGTAAGAAGAAAGGTCGGCAAGAAAGCGGTTGCGGCAGCAGCGGGTAAGTAATGAGCAATTAACTATAATAAAAGACAGAAATATTTATGAGCAAAGAAAGCCAAAGTTACAGGTTAATAAAGAAAAAAAGACGGCATCTGAGGATACGAGCAAAGGTAAGGGGTACAGCCGAAGTGCCGCGCCTCTCGGTTTTTAAAAGCAACAAGCATATTTTTGTTCAGCTTATCAATGACCTGGACTCCAAAACCATTGCCAGCGCTTCTGATATAGAAATGAATTTAAAAAATAAGAAATCAGCAAAGCCAAAAGCAAAAGAGGCTGTCGCCAGAAAAATCAATATAGCCAGGGAAGTCGGAAAATTAATCGCCGAAAAAGCAAAAAAAATCGGAATTGGAAAAGCAGTCTTTGACCGTGGCGGATTTAAATACCACGGCAGAATAAAATCAGCTGCCGAGGGTGCGCGAGAAGGTGGACTGAAATTTTAAACAGAAAATAGAAATTGGGAAATAGAAAGTAGAATAAACCGTATAAAAAATTCTATTTTTCAGATTCTATTTTCCGGATTCTAAATTTATGGTAAGAGAAAAAAAAGTAAAAAGCGAATATGAACAGAAAGTTTTGGAAGCAAAAAGAGTTGCCCGCGTAGTAAAAGGCGGAAAGCGATTCAGTTTCAGGGCGCTGGTTATTATCGGCAATCGTAAAGGAAAAGTTTCGTTCGGAATAGCAAAGGGTGCTGATATGACAGACGCTACCGCAAAAGCTGTTAGCCGGGCAAAAAAATTTCTGATTACGGTTCCTTTTGTCAAGGGAAGCATTCCGCACGAGGTTTATCAAAAGTCCGGGGCAAGCAAAGTTCTGCTGATGCCCGCGCCCAAAGGGAGCGGTATTATCGCCGGCGGCGCGGTGCGGCTGATTTTGGAGCTTGCAGGGGTGGAAAATGCTTCAGCAAAAATAATCGGAAGCACCAACAAGCTTAATTGCACAAGGGCGACGATTTTGGCGCTACAAAAATTCAAATCTTATAGTTATTTAAACAAGGAAATACAAGAAAGGGTAAAAGAGGCAGATAAATCCAGCGAGAATAAGATCAAAACTGTTGCACAGAACTTGAACTCAAAGAACAAATAATTAAATGCGGATAAAAATTATATGCAGATTCACGAACTTAAATCAAAAACAAAGAGGCAAAAAGTCAGGCGCGTAGGCCGCGGCGGAAAGCGCGGCACTTATTCCGGCAGGGGAATAAAAGGGCAGAAAGCGAGAAGCGGAAAACGGCTGAAACTTAAAAGAATCGGCTCCGGACTACTTCGCCATCTTCCTAAGCTCGGCGGGTTTAAAAGTATTTACCTCAAGCCAGTGGTTGTAAATCTTTTTAAACTGGAAGAAAATTTTTCAAGTGGTGAAAAAATCACGCCTGATTCCCTCGCCGCAAAAGGAATAATAAAAAACAGGCGTTCGGCAGTTAAAATTTTGAGCAAGGGCGAAATCACCAAGAAATTTATTATTGAAAAATGTTCGGTTTCCGCCAAAGCGAAAGAAAAAATAGAAAAAGCCGGAGGAGCAATTAAATAATTATCAAATAAATCTATGTTTGAAAAACTTATAAAAATTTTCCAGTCAAGAGACCTGCGCAATAAAATTTTGTATGTTTTTGGATTGATGGTGGTTTTTCGGCTTGCGGCACATTTGCCGATACCCGGCGTTGACACAGAAAAACTGCGGCTCTTTTTTGAAAATAACCAGCTTTTTGGCTTGCTAAATATTTTTTCCGGAGGCGGCCTGTCTAATTTATCAATCGTGATGTTGGGAGTGGGGCCGTATATCACCTCTTCAATAATTATGCAGCTTTTGACTATGATTTTTCCGAATATAAGAGAAATATACCATGAGGCGGGCGAAGCAGGCAGGCAGAAGTTCAACCAGTACACCAGAATTTTAACTGTACCGCTTGCTTTACTTCAGGCGTATGGGATGCTTGCGCTTTTTCAAAACCGAGGAATTTTAGATCCGATGGCTCCCAAAGTTTTACTCTCTGCTTTAATCGTGGTTACAGCCGGAACGATATTTTTAATGTGGCTGGGTGAGCTTATGAGCGAGCAGGGTATTGGCAACGGAATCTCCCTTATCATTTTTGCCGGAATTGTTTCTCGCATTCCGCAGACCGCAAGAGAGGTTGCGCTTTCCTGGGACGCTTCCAAAATTCCGACATATCTCGGATTTTTAGTCCTTTCTATTTTGGTAATTGCGGGAATCGTTTTGGTGACCGAAGCCCAGCGCAATATTCCGGTTTCCTACGCCAAGCGCGTAAGGGGCGGAAAAATGTACGGCGGAGTTAGTACTTACCTTCCTTTAAAAGTCAATTCCGCGGGGGTGATTCCGATTATTTTCGCGATGTCCATAATACTTTTTCCTGGCATAATTGGTTCGTTTTTGGCAAACGCGAAAAACCACTGGGTAGCGCTCGCGGCGACGAAAATCACCGCTCTTTTCAGCAACCAGACATTCTACGGATTTTTCTATTTTATTTTAGTGCTGCTTTTCACCTTCTTTTATACCGCGATTGTTTTTGAGCCAAAAGCGGTTTCAGACAACCTGCAAAAGCAGGGCGGGTTTATTCCCGGAATCCGTCCTGGAAATTCCACGAAGGAATATTTATCTTATGTTATAAATCGCATTACTCTTGCTGGCTCTGTATTTTTAGGCATTATCGCTGTTTTGCCCTTCATCGGTCAGGCAATTACCCATACCGCAAATCTTGTTTTGGGCGGAGTCGCGGTTTTAATCGTTGTCGGAGTAGTGCTTGACACAGTAAGGCAGATTGAATCGCAGATAATCACGAGGGACTACGAACGTTTTCAGCCGTAATTTTTAAGAATCATAACTCTTATAAGCTTTATAAATTTTAAAATCCGATGTCTCCATTTGTTATTACTATAATCGGTCCTCCGGGTTCGGGCAAAGACACGCAAGGCCGGCTGATCGCTAAAAAATACAACTTGAATTTTCTTGTTGCAGGCGATATTATCAGGCGCCTGAGCGTCTTGGATACTCCGCTGGGAAGGCGGGTTAAAGAAAATTACAACAAAGGAATACCGCAACCGGACGAAATTGTTATTAGGGCGGTAAAAGAAGAAATTAACAAGATGGATGCTCAAAAAGGATTTCTTTTGGTTACTTTTCCGCTGTCTGTGGTTCAGGCAGAAGCGTTGGAAGGGGTATTGCGCGAATATAATATACCCACAAATAGACACTTGGTTATTTATCTAGATATTGGCGTTGAGACCGTCGTAGAACGGCTGAGCAAACGGCTTACTTGTTTAAAATGCGGCACGGTATATTTACCCAAAGATCCGGCTTACAAAACCCGCAAATGCGATAAATGCGGCGGCAAATTGATTTCCCGGACCGATGACAAGCCGGAAATCGTGCGCAAACGAGTGGAGGAATACCAGTCAAGAATGAGAGATTTAAAAAAGTATTATGCCGAAAAGAAACGACTCGTTATCATAAACGGCGAACCCTCTATTAAAGAAATCAGCGCAAATATATTCAAACATATTAATGAATACCTTGAAGCCAAAGTCAAACCTCACGACTAAAATCGGGGTAAATAATCTGATAATCTTGGGCTCTTCCGGCTCAGGTAAAGGGACTCAAGCCGAACTTTTAGGGCGCAGATTTAACCTGCGAGTGGTTGACGGCGGAGATTATCTAAGAAAACTTATTTCTTCAAAAGCAAAAAACTGCCTGCGCGCTTCGGAAAAAATGAACAAAGGGAAATTGGCACCGACAGATATAATCCGCGGCTGGATCAGGAAACAGATTTTTTCCAAACCAATAAGCCGCGGAATAATTTTCAGCGGACAGCCGCGAATGATCGGAGAGGCGAAACTGGCACTGAGATGGTTTAAACAAAGCAAGCGGGAACTGCCCCTTGCTATTTTTTTAAAAGTTTCTACCAGCGAAGTTCTGCGGCGGCTCAAAAAAAGATATATTTGCTCAAAATGCAAAGAAGTTTATACTTTAGATACGCCGCCGATTAAACCCTGCAAAATTTGCGGCGGAAAAATCGTAAAGCGGGCCGACGATACGCCAAAACTGATAAGAAACCGTCTTGGATATTTTAAAAAGCAAGTGGCGAAAACGCTCAAGTTTTTCAAAAGCAAAGGAATTTTAATAGAGGTAGACGGAGAGCAGAGCGTGGAAGAGGTGAATAAAGAAATAGTGAGCAAAATAAAAGAGTATGCCGAAAAGCAATAATGCCTTAAATTTTTTTCATACACTTATAAATTTTATGATAATTATAAAGTCGCCGGAAGAAATCGCTTTAATGCGCGAGGGCGGAAAAATCCTTACGCAAATTTTGGAAGAATTGGGAAAAACGGTCAAACCAGGAATAAAAACGATTGAATTGGATAAGCTGGCGGAACAGCTTGTTTTTAAATACGGCGCAGTCGCATCGTTTAAAAATTATAAGCCGTCTTTTAATTATGATGATCAGGACGGATATCCGGCAAACGTTTGCGTTTCAGTCAATGAAGAAGTGGTGCATGGAATTCCTGGCAAACGGGTTTTGAAACAAGGCGATATTGTGAGTTTGGATATGGGGATTTTATACAAAGGTTATTATACCGATGCGGCGATTACTGTCGCAGTCGGAAAAATTTCACCGCTTGCGCAAAAACTCATTGATGTTACCAAAAATTCTTTGGAAATCGGTATTCGGGAAATCAAAGCCGGAAATCACTTGGGCGATATCGGTTTTGCGATTCAGGGTTATGTGGGAAAAAATGGTTTTTCGGTGGTGCGGGATTTAGTTGGACACGGAGTGGGAAAATATATCCACGAAGAGCCGGAAATCCCAAATTATGGCAAGGCCGGCCAGGGTTTGGAATTAAAAGAAGGTATGACTCTGGCACTTGAGCCGATGGTGGTTGCCGGCGATTGGCGCGTTAAAATTATGCCGGACAAATGGACATTCGCGACTTCAGACAAGAGCCTATCCGCGCATTTTGAGCATACAGTGGCAGTGACAAGGAACGGAGCAAAGGTGCTGACGAGATTGTAATTTTCCTCTTGAAATAAATGGGTTTGGGGTGTAGAATAGTATATAGACAAAATAATTGATAAAATGGTATGGAGCAGCCATCACTAACAGCTTATCCTAGTCCACCTAGCAATAATGATATCGGTAAATGGTATGCAGACTTGCGCGAAAAATTGGACAAAAGAGTTAATGAATTGGATAAAAAATGTCAAGATTTAGAAAAAAGTATAAATGGAATTAAAAGCGAAGACCAAAAAATTTTAAAAGATAACTTAAAAGCAGATATTAAAGTTAAAAATTTGTATTGGTGGCTATTACTTTTAATTCCGTTTTTAATATTGTTAGCATTTATTACTGGGTTCAATTTAGCAGGTCACAATGATAGATTTGTAGATTTTATTAAATATTTTATATATGGAATAGGTTTATTAGGCATTATTGAAATGCTCTATGTTGGTTACAAAGTATATACATTAGATGATCGAGTTAAAAAGATAGAAGATAATATAGAGAGAAAATAATCATGCAAAACCGAACCCTATATTTCGGCGACAATTTGGAGATTTTGAGAAAGAAAATTCCGAGCGAAAGTTTTGATTTGATTTATCTTGACCCCCCGTTTAATTCCAATCGGAATTATAATGTGCTTTTCAAGGAAGGCTTGCAGGACAGTCCTATCCAAGTCATTATTGTGGTTCATTAGTTAAATAAGAAAATGTTTAATTTTCTAAAATAACATGAAAGAAAAAATTAACAGCCAAAAGGGATTTATTAAAACGCCGATATCTGTAGCTATCATTGCAGGAATTTTAATTACTGGTGGCGGTTATTTTGCCTATAAGCAATATCAGGCCGCAAAAGATAAACAAGCAAAGGAAGAACATTTAACCAACGAAAGAGAAAAACAGGCACAAGAAACATTAAAAACCCAACAAGATCAATTAAAATCTCAGCAAGAAGCGCTGGAAAAAACTAAACAGGAGTTGGAAGTCTTAAAACAAAAACAAGCTGAACAAGAAAAGAAACCACCCCAAATTATTACTAAAGAAGTCCCAACAAAGATTGACCAGATAACCGCAGCGGAACTAAATACATATCTCACGACGGTTTTATATATTTCTTGTGGTGATACAAATTATGAAAAATATAGGAATGGCAGTGGTTTCTTTTGGAATTTTGGCAGGGATAATTATTCAGTAATTACAAACAAGCACGTTATGAGTTTAATGGGTACTTCTGGTTCTTGTTGGGGAACTATCAATGATATAAAGGGCAACGGATTGGGACTTTTAAAATTAACTCCGCAAGCATCTTCAGCTCTAAATTCTAATGCAGACATTATTTCCACAAGTATCTGGACAATACCTTCTGAAAGAACTGCACCAGAATTTAATTATAAATTAACTGCTTTAAAAAATGCCCAAATAATATGACGATCGGGTCTCCTGTAGTTGCCATTGGTTATCCTGTTGCAGGAGAACAAAGAGTAACTAACGAAGCAACCGGTTACGACGCTTACTATTTTGAAAGAATTACGACCGAAGGAACAATAAGTGGTTATGTAAAAGTTGATTTAGAGACAAATAAATATATTCCGGTTTCTAATTATTATGTTTCTGCCACAATTGATAGTGGAAACTCTGGCGGTATTGCGCTT
>CAZKGJ010000007.1:0-17220 GCA_964552415.1 uncultured Candidatus Saccharibacteria bacterium
TTGGCCAAATCATTGACTAAATTATACATATTGATATTTTTATCCAGACCCAGATCGTGAAAATTCGTAGGATTCAAAAATCGCAAAGGTGGCGTATAAGAATAATTTTCATTTTTTACCCAGCGCACGCCGTCTTTTGCGCTTCTGTCAATCAAAGCATAATAAGCCGCGCCGCGTTTCTGTTTTACTCGGTCATAATCTGACAAAGAAGCGCTCGGAGTCCAGTTGCTCATGCGCACGGAGTCTTGTGAAATGAAAATCGTGAAGTGCCCGTAATTGGGCGGTACAATAATTTTGTCCCCGCTTCTGGCTTTCACCGTATAAACATCTTCCACCTTATCACCGTCTGTCTTTTGCAGTAAATAATAAGCCTCGCCTTTTATCAGTTCGTAGATCTCGGGGTAAGTGAAATTGGGATCGGCCGAAATTGAGTGGTAATGTCCCGCGGTTTTGTTGTATTCTTTGCCCAAATTTATTGACACAGAATCAAGAATGTCAAACCTCAGATTTGACGCTTTTATTTTTTCCGCATCCCGCTCATTTTCCGCCAAATCCCGATACATATAATAAAGCGGCTGATTTTTGTTCTTTTTGGCCCATTCCTTGTCTAAAATCACTTCTTCCATATCCTGAACTATTCTCGCGCTCGGAATTCTTTTTTTGTTGCCGAAAATTATGGCGTTTTCCTCTCTGCCCTTTCTGCCGCCATCGCTAAATTTTTGCCCTGATAGCATAGTAGTGATTCTTATTTATAGTATTCAATTATTTCTTTTATTCCCATTTCCAAAGTGTATCGGGCTTTAAACCCTAAAACTTTTTCTGCCTTGGAGGTGTCGGCCAGGGTGGCATAAACATAACCGACTAAAGGATTGGGGGTGTATTCGCACTTTATATCCCTGCCCAGAATCTTACCAAGTATTTTGACCATCTCGTTCAGCGTGTAGTGATTACCTGAACCCAGATTAAAAATGCCGTGCTTGGTGGGGGACATCATAGCCAAAACGGCGCCCTCCACAATATCTTTGACATAAGTAAAGTCCCGGGTCTGCTCGCCGTCGCCGTAAATAATCGGTTTGGCGTTTCGCTTCAGCGCCCACAAAAATTGCGTGACCAAATTGGCGAATTTTTTTTTGGCTTCTTCGTGCGGGCCATAAGCGCTGAAAAACCTAAGACCGATCGATCTGACTTTGTGCCAGTTGTAATAAAGTTGCACCAGTCTTTCGGTGGCGTACCGCGCCTCGGTATATAAGTCTTTCACAAGGATCGGCATATCCTCGCGGTAAGGCGTGGGATTACCATTATACAAGGAAGAGGAAGAGGCATAAACCAGTTTGCACCCTTCGCGCTTGGCTAATTCCAAAATGGCGATAAACTCATTGATGGTTTCTCCAACCAAATAGGGATTTTGCCGGTACATCGGCGATGACGAAGGAATGCCAAAATGAAAAATGCCGTCCAAATTATTTATTTCTTTTTTGGCCAGAACATCTAGCACCGGCGATTTTATAAAATCAATTTTGCTCTTTACGGATTCGAGGTTATCCAGACTGCCGGTGGTAAGCTTGTCAAGCACAATGACCTCATGCCCTTCCTCAACCAGTCGCTCGGCTAAATTTGAGCCGATAAAACCGGCTCCGCCTGTAACCAAATATCGCATATTTTTATTTCTTTGTTAAATTATTGCCGCAAACTATTCGCCGCACAAATAGCTATTGCCAGAGCGTCAGCCGCGTCGTCGGGTTTGGGAATTTCTTTTAAGGACAAAATAACTTTTACCATTTTTTGCACCTGCTGCTTTTCCGCTCTGCCGTATCCTGCAACAGCGATTTTTACCTCCAGGGGCGTGAATTCCTCAATTATCAGCCTCCCTTCTTTCGCTGTCAAGAGAATCACGCCCCGTGCCTCTGAAACTTTTATGGCTGTTTTAAGATTTTTAAAAAAGAAAAGTTCCTCAACGGCGATTATTTGAGGTTTTATTCTTTTGATGATTTTCCCAAGCTCTTTTTTTATGATAAGAAGCCGCTCCGCTTGTGACAGGGCTTTACTTGTTTTGATGCAGCCGCATCCTAAAAACGACAGTCTGCTTTTTTCTTTTGAAATCACGCCGTATCCAACTGTAGCTGTTCCAGGATCAATGCCAAGAATTATCATATAAAATTTTTCAGTAAACTAAATTTGAATAAATTTCTTCCACATCGTCTTGCTCGTCAAGTAGGTTCAAAAGGTTCATAACTTGCTCTTTTGTTTTTTCGTCTTTTACTTCAATCGGCGCTTTTGCAACCCAGTCAAGCGAAACATTGCCGAGTGCCAAACCTTTTTGCTCAAGCGCCTTGCGCGTTTTGTTAAAATCCTCGGGTTTGGTATAAACCTCCAGAATATCATCTTTTTCCTTTACATCTTCAGCGCCCGCCTCAATTGCCAAAAGCTCAACTTCTTCGTTTTTTGCACTGCCTTTTTTAATTTCCAAAACGCCCTTTTTCTCAAACATCCATTTTACCGAACCAATCTCGCCTAACCTGCCGCTGTTTTTTGATAAAATATTTTTTATTTCTCCGACTGTCCGGTTTTTGTTATCTGTCAAGACCTTAATTATGAACATAATTCCAGCCGGACCAAACGCCTCGTATTCTGCCTGCTCTATCCCTTCGCCGCCTTCTGTCCCAGCGCCTTTTTTGATCGCGCGTTCAATATTGTCTTTTGGCATATTCTCATATTTTGCGCGTTCTATTGCCATTCGCAGTTCCGCGTTTATTTCGGGATCAGCGCCTTTTCTTGCGGCCACGCTGATAATGCGCGCCATTTTTGTAAAAACTCTGGCTCGCTGGCTGTCAGTTACGGCTTTCTGCCTTTTAATTTGTTTCCACTTGGAATGTCCGGACATAGAAGAAAGGATTCATAATTCAGGTCTTTATATTGTATCATTGTTTATTGGTAAAAATCAATGAATTTTAAACAACAGCTTTGTATTTCTCGTCTTTTCCAGCTGTGGATAAAATGCGAATAATTAGTGCATAAATCGGTCTTGACAGAAAAACAGACTTATAATAACAAAGGTTACCCTTACAATGTTGGAGGTCATCTATCCAGGGACTATTTATTTTACCCTCTTTTTTAATTTCCAGTATTGCCAGAGTAAAAACAAACTTAATGCGCTTAAAACCAAATCTCCGTAAAACCACGTGTTGTTTTTAATATCTTTTTGCTTGCTTTGCGCAGAACATAGCGCTTTGTTTTCTGATCCAGTTTCATCCCGCCTTGCAGAAATTATAGGTCCTGAAATTTCTTTGGCAGAAATTTTTTCAGACGGTTCCGCTGTTTTTATTGACGCGCCGGAAATGGCATCGCTGATTTTATCGCCAATTATTTTCTCCAGGTATTTTTCCAGGTCAGAAACCGCAATCAGCTGAACAGCGTTTTTTTGCAATTGGGACTTTTCGCCTATCAAAATAGAAGAGTCCTGATCGCCGTTGTCTGTCGCAGCTGCAACCACTGTAATATTTTTTTCTTCAGCCGCAGAATCTTTGGCTGTATTGTCAATGGATTTTATGATGTTCGCTTTGCCCGGCGTAGGGACGTCTGTCCAGTACCAGCTGCCTTTAAAAAGCGCGTAGCTTTTGCCCTTTTTCGCCTCGCCGTAAGAAACTGTTGAGAGGATTTTGTTTCCGGGCCAAAGCAAGTTCACTTCAGCCCCAGAATTTACCAAAACTAGATTGCTCTGGTTTCTTTTAATAAGCAAATATCCTTTTGGTTCAATAAAATTGTCGCCGGGAAAAAGATATTTTTTAGAGCTGCTTTTGGTTTTAGTTTCCAAAATCCATCCGCGCAAGTTCACTTTTTTATCACTTAAATTTTCCAGCTCAATCCACTCGCCGTCTTTATCAAGACGGACAGGATCGGGCATTATCTCGCTTATTATGACTTTGTCGGAAAATTCCGGCTCGCTGATTTTTACACTCGCCGAATCTTCTGCCGTGCCTGTTTTGTTATCAACTTTCAGAGTCACTGTATACCAACCGGCGAAATCATAAGTGTGAGACACTGAGACGCCTTTTGCTTTAGCGCCGTCTCCGAATGTCCAATTATAACTAATCTCTTTCCCTGACGGATCATAAGAGTCAGAGCCGTCAAAATCAACAGGTTCGCCAATCACCGCGCTTTTGTCCGGCCCTGCTTCAGCTGTAGGAATACTCGAGGGGACAGAGCCGGCAGGCGGAAAAGAAGGCACTGCCGGCGAAGACGGTTCGGAGGGGGAATCAGAGGGTTGAGAGGTGTCAAATGCCGGAGCAAAAACAGACAAGGAATTGTGGGGAGTGAAACCTGAACCAATTATAAAGTCGGTGAGATTGTTGTTGGTGTCCTCTCCGTTGCCGGCTCCGGTTGTTGCGGGCTTCCTTATCAGTTTTTCGCTCGCGGCGGGATTTGCTGTCGGCTGCCCTTCTTTAAAAATATTTTCAGCCGCACCCCAGGCAAGAGAATCTATAATTTCTCCGGTGTCAAGCGCCCCAAAACGAATGGCTATACCGTTATCCGCAGCTATGGTTTGTGTTGTAAAATCATCTGCACCGAGCGCGGATGGATAAGCGCTATCCTCGCTTGAAACCCATAATCGCCACGCATGCGCCCCAATAATAATATCGTCTGTCCATGATTTTATTGGGGCATCAGTTACTCCTGTTTTTGTCCGTTTAACCAGCCGATACCCTTTTAAATTTATATCGGTGGTTGTCGGATTATAAATTTCTATAAAGTCATGACTGGTTTTACCTGTACCCCCGGTAATCTGTACCGCCGAAATCACAATATGATTTGCCCACTCCGCTTCTGCGGAAAAATTTCCAACAAAAAATCCCGTTAAAACAAAAACGGGAATTAAAAAACCGAGAAAGTTTCTTTTTACAAAACTTTTGTTCATAATCAGGTCTTCTTTTTCACTAAGTATATTCTAAACTGCGGCTTATACAGCAGGACAGCTAAAACCGACTATACAGTTAGCGGCAGAATAACATATAAATAATTTGATTTTTCGTTTGCCGGCTTCAGCACTGCTGGTGAGTTTGCGGTGTTTAGCCCCAGGACTACTTTTTCGTCTGAAATACCGGACAATCCTTCAAGCAGGTCTTTGTGTTTAAACACTACTTCAATATCACCTCCTTCAATTTTTGCTTTAATCTTGGATTGGTGCGAGCCGATTTCCCCTGATTCAGAGCTTACTTCAAGCAGAGATTTTTCTGAATTTGTTTTTAGCGACAAGCTCATCAGCCGACCATCTGAAAACAGGCTTGCCATTTTAATGGAATTTGCAAACGGTTCTGTTTCAAGAAAAATCCTTGTCTGAAAAGCCGAAGGAATTATTTTCTTGTAGTCCGGGTATTTACCGTCTATAAGGCGCGATATCAGGCTTATTCCATCCATTTCAAAAAGAATCTGGTTTGCTGAGAGTGTAATCTTGGTTTTTTCGGCATTGTCCAAAATTCTCACAAGCTCAGCCGCTGTGTTCTTGGGTAAAATTACCGCGGCGTTTTCTTGTCCTGCCTTTTTCCCTCCTGCGGGCGGCGTCAAGGGTATTATTCTTTCGGCAAGGCGGAAGCTGTCTGTCCCAACCGCGGTAAGCGTATTTTTTGCAAGGTCAAAAGACAATAACACCCCGCTTATTTCCGGCCTTATTTCGCTTTGGGCAACCGCAATACTTGTTGCGATAAGTGCGTTTTTCAGGTTGGCGTTTTTTACCTCGCAAAGCGGCCGCTCTTTAAGTTTGGGAATTATGGGAAACTCTTTAGCGTCCATTCCTTTGATATTTGTGGTAACTTCACCCGTCTTGACAATAAGGGTATTATTTGGTCCGTTTTCTATGTCTATTTTTGCGCTTGGAAGGCGCATAACAAAAGAAGAAAGAACCCTGGCCGGCACAGTAACGGCCCCCTGCTGCTCTATTTTTGCCCCAACCCAATAATTGGCGCCAACCTCAAGGTTTGTGGCTGAAATTTTCAGCCTGCCGCCATCGGTTTCAAGTAAAATATTAGATAATATTGGAAGTGTGGCGTTTTTTGTAATTATTTTTTCAACAGCAACCAGCGCCCGATTTAAATTTTCTTGTGTGCAAGAGAGTTTCATAATTATGTTTTAATATAAATATATATGTTTATTGTTATTGTTATGAGAAATTTTTTGTGGAAAAACCCGCGGGGCTTGATAATATAGAAAAAAAATAATTATTAATGTGTGTTTGTGGTGTGGGTAAGAGGTGAGAATCTGGCGCCCTTTGTTTTTGCTGGAGTTAAAATTAGGGAAATTATGCTTATTTTATTAAGATGTTTTAAGGTGGTTATCCGCGGCTTATCAACAAATTATTCTTTAGTGTTTTTTATTTGTTATAGAGACGTTGTCTGATCATAAAAATTTCTTGTTCGGTATTTTTGTCTTCTGCAACCGCCTGCTGAATTTTTTGGAACGCGTGCATAGCTGTGGTATGGTCGCGGTTGCCGAGAATCTCTCCGATTGAGGGAAAAGAACTGTTAACCTCGGCGCGCATTAGAAACATAGCCACCTGTCTCGGTTTGACCACTTCTCTCTTGCGGTTCTTTGCGCACAGATCATCAGCGCTGATATTATAGAAATCAGCAACTATTTTTAAAATTTCTTTTGGGGTGGTTGCGCGGCGGTAATAAGAAGGGGTTATATCAGAAACGATTCCTTGGATGGTTTTAATTGTAACGGTTTTGGGATTAAATTCAATAAGCGCGATTACCCTGTTCAGCGCCCCTTCAAGCTCGCGCACATTTTTTTGAACATGGGTGGCGATATAGGTAAGGGCTTCGTTGGATATATTTATTCCCCTTTCTTTTGCCTTTGCTTTTAGGATAGCCATTCTGGTTTCAAAATCAGGGAGAGTGATATCTGCAATCATCCCACCTTCAAACCTAGACCTTAGCCGCTCTTCAAGCGTCGGAATAGCCTTGGGCGGACGGTCGCTGGAAATAATAATTTGTTTATTTTTTTGGTATAAAGCGTTAAAAATATGAAAAAACTCTTCCTGGGTCTTTTCTTTGCCGGCCAAAAACTGGATATCGTCAATTACCAAAAGATCAATCTGCTGGTATCGCGATTTAAATTTTTCAACTTTTTTATCGCCGATTGAAGTAATTAGTTCTGAGGCAAATTTTTCGGAAGTGGTATAGTAAACTTTCTTGTCGCGGTATAGCTCAAGAACTTTGTTGCCTACTGCTTGAAGAAGATGGGTTTTGCCCAAGCCGACTCCGCCGTAGACAAAAAACGGATTATAATTTGTTCCGAGGTTTTTGGTTATTGATATTGAGGCGGCATAAGCAAGTTCGTTGTTGCCCCCAACGATAAAATTGTCAAAAGTATACCGCGGGTTTAAATTTGTCTCTGGGTTGATATTGACCGCGGCCTCGGTTTGCGCTGCGTCCCGCCCTTTTTCTTTGTTATAAACAGAGCTGTTCGCGCCTTTGATTGTTTCAGTTTTTTTCACCACACCGTTAACCCGCACAACCGAGCTGATTATATACTTTACCGTTTTTGTTTCACCGGTTACTTCCTCAAGAGATTTTGCAATAAATTTGTGATATTTATTTTCCAGCCATTCTTTTGTAAACCCGTTTGGCACTCCGATAACTACCTCGTTTTTATCCCGAGAAACAATGGCAGTGTTTTTGAACCATGTGGTAAAATTCGCTTTACTTAAAAGCAACTCCAGCTGCCCTAAAACTGTCTGCCAGAGATCTTGGTTGTTCAACCCATTTGAAACTCCATTTGCCATGATCTTTTAGAAATCGTACCAGAACACCAAAACAATAGTTTTGCGGGTCGCCCTGGCAGGATTTCTTCGTGTGAGGTAAGGCGTGGTTATTACTGCGCCTTAATACCCCTGACACATTAACAACTTTATTGCGGGGTCGGGTTCATTATAGCACAGTTAAAAAAGAAGAAAAGAAGCAAAAATTGATAATTTTGTTAATAACCTGTGGAAGATTTGTGGAAAATGTTTTTGCTATGCAAAACAACTGCCAAGCCAAGAACTATCCAAAAAATCATAGAAAGATCATTTTTCCAGTAAGGGGTGTCAAAAAATCCGTGGATAATCAAATATATCATCAAAGGAAACAAAAATATGGATAGCCGCGCGGTTCTAAAAAACCAAAAAATAAGCAGGATAAACCCCGCAAGTCCTATAATTCCGGTCTGCAGCCAAAATGCCAGAAAAATATTGTGCGGCTGGGGAACCGCCCATTCTAGATACGGCTCGGTCCCGAGCACTCGGGACTGGTAATCCAAATAATATTTTTGGAAATTTCCCGGCCCAATGCCGATTACAGGGTGGTCTTTACCGATTAACCAAGCTGACCGCCAGATCATCAGACGGGAGTTGAGCGAAGAACGATACGACAAATTTTTTAAACCCTCAAATTTATTTGTTCCCAGTTGGTCAAAGACAAGAGACGCGGAGAATAAAAGTGTTAAAATTAAAAATAAAATTCGCTTTTGGCGGCGAAGTGCAAAATAAAGCATTAAAAAAACCGCAATGACTATTGCAAACCATGCGGCATAAGAATAAGTTAGATAAATCGCAAAAGCTATTATCGCCGACCCTGACCGCCAACCATATTTGGTTAATGTTCCCCTCTTTGTTTTAGAAATTGATATTAAGATTCCGTATATGCCGATAATCAGCGCAGGCGCAAGATACATTGATAGATAATTTGGCGAAAGGTAAAATCCGCGAAGCCGTCCGTCATAACTAACGCCACTAAGTTGCGGCGCGAGCCAGTAAACCAAACTTATCCCTGCCACAGCAAAAGCCGAAGCGAAAAACGATTTTAGGACATTTTCTTTTTGTTCTAGCGTTTTAATTACTGAAACTAAAACTATAAAAAACAAAAACGGGTCAAAAAACCATCCCTTTAAAATCCCTGCGCTTGTTTTTAAGTCAATGGAAAAAATCGTGGAAATCGTGGCGCCCGCCATCAGCAGAAAAATTCCAACCCACAGCAACTTGTTATTTTTTAACCACTCGCAAATGTTTCTACGCCAACTTTGCCAAGAAGAAATTTTCGTAAGCCAAACAACAAATAACAAATAAATTCCTAATTCCAGCATGGTTGTAGGAATACCGAAAATTTCTATCCGCAATAAATAAGCAGGCAGAAAAAAAATAATCAAATATATTCCGTGTTCAATTTTTCGCCAAGAAAAATGAGCCAGGATTATCAGACCCAAAAAAACCGCCAAATTTTGCAACAAAAAATCCATAATTTTATTTTACTCCACCCCTTGACAAATCCAAATTCACCGTAATCGCAAAATAAATCATCAGCATCGCTAAAATCGTCGGCGAGTAAATCGCGGTGTCAAAAAAAGACTGCGCCGAAAACCAGACAAGCGATCCGGATAACCCCAAAGAAAGGGTAAGCGCGAACGGGCTTGCGGCTCCTGCAGCCGACAAGGAAATAAGTCTTTTCACACCTGCGAATAATAACCCGAGCCAAACTAAAAACGCGGGGATTCCCATTTCAGCGGCGATATCAAGATAAGTGTTATGCGCGGAAACCGGCGTCCTTTCTGGCGAGCGCGGGTCAAGCGCAAGCGCATAAGCGCCGACCCCGACACCTGTCAAAGGAGCATCCTGTATAATTTTAAAAGCGTTTTGCCAGTTGGCAAGCCGTTCGGAGTTTGAACCCTCTTTCAGATTAAATACCGAATAAAAGCGGCTTAAGACCAGATTTGGCGAAGCAAGCATTGCTAAAATAAAAATAATAAAAATCGCGCCAATTATTGATTTTATCCGTGCTTCAAAAAACCTCCACGATAATAAAATAAACGCGCCAACGCCAAAAAACGCCCCCAAATATCCGGCTCGGGAAAAAGTCAAAAACAGAGCCAAAAACAAAATAATATTCAGTATTGCCAAAAAAATTTTTGTTCGCCGCGAAAAAGACAAAGATCCCGCAAAAAGCAGAAAAGCCATTGCCAAAGGAATAACCAGTCCCAGATAAAAAGCGAACATATGCGGATCAGGGAACAGGGAGATTGACCTTAAATAGGTTTGTCCAGAAATATTCACCAGCCAGCTCGGATAATTGAGAACAAGGGCGCCAAAAGAACGCCCGTAAAAAATCTGCGCAACATTTTTTGCCCAAAAATCAACAACTTTATCAACCCCAAAAGTAAACTGGCTCAAAAACTGAACAATGCCGATAATCGCGGCAATCATTGCGGAATAAAATATAGCAACAGCAGTTTTCCGGAGCAATGCCGCGGATTTTAAATAATCTGCAGCGACAAAATAAACAGGCAAAATGCTTAAAAAAAATAGCTCTCTTGTTGCCGAACGACTTTCATCAATAGAAAAAAACACCGAAAGCAAAGATAAAGCTGTAAAGATTAAAATTAGCCAGGTCTGTGGTCTATTAGGGATGAAAAAATTTTTTTGCGCCAAAGATTTAGCAACCCAGAGCAAAAAAAGAATGACGATAAGAATACGAATCAAGGATAGGTCAACATTTTCGCTGATATTGAGAGCGAACTGCAGGGGCAGAAAAAAGATAAGAACCACCAGCGCTTCTCTGGTTTTCCACACAATCAACAATAACGCCGCAAGAAGCAGAACAAACCATAGTAAATAAAGCGCTTGCCAGACAATAAGATATGCTGACACAGCGGCAAGAAGAAAACACAAAGCCCAAAAAATTATTTTTAAATTATTTTTTATCATCTGTATTTTTGAAAACCAAACCAAGTTCCGCGGCTTTAATTCCGTTTAAAAAATAAAGCAGGAATAAATATATGCTGGCACCGGCCAAAAGAAGCAAGGGCAGAGAAACAAAAACAGAAAACCCTGAAACGGTTTTTCCCGATAACCATACGATTGCGGAAGACAATAAGGTTGCAGCAATCACTTTATACGCCCTGTTAGGCAAAGGACTGTACCCGATTGTGTTTTTGAGAAAAATAAACATAAGCGCGGTTACCAGAAATTCTGTTGCCAGAGTAGCTACAGCGGTGCCAATATAGGAAAAATAAGCTGTAAGCAAAGTATTCGCGCCAACACTTAAAACCACGCCGCTAAAATAAATCTTTAAAAGCTGTTTTTGCTTTCCCAGAGCGATAATCGCATTACTCCAAAGAGTCGCGAGAAATATCAGGGCGGCGGCAAAAATCAGAATATTAAGCACACTGATGGATTCGCTGAAATTTTTGCCTGCGATAAAATAAATAATTTTGTCGCTTAAAACGAGGGTAAGCCCCACAAGAGGAACCAAAAAAACAATTATTGCGTCAAGGGCTTTGCGCAAAATTATTTTAAGTTTTTCCAAATCGCTTTTTGCAGCTTCGCTCATTAACGGCATCAGAAGCCCGACAAACATCGCAGGAAGGAAAATAAGGTTTTCTAGAATTTTATAGCTCAGGCCGAAAATTCCCACTGCCGCTGACCCTTTTAAAAAAGAGAGAATCAGTATATTCAGGCGGAAATAAAGCATAACAAAAATTGCGGCTATAGCCAAAGGCCATCCTTCACTGATTAGTTTTTTCCAGAGGATAAAATCAAAAGCCAGGTGTATGTGGACGAATTTTTTGGCAAAGAGCAGATTAAACAGTAAATTAAATATTCCCGAAATAGAAAAAGCTACGATAATCGCATAAAAGCCGAGGCCTTTTTCAACCACCGCCACAATCAGCAGAAACTGAAAAATCCTGCCACAAAGTTCAGCTATCGCCGCCCGGTCAACCCTTAATTTTTTTTGGAATAATCCCATCAAAACCTGGCTGGATAAAAGCGCCCAAAAGCCGAATGCGGCAAGTACTATTCCGGTTTTAATCTGGTTTGAGTACGGAAGAAAAAGGCTCGCGAGAATGCCTATAAAAAAAATCAAGGAAGCAGAAGCAATCCTTAAAGTAAAAGCGTTATTGATAATTTCTTTTTCTCTACCGCTGTTTTGAGAGATTTCCCTCACGGTGATGGAATACAATCCTAGATCCGCGAGTACGGAAAAAATATACCAGAAATTAAGCACAATGATATAATCGCCGAAATCCTCCCTGCCCAAATAGCGGGTCAAAAAGCCGATTATTACCAGGGCAAGAAGAGTTTCAATTATCCGTATAGTTGCGGAAAAAGTTACATTATAAGCGATTTTTTGCCGTAGGGTTGCCACATTTTGGATTTAGAAATCTACGAATTGATAATTTTGTCAATGTCTATGTCTTTTGAAGCGGCTTCTTGCTTGCGCGGTCTGATTACGACCGAACGGTACGGTTCTTCTCCGGCGCTTTTTGTTTCAACAAGCGGGCTGTTGGCAAGCTCCATATGAATTATTTTTCGCTCAAACGCGCTCATCGGTTTCAGGGTTTCCGGTTCGTTGCGCCAGCTTACAACCAGGGCGGTTTTTTTTGCAATTTGTTTTAAGCGCTCAATTTTCTCCTGACGGTAATTATTGATGTCAATTATAAAACTGAAACCCGGCAATATCTCTTTGCGCAGCAGCGCACGTGACAAATGATCCAGCGCTCCGATATTTGCGCCCTCTCTGCCTATAAGCAAAGATGATTCTTTGGTTTTTACATTAAAAGCGTAAAAATCCGGGCAAATTTCTTTAAAAGACACTTCAGCATCAGGGTCAACGTATTTTATAATGCCTTTTAGTCCGGTGATAATTTTTTCTTCTGTTTCGTTTAGAGATTTATCTTTGGCTGGGTTTATTGAATCTTCCATAATTTAGCCGATTAACTTATTGGCTTTTTAGCTTTTTAAGGAAATAAAATATTAATCTAAAACCTGTTCCTAATAAGCGAAAAAGCCAAAAAGCTACAAACTGATTTTCTGTTCTTTCATTACAAAATATTGCTGGATAATTGTAAAGCCGGTGCTTGTAAGCCAGTACAGCGCCAGCGCGGACGGAAGAGAAGCGGCGACAAAAACGGTTATAACCGGCATCATATAAAGCATCTGCTTGTTCATCATAGACGAAAAATCTGGCGCATCGCCTTTTTCTTCTTTGGCAGCAACTGAGGATTTTTTCGCAGACATAGCAGCTTTAGTTTGCCAGTATTGCAAGACGCCGGCCAATATTGCCAAACCAAGGCTTTTTTGTGACAAATTAAGCAGCCCCAAAAACATCGGGTTGATATGATTGCTGAAATTAACAAACGAATATAGAGATTCGCTTATCGGCGACTTCAGCCCGTTTAAAAACGCCCAATAAAGAGCCAGTAAAATCGGAAGTTGGATCAAAATCGGCAGGCAGCCGGACGCTGGATTTATTTTTTTTGTCTTATACAGACCCATCATTGCTTTTGCCTGTTCTTGCCGGTTATTTTTATATTTTTCTTTAAGCTTGTTCAGTTCGGGCTGAATTTCCTGCAATGCTTTCTGCGAGCGAATTGATTGCGACGCAAGCGGCCAAAGCAGCAGGCGAATAAAAACAGTAAGGATAATTATCGCTATGCCGAAATCATGGCCAGGAATGACATTCTGCAGGATTACCAGAAAATTTAATATGGGTCTGTACAATACTTCATTGAACAGAAAAGAAAGAGTTGACATTTTGCGTTTTTACGTTTTGATATTTGAATTTTGAATTTTTATCACCGGATCATATCCTCCCGCATTAAACGGGTGGCACTTTATAATTCTTCTTATAGACAGGATAATTCCTTTTTTAACGCCGAATTTTTCAATAGCCTCATATGCGTATTCTGAACAACTGGGATAAAATCGGCAAACCCTGCCCGCAGCGAACGAAGCTGAACCGCCTTTTAGCAAAAAAGAAAAAACACTATGATCCGGCGAAAGGGTTTTTTGATATATTTTGATTAAACTTAAAACAATTTTTTTGAACATAAACTTTTTTATATCATCTTTGCCCTGCCAAGCATAGCTATAACAGCACCTTCTATTTCTTTGTAGGATTTTTCCCGAACTGCGGGTTTTGCGATAAAAACAAAATCAAATCCAGTTCTTATTTTTTCCCGTCCGAGCCGGATAATCTCAACCGCTCTCCGCCTTATAAGATTTCTCTTTACCGCGCCCTTTTCAATTTTTTTAGGTACTACCACCGCGAACCGAGAAAAACTCAGATCGTTCGGGGTATATCCTAAAGTAAAAAAATTTCCAGCAACAAATCTTCCGCTTTTAAAAATTCTGTCAAAATCTTTTTTGCGCCGCAGGCGATACTTTTTAGGAAGCATAGTTTAGTCTATAGCGCCAATCTTTTCCTGCCTTTTCGCCTTCTGCGCTTCAAGACATTTCTGCCGCCCGGAGCACGCATTCTTTTCTTGAATCCGTGCTGACGCGCCCTTTTTCTCTTTTTTGGCTGAAAGGTTCTTTTCATAAGCTTGTTTGCACTAATTTTAATTTATCTCATTATTCTACTCTAACAGTAATATTTTCCGATGTCAACCCGAGTATTGATTAAAACATAAAAATCTCGGCATAGGGCCGAGTTCCCCGAACAATTTTCCGCAACGCTGGTAAGATATGGTTATTTAAATACCGAACAAACTGCTTCGCCGAGCCAATTTTCATTGCAAAGATAATAAATACCGGCGACAACAAGCACGATTATTAAAATAATCAGCAGGGCGATTAAAATGTAGACACCGAGAGAAGCGATGACAGCAGCGGCGATTCTTAAGGCGAACATTACAACTTGTCTGGCAACCTGCACAGCTATTTTTTTCACTGCTTGTCCAGCCTTTGAAGCAGCTTTACGGGCAATTTGTCGCGCTTTTAGAGTTTTAATCCGCGCCCGACGTTTGATTTCTTCCTTTGCTTTTTCTTTCGCTATTTTTTTCAGCGCCTCAATGCGCTCTCTGCGCTCTGTTTCTTCCGCGCTGCCCCCCTCATTATAGTCATTTCCGTTCATAGAATGGATTTGTTCTATTTATTTAATTCAAAAAACTCAATAACTTTCTGCGCTATCTGCGAAGGGGTATTGAATGATTTTACCCACCAATCCTTGACGCCGAGCCGTTTTCCCTGCTCAATGTCAATCGGCGAGGCGAGATTGGAAAGGACAACAATAGGAATCTTTTTGATTTCTTCCGTTTGGTTTTGCATATCTTCCAAAAAATCAAAACCGTCTTTTTTCGGCATTACAATATCCAGCAAAATTAAGTCCGGTCGGAAAGAGCGGATTTTTGCCGCGCCCTCTTCTCCGTCTTTTGCAATTTCAACATTAAAATTGTTTGAACCCAGCTTTATTTTATATGCTTCGTTGATATCAGCATCGTCTTCAATAAGCAGGATTTTTTTCTTTTTTTCAACCCAAAATAACATAGGTATTTTATTACAGGTGGTTGGGTTTATTGTAAAATTATAGCATAGCCAGGACAGTTATAAAAGCTTGCCGCGCGCTTGCGCGTCCAACAACTGATTTGCCAAAGTGTCTGCTTGCCGGTTTTTCTCCCGCGGGACATAAGCGAACTCCACGCTTTCAAAACCTATCATCAGATTCCAAACTTTTATAAAAAGCGGGATTATTTTTTCGTCCTTGATTTTGTATTTATGGTTGAGTTGGCGCACGATAAGTTCGGAGTCCAAAAAACAAGAAATTTTTTTTGCTTTTAATTTCTTTGCCTCTTTTAACGCCATAATCAGCGCTTCATACTCGGCTTGATTGTTGGTTTTTTCTCCGAGAAATTTTGCCGTTTTGCTAATGAATTTTCCGCTGCGACAAAAAATTGCCGCAGCCGCTGCAGGGCCGGGATTACCTCGCGAAGCGCCGTCGGTAAAAATTGTAAGGGTTTTGTCATCCATACTATTTTGCTATTTTAATATCAATAATTTTTAAACCAACCGCCTTGTTTCCGTTCCAGTCGTCCGGAATAATTTCCGCCGCGACATCAATTATTTTTTCTCGGATTAGCTCTTGACCAGGAGACGCAAATTCTCCAGCCAGATTAAAAGCGATTGCGCGCAAAGTATTTTTGGACTGCGCATCTTTTAAAATCAGTTTAATGTGCCTGTTGCCGTTACCCACGGTCCGCAAATCAGAGGCCAGCAGATTTTTAAGCAGGAAAATCGGCGCTTCATTGTCTTCGCCAAAAGGCGAGAAGAGCTTCAATAGTTGCAGGGTTTCAAAGCTTACATCTTTTGCTTCTATTTCCGCGTCAATTTCAAGAATAGGCAGTAGTTTGTCAGGAGTAATCTCGGCCTCTGCCTGCTTAAGTATTGCTTGATAAAAAAACGGGATTTTTTCCAAAGTCGCGGCAAAGCCGGCTGCTCTGGCATGGCCGCCGAATTCCAGCAAATGCGCTTCAGCGGCAATAAGCGCTTCTATAAGGTTAAATGACGCGTTGCTTCTACCTGAGCCCACGCATTTTGCCTTGCCTTGATGATAAATTAAAGCTGGCCGATTATATTCCTCGCTTAGTTTACCAGCTGCCAGTCCCAGAATTCCTATTGGCCATTCGCTTGACCCTTCCAAAATTATTTTTTCCGGTTTTTTCACAGAGAAGCGAGATTTTACTTCATTGATAATTTTTTCTGTCGCATTTTGTCGTTCTTGGTTTCTATTCTCTAATTTTCTGGCCAACTCTGCGGCTTGTTCCAAATCGTTGGTTACAAGCAGTTCATAAGCGCTGTTGGCATGGTCCATTCTGCCTGCAGCGTTAAGCCGCGGGACAATTTGAAAGCTTGCCTCTCTGGTCGTGATTGCCGAACTGTTGTTTATTCTGGAAGATTTTATCAGCGCTCTGATCCCTGGACGTCTCGTTTTTCCCAAAACTAATAATCCGTATTTTGCCAAAGTGCGGTTTTCTCCTTTCAGCGAAACGCAGTCGGCAATAGTTCCTATGGCAACCAAATCCAAAAGCCATTTTTCAAAATTTTCTTTTTTCTCCTCGTTCTTGGCAGGACTTTTTTTAATAAGCGCAACCGCCAGCTTGTAAGCAACACCGGCTCCGGACAATTCTTTAAAAGAGTAAGCATCATCTTTCTGCCGAGGATTGATTACCGCATACGCTTTCGGTGTTTCGCGCGAAATATAATGATGGTCGCTTACAATAGTTTCAATGCCAAGTTTTTCAGCTAATTCAATCTCCCTTGCATTGCTTATCCCGCAATCAACCGTGATTATCAGATTGATTTTTTGATCAGCAAATTTTTTTATCGCCGCTTTGTTTAGCCCATATCCTTCCCGCGCCCGGTCCGGAATATAAACCGACAAATTTTTTTCTTTCCCGCCCAAAAAAATCAAAGTTTTC
>CAZKGJ010000007.1:17320-20475 GCA_964552415.1 uncultured Candidatus Saccharibacteria bacterium
GTAAGTTGTTAAACCTTTTTATTCGTCATTTCTTCTTTATCCTTCAGCGCCTGCCACTGTCTATCGGTTTCTTTCTGTATCTTTTCCACCACGCTTTGATTTTCCGGCGCAAGCAAATGTTTAAACCTTCCTTGTGATTTAATCCATTCTATAACCGGCAAAGGATTTGACGGCGTATAATTTATTTTATATTTTCCGTTTTCTACTTCGTAAAGCGGCCAAAGATTAGTTTCAACCGCCAACCGGCTGATTTTTATCGTTTTTTCCGGCGGATACGCCCAGAACAGCTGGCAAGGGCTTAAAATATTTATAAAAGCGGGCCCGTCAACAGCAATTGCCTTTTGGACCTTGGTGGCGACATCAGCCCAAAGATGAATTGAGGACTGCGCAACATAAGGAATTTCATGCGCCGCGACAATTTCCGTCAAATTTTTCCTGCGCTGGGTTTTTCCCGAGCTTATTTTCCCCGGCGGGGTTGTGGTAGTCGCGACTCCCAGAGGGCTTGCACCGGAGCGTTGGTCTCCGGTATTCATATACGCCTCATTGTTATAGCAAACATAAAGAAATCTATGCCCGCGCTCCAGCGCGCCTGACAAGCTCTGCAGACCGATGTCATATGTTCCTCCATCTCCGCCAAAAACTACAAACCTTATTTCTTTTTTTAGTTTCCCGCGTTTTCTCAAAACATTATATGCCTCAACAATTCCGCTTGCGGTTGATGCCGCATTTTCAAAAGCGCTGTGTATCCAGGGAATTTTCCATGCAGAATAAGGATATACAGTCGTGGAAACCTCAAGGCATCCTGTGGCAGTCACGACAATCACTGGTTCTTCTATCGCGGCCAAAACCATTCGCACGCAAATCGGCGCGCCGCATCCGGCGCAAAGCCGGTGCCCGCCGGTCAACCGCTCAGAAACTTTGGCTAATTCGTAGATGTTCATATTTAAATTGGTTTTGCTAATTATACCATTTCTTCTCCAATTAACCAAACGAAACAATTAACCGCGGGTTGCCACAACATAAAATCACATCTCCACTGCATTTTTTATGTGCCGGATTTGCGCTTTCCGCGAAATCTTATCAATTTCAACGGCAATCACATCAATTCGCCACGGCGTATCATCAGAATATTTATTTTCATACAGAAAAGTCCGTGCGGTCTTAACCAATTTTCGCTGTTTGAAAAAGTTAACCGAATCCTCAGGCAGAAAAACCGAAGGCGAGTTTTTACGTTCACGGGTCTTGATTTCAACAAAAACCAGATCTTTTTCCGGCGATTCAGCAATAAGATCAATTTCACCCCAACGTTTGGAATAATTTTGGTCAATTATTTGGTAGCCCTGCTTTTTAAGATATTCTCGGGTAATTTTTTCCCCAAGATCGCCAAATTCACGTTTCTGTGTAATCATCGATATATTATACAATATTTTGACAATAAAAGCAAATTATTGTATAATTTTAGTATAATAATCCGTAATTTTGACAAATTTGTCAAAAAGATGTATATTTTCAAGAGAAATTACCTACTCTCAGATTGTTTCACCCTCCTTTGCACTTGCCAAAAATGTTTCACGTGAAACATTTTGATATGATAACAGAATCCCTAAAACAAGCCAAAAAACTAATTGTCCTTGTTGCAATGTCCAGAAATAATGGTCAAATAGACCGATAAACAAGAAACCAATAAACACTGAAAGTATTAGGCTATAAAATAAAAGCGTTTCATCCGCCTTCGCTAAAGCTACGGCGGACAAGCGTGAAACAATTTGGTTTTTTCCTTTTAAATAAACCATTTTTATAGTTAAAAGTATGAAAATTAAGAACAAGATAAACCCGATTATACCTAATTCACCGGTTATCAACAGATAAATATTATGAACTGGCTGATATTGCCACCATTTAAGTGGCCCTGGTACATAATTCTTCATTTCTAAAGTAAAATTACCATTGCCTATTCCGGTTAAGGGACGATGTTTAACCATCTCTATTGCAATATTATTGTACAATATCCGGTTATCCATACCCTGCTGATAATTTTGTTCAGTGTCAAATGTACGGCTTACGATCTTGTCTCGGTTAAACCACATAAAGAGTGAAACAGAGATAAAAATTGCAGTCAAGGCAATGATTTTTGCTTTATTTAAGCCAAAAATTAACGATTGTTTCACGTGAAACAATCTGGGCATAACTGTTATAAGTATTATAATTGTTATAATGCTTCCTAACCACGCCATACGAGAAAATGTTAAAATAATAGCTATTATTTGCACAATAATAGCGATAGTTAAAACAAAAAGTAAAAATGTTTCACGTGAAACAATTTTGCTTTTTGTTTTTAATTGAGCGGAAAAAAATAACCAGAATCCTAAAAAGATACTCAGTATTAAAAAGCCGCCAAAAACATTGGGGTGTGGAAAAGTCGCATAAGCACGTATAATCTTTTCGCCATTTACAACAATTTTAGCAACACCCGCTAAATTTGGAGCCAGTATGGATTCGCCTAATAATCTAAGACCTATAGAACGCTGAAATAGGTATTGTAAAATACCAATGATTGATTGGAAAAAGCCGGCAATAAAAACCATAGCAAATAGGTTTTTTAATCCAAACCAACGCAACCGATGAGTGATATAAAAGAATAATAAGCCAAATTCAGTAAGTTTTACTGATTTATAAAAAGCCACTTCCTTGTATTCTGACCAGTAGATACTTAAAAACCCCCAGCTAACTAACAAAAAAAATGTGTAAAAGGGGATAAACTGTGAATATGGGGATAACTTGTTAAATATTTTACTGAAACTTGACAATTTTGTCAATTTTACTTGTTTTTGATTGACAAAATACAATAAAAATGTTATAATAAATAAAATATCTGATAAATAAAGGAAAACAGTTGCATATTCATTGAAAAACTTATTTGTATAAGTTTGATTAGTGATAAAAGTTAGCCGCGTTTGCAAAGGTATTGAAAACAAAAAAAGCGCGAGGAAAAATTTTTCCAGCTTATCTATAAGATTAGGTTTTGTGTTATCGGCTTTATCGTTTACCATTACTTTGTATAATAACAGATTTTTGGAAATTTAAAAAACGAAGCCGCCATTTAATATTGAAAAATAAAATTTTTGCAAAAATGTTTGCAAATTGCAAAAATTTAA
>CAZKGJ010000008.1:0-20410 GCA_964552415.1 uncultured Candidatus Saccharibacteria bacterium
GCAGGAATTAAAACATCAACCGTCAGGGTAAGCAATTCTTCATTGCTAATTTTTTTTGTGCCAGGAAATCCGACAACCGAGCCGGTTTTTTCCTTGAATTTCAAAAGCTGTTCAATATTTAGACACTGCAATTTTGGATTTTTGAGAGTTATTCCGCCTTTTGAATCGGAAACCGCGATAGCATAGCAATCTTTTTTGTTTAAAATCCTCGCGGCGTTAGCACCGACATTTCCCATTCCCTGGACAGCAATGGAAATATGCTTTCTCTCTTTTTTAATCTTTTTCAACACTTCCTCCAAGACATAAATTCCGCCCATTGAAGTGGAATCGTTTCTGCCCTGCGAGCCGCCGATTTCCACGGGCTTGCCAGTGAAAGATGCTGGCGTGTTTTCTCCCATAATTCTTGAATATTCATTTGCCATCCAGGCCATAATTTGCGGATTAGTGTACATATCAGGCGCCGGCACATCAATATCAGGCCCGATAAATTTATAAATCGCGCGCACATAACCGCGCGACAATCTTTCCAGTTCTCCTTTTGACAATTTTTTGGAATCAACAATGATTCCGCCTTTTGCGCCGCCATAGGGAATATTGACTATCGCCGATTTCCAGGTCATCCACATCGCGAGCGCTTCAACTTCGTCCATTGAAACTTGAGGCGAATATCTGATGCCGCCTTTAAACGGTCCTCTCGCGTCGTTATGTTGAATTCTAAAACCTTCAAAGCAGGCGATGCGGCCGCTGTCCATCCGTACTGGTATAAATACGCGCAGAATTCTTTTTGGCACTTTCAATATCTCCAGAATGTCGCTGTTCACTTTTAAAATTTTTGCCGCGATTTCTAATTGTTTTAAAGCGTTTTGATAAGGATTACTATTGAGCATATTTGCAAATTAAAAACTTAACTTTAATTTTTTTATTTACCCTTAATTTCTTTTAAGTCCCGATAAATTGCGTTTATGGCTGTCGCGCCGTCAGACGCCGCTGCAACAATTTGGTTGAATCCGATAGTGTTTGTAGTAATGTCTCCCGCGGCATAGACCCCGCTTACACTGGTTCTGCCCCATTCGTCAACAACTACATAACCTTGAGAGTTTAAATTAACGCCGATCTCGTTTAGAAGATCCGCGCTCGGAATTGCTCCGATTTCTACGAATACCCCGTCTATTTTAAGTATATCACTTTCTTCAAACGGCTGATCTAAAAGCACGCTTTCAACTTTTTTGTCGCCATGCACCTCCAAAACATTTGTACTGTAGACAACCGTAATTTTTGGGTTTTTCTTAATCTGCTCCAGATAAGCTGGCTGGCAGCGCAGCTCTTCTTTGCGATAAATCAGATAAACTTTGCTGGCATGCTCTGCCAAAAGATTTGCCGCTGCGGCGGCAGAATCCCCTCCTCCAATAACAGCAACGGTTTTATTTTTAAAAAATATGGCATCGCAGGTCGCGCAATAACTTACTCCCTTGCCTAAAAGTTTGTCCTCGCCCGGAATATTAAGCCTGCGGCGCTTTGTCCCCATTGTCAATAAAAGTGTTTTGGAGTGATAGTATTGGTTGTCAACGCTAACTTCAAAACAATTTTTCTCCTTTTTCAAGCCGACCACCCTGCCCTGAATTATCATACCGCCAAGACCCTCAGCATGGTCGCGGAAAGTCCGCATCAGCTCTATGCCGCTCGTTTGCTTTATACCGGGCCAATTTTTTATCACCGCTGCTTCAATCGGGGTCCCGCCAATAATATCTCCAATAACCAGATGGTTCAATTTATGATAAGACGCGTAGATTGAAGCGGCCAGTCCTGCTGGACCAGCGCCGATGATTATTAGGTCGTAAAGCATAAAATCAGTATTATTTAGTATACGTTTTTGTATTTAGCAAAAATGATAATCCCCCTTTTTCCTGAATGTAAAATACCGAATACCAGATAATTAATTTCTTTCTGCTTCTTTTATTTCAAATGCTTCTTTTTGCTTTATTGAGTGATGCTCATGCCGCAATTTTAAGGGCTGGTAAACTTTGAACAGAAGTACGGTGCCCAAAACAGCCATAAAAAATACGAGCCAAAAAACCGAATTAAAGCCATATTTTTCACCGATTAAGCCGCCTATCGCCGCGGCTCCGGCCGCGCCAACTCCGGTCACGCTTGAGTAAATCGCCCATTGCGAACCCTCTCTTTCTTTCTCGGCGTGCCGCGTAAAAAGCGACATCCACCCCGGATAATTCATAGCTAAACCGATTCCGTAAAAAAATTGGATAATATAAAGTTCCAAAGGAGTAGAAATGACGAGGTAAAAAAGCGGCACAGCTGCCAAAAAAGCAGAACCAACAACAGTAAATTGATATTCGTCCAAATCGCCGCGCTTTTTGTCCAAATAACGCGCGATAGGAAGCTCCAGGACCGCTTTAGTCAAGACATTGACTGCCGTGGCAAACCCGACCACTTCCAGATTGCCGCCTTTTATACTGTCTAAAATAAAAACTGCGAAAATGGGCGATATTAGGGCAAATCCGGATAATAACGCTAAGTCGGAAATGGTTAAATACTTGATTATACTATTTAGCTTCATTTTGTTTGAGAATGTTGTCTAACTTTTCGGCAATAATGTTTATGGGCTGAACGCCGACCATTTCGTCAACAATTTTTCCATTTTTAAATATTTTTAAAGTTGGAATGCTCATTATTGCGTACTCGCTGGAAATTATCGGATTTTCATCAACATTTAATTTTCCCACCTTGACTCTTCCCGCATATTCTTTGGCAAAAGAAGCAATTATCGGAGAAAGTATCTGGCAGGGTCCGCACCACGGCGCCCAAAAATCAACCAGCACAGGCGTCTGTGAGTCCAAAACTTCGGTTTTAAAATTAGCGTCCGTAAAAATTATTTCATCCATACTTCTTCCTTTCGTTTAAGATTTATAGATTATAAATTATGAATTAAATTCAATTACATAATGCATTATATAACATATACGCGTAATAATCAATAGCGGTTTGTTATTGACACCGTTCGGCTATCTGATATAATAATTCCATTGTTATACTTTAACAATCAATTTTTGAAAACTCTGATGAAATTTATGGTAAGTAAAATTTCTGTTTTAAAAATATTTTCAATTTCTTTGATTGCGGCGCTTTTGATTATAAATGAATTTCTAATAGCAAGTATTTCGCTTGCAGCTGGCAGCAGCAGGAAAACGGTTTGGCTTGCGGTAAGCGAAAAATTGTCAAAAATATTTCTGTCTAAAACAAGCGTAGATGTAATAAGCGTAGTTCTGGCGCACGGTGTGCCAGAACGTTATGGCGCGGAACTCAATGTGTCTTTTGACAGGGTCCCTGAATCAATGGAGGTAATGCTGAAATACGACCAAACATACGGCAATGGAGAAATAAAATTGACCGGCGATAAATTAAAAAGATATATAGACATCGGCAAAAAAATTGCCTGCGAATTTTGTTGCGGCGCGAAAACGCTGGTTTTTGACGATGGCAAAGCCGCGTGCGGCTGCAAGCATTCTCAAGCAATGCGGGGATTGGCTGCGTATCTGATTGAAAAGCGCGGAGCCGAATATTCTGACGAGCAAATTTTGCGCGAGCTGGCAAAGTGGAAAGCCGTGTATTTTCCCGCGGCAATGGTCGGCAAAGTTACGCGCGAACTTACTGCCGGAAACTACAGCCCGGACGTAAACGCCCTTCTCATCGGCGTGAATATAGAAAAACTGAAAAAAAGCGTAAAAGACGCTCCTGTAATTCCCTCAGGCAATAATTCACAAACTTTGCCCGGACAGCAAGGCGGATGTTGATTTTAAAAACCGACTTAAAAAGTATAACTAAATAACAATTAAAGGGGCAATTATGACAAAAATTAAAAAACTGGACGATTCAAAAGTTGATGAGATAATTAAAAAATCCGAAAAGCTGCATCGCAGCTACAGTTTAGCAGAGACCAAAAAAGAAACCGCCGGCACTTCGCCGGAAATTAAAAACCCTCTAAAGATAAAATTAACTCAAAAATCAGCTGGAGTAATTGTAGTCTTATTTTTATTAGCGCTCTCGCTGATTCAAAGCATTGAATTGCTCAACCTGCGCAAGCAAATCAAAAGTGGACAATTTGGCGCGGGAAACGGCAATGCGGCCGGCAATACTCAGGGACTGCCCAGCCAGCAAGGCGGCTGCTGAAAATAATTTATAACTCATAACTAACAATAAAAAAATGAAAATCAAAAATATGAGAAGTAGTATTAAAAAAATTGTAGAATCGCTCAAGAAAGTTAATTTATTAAATTTTCTGTTTATCGCGCTGTTGGCGGTTTTTTTGATAAATATCGCGGTAATTCTGCAGAATAAATACATAGCCGCGCAAAAAAAAGCGGCTGCGGAAGAATTGGCAAGGCCTGCCAACATTGAAATCATCACTGTCAATGATTCCTCTTGCGCCGCTTGCGCAGACCTTAATATCTATATTGACGCTGTTAAAAAACAAAATGTGAAAGTGGCGGCCGAAAAAACAGTTGCGGCAAACAGCGAAGAGGGAAAAAGCATCATAAAAAATTTTGAAATAACACGCCTGCCAATTTTTGTCGTAAAAGGAGAGCTGGAAAAAAATGACGGTCTAAAAAATCTGCTGAACAGGTTGGGAAAGATAAAAGACCGCGTGTTTGTGTTTACCGTAAACCCTGCTCCGTATTTTGACATCGCATCCGGAAAAATAAAAGGCGCTGTCAATATTACATTGATTTCCGATAAGTCCTGCGCCGAGTGCCAAAATGCGCAAATTTACAAGCAAATCCTTACAAGGTTTGGCATAATGAAATTTTCAACGGAAACCAATCTGGACAAAAGCGATTTAAACGCAAAACTTATTATAAAAAAATATAAAATTGAGGCCGTGCCAACATTTATTTTAACTGGAGAAATCTCAGAATATCCGAATTTATCCAACACATGGACACAGGTCGGCACAATTGAAAAAGACGGCGCTTATGTATTTAGGGAATTGAAAGCCACTGGTCTCACTTATGTCAATTTAAAAACCGGAAAAATCGTGAAACCAGAAACCGCAACTCCTACTCCCTCGTCTACACCTAAACCTAAATAATAAGATAATAGGTATACTTAGCTCGTAAAGTGGGGGGGTTGACAGTATTTTATAACGGTTTATAATTACAGCATCAATCCCCCACCAGGGGATATATAACTATAGTTAGGGCATCCGATACTCATCGGGTGCCTGAAGCAGCAATTTATGAAAAATAACAAGAAAAATGTTTTGCACCGTCTGAAAATCGCCTACGGCCATCTGGCAAAAGTTATTAAAATGGTTGAGGAAAAAAAATATTGCATTGATATTCTCAATCAATCGCACGCGGTGCAAAGCGCGCTGAAAAAAGCCGACGCTCTGATTTTAAACAAACACCTGAATTCTTGCGTTATCAACGCAATAAGTAAAAAGGGCAAAAAAAGCAAAAAGGCGATTTCTGAACTTCTTACTGTTTATAAAAAAACCAATATTTAAAACTATGGATAAGCAAAAAATTAAAAATTTAATTTTTGGCGCGGCGGTTGCACTGATTTTTATCGGCGTGATTTTTACCGCGATATATTTCATCAACCGGCCTAAAAGCGTCGGTTTAAATCCGCAAAATTCAATCAATAATTCCAGCCGCGCAGATAGCGCGCTTGTCCAAACCATCGGCAATCCAAACGAGGGTATTGAAATAACCGCTGTTTATGAAAAAGAAAATTCGCAAAAGCAAACCATTTTTAAATTATCATTTAACACCCATACTGTGGATTTTTCCGGTTTTGATTTTAAGGAAAATGTCGTGCTGCTTGACAAATATGGCAAAGAAATTAAAGCGTCTAATCTATCCCGCGAAGGCGCCGGACATCATCAATCAATAGAAATTGCTTTTCCGCTTGTCGCCTCGCCATTCAAACTGGCGGTGAAAAATTTAGCCGGCATACCGGAAAGAGTGTTTAATTTTTAGCTAAAATTCATCTGAAGAAAGGGGGTGAGAAAAATGAAACTTGACTCAAAGGCATTTGCGCTTTCTTTAGGCGCGGTAAGCGGCATCATTTCGTCAATTTGCGCCTTACTTCTTCTTATCGCACCCAATTTCACCTACACCATCGCGAATTACATTGCTCACGGCTTGGATTTGACAAAAATCGCCAAGCCGGTTACTGCTGGCGGCGCGATAACCGGAATAGTATTAGCAGTCATATTTTCTTATATTGCCGCTTATGTTTTTGCCGAGCTCTACAACAGATGGCAAAAAGAATAAATTTATATAGACACGACAGATTTATGCGGAAAATATTCCGCATAAATCTGTTTAATCTGCATAAATTATAAGTCCCTATAAAATAATATGGCGATCAAAAAAATCAATTTACTGATCAGCGGAATGCATTGCGCTTCCTGCGCGCAGAACATAGAAAAAAAGATAAAAGCCGAAAAAGGCGTCACAAGCGCCGGCGTGAGCTATGCCGCGGCTAGGGCTTCCGTGGAATACGATCCGGAAAAAACCTCTGACAAAAAACTTGCAGAAATTGTGGACAAAATGGGCTACAAGGCATTTTTCAGCGCGCCTGATTCCCAAGGATTCGCCACTGACCCAGTTTGCGGCATGCGCGTAAGCAAGACGAATGCGATAAAAAAACAGTTTGATGGCAGAATACACTATTTCTGCAGCGAGGAATGCGTGAGAAAGTTTGAGTCCCCGGAAGACGAACTGAAAAGCATGAAGCGAAGGGTCGCCATAGCTCTGTCAGGCGTTGTTATTATCGCGGCTCTGCGGGTGATCGCGACATTCGCGCTTGCCGCAGGAGTCACGCTGATCACCTGGGCGCCTATCCCCTCCCTCCCTTGGTTCACATGGGGATATTGGCTTTTTATACTTACAACGCCCATACAATTCATCGGCGGCTGGACATTTTATGTGGGCGCTTATAACGCGCTCAGGAACAGAGTGCTGAATATGGATTTCCTCATCGCTATGGGCACGCTCACCGCCTGGGTGTTTAGCTCGTTTGTGCTGTTTTTTCCGGGTGTCCTGCCGGTAAAAGAAAAAGATGTGTACTTCGAGGTCTCCGCCGTAATCATCGCTTTTGTGCTTTTGGGAAAATTTATGGAGGACTACATAAAACAGCACACATCGGCTGCCGTGCGGAAGCTTCTTGATCTTCGGCCCAAAACCGCGCGCGTGATTCGCGACGGAAAAGAAACCGAGATATTATCCGAAGAAATTATGGCCGGCGAGACCGTGATCGTCCGGCCGGGCGAAAAAATTCCGGTTGACGGCATAATAACCGAAGGAGAAACTTCGGTTGACGAATCTATGGTGACCGGCGAAAGCATGCCGGTTTCAAAGAAAACCGGCGACGAGGTAATAGGCGCAACAATCAATAAATACGGCGTCATAAAATTTGAGGCGACCAAGGTCGGCTCCGAAACCACGCTTATGCAGATAGTCAAACTCGTGGAGGAAGCGCAAGCGTCAAGCGCGCCCATCCAGCGGCTCGCAGACAAAGCAAGTTCTTATTTCGTGCCGGCGGTAATCGGTATTGCCTTGCTTTCTTTTTTCGGGTGGTGGTTTATCGCCGGAAATTTCACAATGGCAATCCTCTCTTTTGTGGCGGTTTTGATAATATCCTGTCCCTGCGCTCTGGGCATCGCGACTCCGGCTGCGCTTATGGTGGGAGTGGGAAAAGGCGCGGAGGCCGGAATACTCATACGCGGCGGAGAATATCTTGAACGAGCGCATAAATTGCAAGTCGTTGTTTTTGACAAAACCGGCACACTAACAAAAGGAGCGCCGACAGTTACGGATATTGTTCCGGCAAAATTGCGGGGCGGCGCTCCGGAATTGCTGCAAATCGCTGCTTCGGCGGAAGTTAATTCCGAACATCCTTTGGCAAAAGCAGTAGTTGAGTGCGCCAAGTCGCACCATAAAATTGACCTATTTCCCAGTTCTAGTTTCACCGCTTTGCCAGGTCAGGGAATTAAAGCAAATATCAAAATAGAAGATATGGAAATTGAGGTGATTATCGGCACGCGAAAACTAATGGCGGAAAATGAAGCAGTGATTGATAAGCACACCCGGGTTCAGCTTGAAAGACTGGAAAATGAAGGAAAAACCGTGGTTATCACGGCTTTGCGCGATAAAAAACGGTCCCGATATTTTGAGCTGGCAGGACTGATCGCCATAGCAGATTCGCTTAAAGAGCACTCTTACGCGGCGGTAAAAGAGCTTAGCGAGATCGGAATAGGGTCCATAATGCTTACCGGCGACAACGAACGAACGGCAAACGCGATTGCCTCGCAAGTCGGCATAACGCGGGTGATAGCAAATGTGCTTCCGCACGAAAAGCTTGATGTTATAAAAAAACTTCAGAAAGAAGACAAGGTGGTGGCGATGGTCGGCGACGGAATTAATGACGCGCCGGCTTTGGCCCAGGCCGATATCGGAATAGCTATAGGTTCGGGAAGCGATGTGGCAAAAGAAACCGGCGGAATAATCCTGATAAAAGACGACCTGCGCGATGTCGTTACCGGCATAAAGCTCAGCCGGATGACAATGAAAAAAATCAAGCAAAATCTTTTCTGGGCGTTCGCGTACAACACCGCGGCGATACCTCTGGCCGCGTTCGGATATTTGAGTCCGATTATAGCGGCGGCGGCGATGGCGCTAAGCTCGCTTACCGTGGTGGTAAATTCCGCGCTTCTGAAGCGAACCAAAGTTTCGTAAGGCAAAAAGAGGTCTATTTAATTTTAGTTGTAAACAACCAGTTAAGATTTAAACTTGTGAGCATAAAACATCGGCTGAAAATTTTTCTGAGTTTTTTCGTCGCGTTTTTGGCGCTTTTGCTTTTTTATTTTTCAATCGTGACAGCCGTATCCGGCTGGCAATTCGCCAAAGCCCAATTTTTCGCCTTCTGGTATTTCCTGGTAGCTTTGGCCGCGGGTTTCGGCGTTCAAATAGGATTGTATACTTATCTAAAGCAAGAAGTTAAAACGATAAATGCGGCAATTTCCGGAAAGCCCTTGGCGGTTACAGGCACGACATCCACCCTGGCGATGATTTCCTGCTGCAGTCATCATTTAGCGAACATTATCCCCATTCTCGGCATTGCCGGAGCGCTAACTATTGTTGCCCAATATCAAATTCAGTTGTTTTGGGTCGGCCTCGCATTCAACGCTCTCGGCATCGCGTACATAATAAATAAAATCATCAAGTTTAGAAAACAAACGCGATAAAACCGAAAATCTCATTTTAACTCGTAATAAAAACAGAAAGGACTAATTTGTGAGTATCAATCTAAACGGCGAAAAAAATTGTAATCCGTCGTTAAAATTCAATAAGTTATTGAGATTCGCAAGTTTTTTGAAAAAAATCTTCGGCTTTTATCCTGAAATTGCCATCAGCAGCCTATCGGCTGTTTTCGTCATTCTTGGAAGCGTTCATTTGGGCTACGGAAGCAGCGGAGTTCTGCCTCACGGGCTTAATAACAACGGTCCTTTAAATAAATCCGCAGCAGTTTCCGATGCCCGGATAAGCGATTCAGCAAATAAAGATAAGGGCGGAGCCGATTTTTGGGATTATGAAATTAAAAGCGGCGACACAATATGGAGCATTGCCGAAAAATATAATGCCGCCATAAACGCCATTTTAGAGATAAACGGTTTGACCGCCGAAAGCATCATCAAGCCCGGGCAGAAATTAAAATTGCCGCTTCTGGATTTTAAAACCCGTGCCGTTATTTCAGACGATAATTCTATCAAAAATCAGGAAAACAATTTGGAGGATGAAAATCGGAATGAAAACAAACCTTTTGATTACGAAGTGGAAATCGGCGACACTATCTCAAATATAGCAGAAAGATATAATCTAAAAATTAATACAATCTTGTGGGCAAATAATTTAACAACCAAAAGCATTATCGTGCCCGGGCAAAAACTCATCTTATTGCCGGTTGACGGCGTGCTTCATAAAATCAAAAAGGGAGAAACCATCGGCCAAATCGCCTTGTTGTACAAAGCCGACCCGCAAAAAACTCTGGACTATAACGGCATAGATGATGCAACAAAGATTTATCCCGGAGATATGATAATTATACCCGATGGCGAACCCCTACCGCCTCCGCCGCCCAAACTTCAGATTTCCAAACCCGCTAAACCGCCCGAAAATATCGGCGATAACCAGCCGCCAGCGGAAAGCCCGGCGCTGAATCCAATGGATAAGCTTTTGTGGCCTACGCCTGCTACGAGAATCACCCAGGGTTACTGGGCGAAACATCGCGGAATTGATATCGCGGGCGGAACGCCTCCGATTTTCGCCAGCCACGACGGCACAGTTGAATTCGCGGGCAGATCCGGCGACTGGGGCAATACGGTTTTATTGCGAATGGAGGATGGCATGGTTACGCGCTATTCCCATGCTTCGGAAATATATGTGGCGGTCGGACAAGCCGTAAAAACCGGAGATACCATCGCCAAAATCGGCTCTACCGGCCGCTCCACGGGAAATCATCTGGATTTCAGGGTCTATATAAGCGGCGTGGCGGTTAATCCTTTAAAATTACTGGAAAAAAAATAATTTCATTTTAATTTATTAAAAAATTAATCAAATAAAAAACATATATGAACAACAATTTCAAAAAAATATTATTGGTTGCGGTAGTTGTTTTAGCTGGTGTAGCTCTTCTTTACAACAGGGGCATTGGACATGAGTCGTCTGGACGGCCCTCTGCGGGAACCTCGCCTGCTACAGTAAACGACCCAATGCATAATGGAGCAACAGGCAATTCTTCAACGGTATTAAATAGTCTTGCGGATAAACAGGTGCCTGCCTTTTCGTTTGCGGATCGTGATGGCAATGTTTATTCGTCCGACAGCCTGCGAGGCAAAAAATTCGTTCTATTTTTTACCGAAGGGTTAATGTGTTACCCGGCATGCTGGAATCAAATCGCTTCATTTGCCAAAGACACGCGCTTTAAGAATGCCGACATACTCGTTCTTTCAGTGGTTGTGGATTCAAAAGAGGATTGGCAAAAAGCAATTAACCAGGTGCCCGAGTTGTCCCAAGCGGCGGTTGTATTTGATAAAAATTCAGCCGCTTCAAAACAATTTAACATACTTTCGGCCCCGTCTTCTATGCATCCCGGCTCCTTACCAGGACACACCTATATTATAATAGACAAACAAGGAGTTGTCAGATCTGTGATTGACGATCCAAATATGGCAATCAATAATGATAAAGTTTTCGCAGAAATTCAAAAATTAAATTAAATTAAAAATTATGGAAGCAGAAAAAAAGACAAGATACTTAAAACTCGTCGCTTTTAGCGCAGTGCTAATTTTTACCTCCGTTTTATTTTCAAGTGTTAACACAAAGAAAGCGTTGAATAACAATTCGTCTTCGGTCGCGCAAAATAATGCGTCAAACCAGCAAGCCGACAGTAAATTGATTGAAGAAGTTTTGCCTTCAGCCGGCGTGGAGTTACCGGTTGTTTGGGGAAATTTTGGCAAGCAGCTTATTGACGCCGGAGTAATTGATCAGACAAAGTTTGAGAGTTTGTACAGCCAGCGCGGAGGGCTGAGCGATGCCGAAAAAAAGATTCTTTCAGGGACAGACAACGGAAAATTAAAAATTACAGCGCAAAATGCTAATTTTATTTTAAACATGCTTTGGCCTCTTGCACTCGGCAACAAAAATGACATTTTGGACAGAGGCGAGATGACGACTTCCGGAACTCCTGTGAAAAATTTTGCGGCAACTGGCGGATGGACGTTGGCGAAAGGCACAGCAATGGATCATTTCTCAAAGCACAACTTTATTAAACTAACACCAAGCCAGCAAGCTCTCGTTGATGAAGTTTCCAAAAATGTCTTCAGGCCCTGCTGCGGAAATTCAACCCACTTTCCCGATTGTAACCACGGAATGGGCATGTTGGCGCTCTTGGAACTAATGGCCTCGCAAGACGTTTCAAAGGCCGATATGTACAAGTACGCTCTCATTGCCAATTCTTACTGGTTTCCCGGAAATTATTTAACAATAGCAACATATTACAAAAATATTGAAAAAACCGACTGGAGCAAGGTGGACGCCGAGACGGTTTTGAGCCAATATACTTCACCAGACGGTTATCAGCAGATTTTAAACAAAGTCAGTCCCCAACAAGTTCCGAACAGCGGCAGGAACTGCGGCGCATAAAATTAAGTTAATATGAAAAAAGTCATTATTATTGCGGTAGTTATACTCGTAATTGGCGCAGGTGTTGGATACTATATCAAGAAATCAGCCAAATCTCCGTACGAATTAGCGACAGTTCAAAGAGGCGATATCGCTCAGGAAGTTTTTGCAAGTGGCAAAGTTGAAGCGTCTACCGGTATAGAGCTACATTTCAAAAACAGCGGCAAGCTTATATCCCTAAAAGCCAAAGTCGGCAAAGAGGTCAAAGCCGGCGTGCTTTTGGCCAAGCAAGACACTGCCGTGCTTGATGCCCAGCTTGCGGAAATGCAAGCCGGCATCGAAGTTCAAAAAGCAAAATTAGATCAGTTGAAAGCCGGCGCCAGTCCCGAAGACATCAAGGTTTATGCGACTGCCGTTGCCAATGCCCAAGATAATCTAAACAAAGTGAATACTAATTTAGCCAATACCGAGGCCTCATCCGCCACCATCCTATCCAACGCTTATGTGACCGCTCGCTTGACCATGCAGGGCAATATTGTGGCGATGTCGACGACGCTCACTGACATCGATAATATCTTAGGAATTGATAACGATCTCGCCAACAGCGCCTTTAAAGATTATCTTGGTATCCTGAAGGTCAACACCAAAACCAATGCGATTAACGCTTATGTTCTGGCCAAACAAAGCAAGCTCGTGACCGAAACCCAAATTAATAATTTAACCGATTCCGGCGATAGCGCCGCTGTTGACGCAGCCATTACCCAAACCAAGGCGGCCCTGAACCAGGTGGCTGACGCCCTTTTAAAAACCAAAATTCTCTTAGATAATAGTCTCACGGGACTGGGTTTCCCCCTCAGCGACCTCAATACCAAAAAGAGTATAATAGATACTGATCGAACGACCCTTAATAATGGACTCACCGCGCTTGAGACCAACGAGAACGGCCTTAACACCATTAAGCTAACCAACCAAACTAATATCGATTTAGCCAGAACAAATGTCGGTTCAGCTGAGGGTGCCCTGAAGACAGCCCGAGATCAGTTGGCGCTGAAAAAAGCCCCTCCACGAAGCCCGGATGTGGTTTTATACGAAGCACAAATCAAACAAGCCAAGGCCCAGATGCAACAGGTTCAAGCGCAGATTCAAGATACGGAAATCATCGCCCCAATTTCCGGAATTATTACGGCAACAAACGGTAATGTTGGCGAAACAATTGATCCAAACACAATAGTTGTCTCAATGATTTCCAATGGCGCTCTTCAGGTTAAAGTGAATCTTTCAGAAGACAATGTCGCGGGCGTACAGGTTGGTCAACCAGTAAGAATTACTGCCGATGCATTATCAAATGAATGGCAAGGCACCGTAACCGAAGTGGACCCCGCCGGCACGGTCATTAACGGCAGTGTGTATTACAAAACCACGATAACTTTTAACGAATCTAATGAACAGGTAAAACCCGGTATGACTTCCGATGTTTGGATCAAAACCGGCTCGGCTACGAGTACGCTTGTTGTTCCAGCGAGCGCGATTCAAAAAAACGGATCGGCCAACTTCGTCCAAATCTATACAAACGGAAAAATAACCGACCAAAATGTAACGACCGGCTTAAAAAGCCAAAACGGAATGATTGAAATAGTATCGGGTCTTTCCGGGGGAGAACAAGTTGTCACTAGTGGTGGTAAATAATCAATATATGAGCGCCAATGATCTAAAAACCGCCGCTTTCATCGCCTACAAATCAATTCTGCGGGGGCATAAATCCACGCTGTTTTTGATGATTCTCATCTTGTCCTTGTCGTTCATCAATATGATGTTCATCGCCGGAATTTTGAAGGGACTATCAGAGTTATTCCCGCAGGTAATTATAAAAGACCTGAGCGCTTATATCACGATAAGTTCCCAAGAAACGCCGCGAGTTAAAGAATTCATTCCCAACCAATCCACCCTGCGCGCGGAGATCGCCACAATCCCCGGCATTTTGGGAACAACCCGGCGGTATGTGCTCGCTGGCTCGCTTGCGTTTGACAAAGATCAAAGCGGGCAGTACAAGCGTCTTTCGTCAAGCATTATGGGCATTGACCCTGCAGAAGACGCAAAAATTATGGGCATTGACGAACTAATAAAAGACGGTTCATTTCTATCCGATACCGATACCGATCAGATTATTTTAAGCTCCGCCCTGGCAGGCGGTTACGGAAATCTCGCGCCGAGCGATCTTGGCGGCGCGCGAGTGGGAGACAAGATTCTAGTGACATACGGAAACGGCATTATGCGGACATATAAAGTGAAGGGAATCTATAGCGATCTGATGGGAATCTATGAAAACTTTATAACTTCCAAGGAGTCCGAATCAGTGCTTGGCGTAAGCGACAGCGCCTCGCAAATTTTAGTGACACTTGATCCAAACCGGAAGACACTGGAAAATTATCGCGCGCAAATCAGGGCAATCGTTCCTAATCTGAAGGTTCAAACTTACAAAGACTTTTTGGGCGCTTTTGGAGGGTTTTTGAGTGCGTTGGATTTGATCGCTGTTATAGTAAGCATCATCTCCATAGCCGTAGCGTCGGTCACCATTTTTGTTCTTATTTATGTAAACGCGATTAACAAGCGCAGGCAAATAGGAATTCTGCGGGCTATCGGCATCAAAAGAGCAATTATTATTTTTTCATACATATTCCAGGCTTTGTTCTATGTCGCTGCTAGCCTTGTGGCCGGTTCCACCCTGACCTTTGCGGTTATTTATCCCCTACTCCTGCGTTATCCTATTGATGTTGAATTTGGCGCAATCAGTTTATATTTCACTGCCGGATGGATTATCTTTGGAATTGCAAGTTTAGTTGGAGCTGGTTTCTTATCCGGATATCTGCCAGCTCGGATCGTTGCCCGGAAAGACATTCTCGCGGCTATTTGGGGATAATTTTTTACACAGAATTATGATTCAAGTAGAAAATCTTAAAAAAATATATCCCGGAAAAGTTCCTACTCCGGCGTTGAAAGGAGTTTCCTTTGAAATTAACGACGGAGAATTTGTGGCAATTATGGGCAGGAGCGGTTCGGGCAAGTCAACACTGCTTCATCAACTCGGACTTATTGATACTCCAACGGAAGGGAAAATACACATAAGGAGCTCCAATGTTACCGCGCTGTCTGATTCCGAAAAAACAAAATTCCGGCTGGAACAGCTCGGATATATATTTCAGGAGTATGCCTTGATTGCTGAACTGACCGCGCGGGAAAATGTCTGGTTGCCGGCATTGGCTTACGGCAAAGAACCGGAGCACTGCTGGGAACATGCGGCAAAACTTTTGGATTTAGTTGGCCTTGGCCATCGTCTCGACCATTATCCAAATGAAATTTCCGGCGGCGAACAGCAGAGGGTCGCGGTGGCGCGTTCTCTCATCAACTCTCCCAAAGTGCTCTTTGCCGATGAACCAACCGCAAATCTCGACTCCATATCTGCGAAAACAGTGCTTGAACTTTTCAGGAAGCTGAACAAAGAATTGAAACAAACGATTGTAATGGTAACCCATGAACCGGACGATAGACAATATGTTGATAGAATTATCTGGCTATCAGACGGTTTGATTGAAAAAATTGAAAAGGTCGAAAAATAATAAAATTTATTAAAATTTTATCACAATATGTTTGAATTCTTCAAAAAATATTGCCCTATTTGCGGCAAAGAAGTGGAAAAAGATAAAGCGGTTATCCGTTTCGGAAAATATTTATGCTCGGAAGAGCATGCGGAGGAGTACGGGAAAAAAGTGGCTCAAGAAGAATCAAGAGCCGCGAATCGCGGCAGCGGTGGCTGCTGCGGCTAATATATTCGCTCTAATGGAAGAAAACAAAAAAGATAAATACGATGTAATCATAGCGGGCGCTTCTTTTGCCGGATTGGCCGTCGCCAGCAAAATCAAAAGCGGGAAAGTCCTGTTGGTAGACAGAAAACCTGTCGGAACAGGCATTAAAAGCGCCTGCGGAACGGTTTTGGATACGGTTCGGAAATTGGAATTGGAAAATTCTATTTTGCAGATTCATCGCAAAATAGTCATCCATTTCGCTTTTTCGGATTTGACTTATGACTTGGAGCCGCCGTTTTGCGTAATTGACGGAGAAATATTTTGCCGGGGATTGTTCAAAAAAGGAAAAGCGGACCTTGTGCAGGCATCCATATTGGGTTTAAAAGACGCTGTAATAAAAACGGATAAAGGAAATTTCAAGGCGGATATTTTTGTTGATGCTTCCGGCCCCGAGTGTGTCTTGGCCAAAGACAAAAATAATTGTTTGTCTTTTGGCATAGAAACGACTGTAAATAGCAGAGAAGAAGGTTTGCATTTTTGGTATTTGCCTAAAATTTTTCCCAAAGGGGTTTTCTGGCTTTTTCCGCAAGGGAACACGAGCAGGGTGGGGATAGGAAGTTATGTGGGAGAAACAAAATTGATGCCGTATCTGGATGAGTTTTTGAAAATGCTTAAGCTGGAAAAAATCGGAGGTTTCCATGGCGGATATTTCCCTTATCGCATCCAGGAGCCGGTTTCCGGAAATATTTTTCGGGTCGGAGACGCCGCGGGACAATGTTTCCCGCTGACCGGCGAAGGCATACGCCCGGCCGTATTTTTCGGCCAAAGACTCGGGGAAATCGTTGATCTCGTTTTGGAGGGAAAAATTCCGCTCGCGGAAGGATTGAATTCGTACAGAAAATTCGTATTTGAAAAAAGAAGAAGGCGCAGTTTCGAAAAGCTGTATTGGCTGCAGAAAATATTTACCAATTGTCCGGAGCGCATAGCTTATTTGTGCGCGCAAATAGCAAATCGAAAATCAACGGCTGGCGTCCTGATGAAGCGCTACCTTAATTTTTTGTAAAAAATTTTTTGACGGTTAAAATCAAAAATACGTCCCAAAAATACAAATCTCTCGGATCCAGATAATCTTAAAAAATCTATTTAAATTTTCATATGAATCACTCAAAAAACAAAATTTACACCTGTCTCATGCATCCGGAGGTGCGGAGAGAAACCCCGGGAAATTGTCCGGATTGCGCCATAAAATTGGTCTCCGTAGAAGAGAAAATGATCGCCGAAACATCGGAGCACGAAATGCATCGGCATACCATGCAGGCGTTGTCAGAAATGTCTTTTTGGGAAAAATTAAAAATGAGCATGACTATGGTTATGGGAATGGAGCATACGGGACTGGCCGGCCGGGAAATGGCGCGGCTGATGGAGGAAGACATTCGGAATAAATTTTTCTTCGCGCTTGTCCTGACTATCCCTGTCATCGTTTACTCGCCGCTCGGAGAAAAAATTTTCGGGCTGAGACCGCCCGCGCCGATTCCCGCGCCTTGGATTTTGTTTATCCTGACTACGCCGGTGTTTTTCTACGCCGGATGGATTTTCCTTTATTCCACTTACAAAGCGTTGCAAAAAAGGACTTTAAACATGGCGGCGCTTGTTGCCGTGGGAATCACCGCCGCTTACGCGTTCAGCGTAACTCTGACATTAACGGGCAGCAAAGACTCTTTTTACGAAGCGGCGGCGCTGCTCATCACTTTCGTTTTGTTTGGCCACTGGATGGAAATGAAATCCCGACGCGGAACAACCGACGCCCTCCAAGCGCTTTTTGCTCTTGTTCCGCCGCAGGCCAGGATTTTAAGGAACGGTAAAGAAGAACTTGTTCCGACTTCCAAAGTGGAAATCGGCGATATTGTAATCTTGAAACCCGGCGATAAAGTGCCTGTAGACGGAGAGATTGTTGAAGGTGAAACCGCGATTGACGAGTCGTTGGTAACCGGCGAATCAATCCCCGTTGCCAAGAAAATCGGAGATAAATTAATCGGCGGCTCCATCAATCAATCCGGTTCGGTCAAATTCAAAGCCACTAAAGTCGGGAAAGATACCGCGCTTGCCCAAATCATAAAAATGGTTGAAACCGCGCAAAGTTCCAAAGCGCCAGGACAAAGACTAGCTGATAAATTTGCCGGATACTTAGTTATTGTTGCCATCGGCAGCGGACTTCTGGTTTTTCTTACATGGTACTTTATTTTTGGTCAGCCCCTCATCTTTGCGTTAACTTTTGCCATTTCAACGATAGTCATCGCCTGCCCTGACGCTTTGGGGCTTGCCACTCCAACAGCAGTGGCAGTGGGAACTGGCCTTGGCGCAAAGCATAATATTTTAATAAAAGATGCCGCCACCTTGGAGCAGGTCTCCAAAATCCAGGCCGTGGTTATGGATAAAACCGGAACTTTGACTGAAGGAAAACCGAAAATTATAGATATTGTTCCGAACCGACGATTTTCCGAAGAAGAAATACTGCGCTTGGCTGCAAGCGTTGAAGCAAAATCTGCCCACCCTTTGAGCAAAGCCGTCGGCGAAGAAGCAAAAAAACGAAACATCGCGATAATGGAAAAAATTGACAAATTCAAATCTCTCGCCGGTCTCGGAGTGGAAGCGACAGTAGAGGAAAAGCATGTTTTGATAGGTACCGTAAAACTGATGAAAGACAAAAATGTTGACACTCTTCCCATTCAAAAAGATATTAACCGCTTGCTTGGCGAAGGAAAAACGATTATGATAATCGCTGTTGATGGGCAAACCGCCGGTGTGATTGCCGCGGCTGATCCGATCAAGTCCAATGCCAAAATCGCCGTTTTTCGTATGCAACAGTTGGGTCTTGAAGTGGCTATGATCACAGGCGACAACAAAAAAACCGGCGAAGCGGTCGGGAAGCAATTAAGCATCGGCCGGGTATTTGCCGAAGTTTTGCCCGAAGAAAAATCCCGATATGTCAAAAAACTCCAAGACGAAGGAAAATTTACGGCAATGGTCGGCGACGGAGTGAACGACGCTCCGGCTCTGGCCCAGGCAGATATCGGAATTGCCATCGGCGCCGGCACCGATGTGGCGATAGAGACCGCGAAAATCGTCTTGATGAAATCCGATCCAGCCGATATCTTGCGCGCTATACGCTTGAGCAAGGCGACTGTCAGGAAAATGAAGGAAAATCTTTTTTGGGCATCGTTCTATAATATCCTTGCTATTCCTATTGCGGCGGGAATATTGTATCCAACCTATGGAATTTTCTTGAGACCCGAGGTTTCGGCGCTTTTAATGAGCATATCGTCCATCATTGTGGCGACGAATGCCGTATTGCTCAAAAGGGCGGAGAAAGAATTGATAAATGTTTAGTTTACTTAAAAAATTTTAATAATATGACTAATCCCTGTTGCGATGTCATTGGAAAAAAAATCGAAAGCGGAAAGAAATTTTTGACGAATAAAACCGCTTCTGGTAAAGAGTGGATTCCCGCGTTCGTGCAAAGAGTCGACGCGGAAAAATGCACCGGTTGCGGCTCGTGCGTAAGGGTTTGTCTGGGCGGATGCTACGAATTAAAAGAAATGACGGTCAACGGAAAGAAAAAGAAAGTTTCAGTCGTCGTTAACCCGGAAAACTGTTTCGGGGATTGCCATTGCCACAAAACCTGTCCTGTGCCCGGAGGCGCGATGATTTGCAAGCCAAAAGAAACAAAATAAGGTTATGTAAAATTGAATCAAATGAAAGACCCAAACTACTGGAAAAACATTGTATCATTCACGGCGATCCTGACGAAATAGGGCGGAGTGTCAAAAAAAATAAAATTCTATTTCCAAAGAAGCGGCCGAAGCGATTTGCGGATGGTTCAATGAAACTTTATAAAATTTTAATTTTATGGAATCAAATAAATCCAAAATTTACCAACGGCATTGCGAGGAATCCGTATTGATTAATGCCCGGCCCGAAGATGTATTCGCCTACGCTGATAATCAGTTCAATCTTTCTTCGCATATGAAGCAATCTTCGTGGATGATGGGTGGTGGAAGAATGGATATTTCGGTTGATGAAGGACGCGGCCAAAAAGTCGGCTCGCATATCAAAATGAACGGCAGGGTTCTTGGAATAAGTTTGTTTCTTGACGAGGTAGTTACTCGCCGCGAACCGCCACGGGTGAGGGAATGGGAAACGACAGGTGATATAAAGCTTCTGGTTATCGGGCATTATCGGATGAGATTTGAAATTGAGCCGCAGAACGGCAATTTATCGTTTCGCGTATCCATTGATTATAATTTGCCCGCCACGAATGTTTGGCTCGGTCGGCTGTTCGGCGGATTTTACGCGAAGTGGTGCGTAAACCAAATGATTAAAAGCGCAAGCGATCATTTCAGTAAGTAAATA
>CAZKGJ010000009.1:0-9344 GCA_964552415.1 uncultured Candidatus Saccharibacteria bacterium
CTTGCTTAAATAGCGCTTAAATGATATAATTTTGATTATGCCATTACAATTAGATTATCGAGATTGAAACTTTTATTCTTATAAATGCTTTGAATAAATCTTATGGAACTTCTTGTCGGAACATCATTAATCGCCGCGTTTATCGCGGGACTCGCCGCGCTTTTTGCGCCGTGCTGCATCACCGTGCTTTTGCCGTCTTATTTCGCTTCGGTGTTCAAGGAAAAACAAAAAGTGTACCTTATGACATTCGTGTTTTTTCTCGGCATAGCGGCGGTATTCCTGCCTTTGGGATTGGGCGCGGCTTGGCTCGGATCGTTGTTTAGCCAAAATCATAACGCGATTTTTGCCGTCGGGGGCGCGTTTCTTGTTGTTTTGGGTTTATCGCAAATTACCGGTAGGCATTTATCCCTCCCTTTTTCCATTCATCCAAAATTAAAAGATACGAGCGCGCCTTCGGTTTTTTCGCTCGGCGTTTTTTCCGGCATTGCCACAACCTGCTGCGCTCCGGTTTTAGCCGGAGTCCTTGCGCTTGCCGCGCTTCCGGGATCGATATTTTTGGGGGCAATGTACACCTTAAGTTATGTCTTGGGAATGGTCTCACCATTATTCTTAATCGCCTCTTTTTTGGACAAGACGGATTTTAATAAAAAACTGATGGGTTTTAGAAAACCCATCAGTTATTCCCTGTTAGGCAAAAAAGTGAGTTTGACCATAGCCGAAGCTGTTTCGGGCGCCATGTTTTTAGGAATAGGAATTTTAATTCTATATCTTGCGTTTCAAAACAAGCTTTTTAGTCATTCCGCATACCAGACTAACATCAACATCTATCTGACAAAAATCCTTAATGCGATAAACGGAGCTGTCGGATTCGTTCCGGAATATATTTGGGCATTAATATTTATTTCAATATTATTAATAATAATTAAAAAAGTAATTAATCAATCCCGAGCACTCGGGATTAAAATAAATTTTATGGAACAAAAAAATAACTCGGGAACAATTTTAGGGGTAGTCGGGATAATAAGTCTGGCGATTGCCGTAATTCTCACGCAAGGCGGCCAAAAACCGAGTGCCGGCACTTCCGGTTCTGCGCCATCGTCCGATGATAATATGTCCAGCCATCATTCTGCGCCACAGAACAGAAACTTCACAGATTTAAATTTGCTGATCGGCAAGCCAACGCCACCTTTTTCATTAAGCGATAAAGATGGAAAGATTTATTCTTCCGACAACCTCAAGGGTAAAAAGGTAATTCTATTTTTTAACGAAGGTCTGATGTGCTATCCAGCTTGCTGGGATCAAATTGTCGCTTTGTCCAAAGACGGACGGCTGAAAAATAATGAGACCGTAGTTCTTTCGGTTGTCGTAGATTCCAAAGAAAGCTGGCAAAAAGCGATTGACAAAATGCCGGCCTTGGCCGACGCAACGGTGGTTTTTGACACTGGCGCTGCTGCTTCAAAAAGTTTTAAAATGCTCACCACAGCTTCTTCAATGCATTATGGGTCGCTCCCTGGACACACCTATGTCGTGATAGACGAAGAAGGAGTTGTCCGCCATATTTTTGACGACCCGAATATGGCAATACACAACGATCAATTGGTAACAGAGTTAAGCAAACTTAAATCATAATTTTTTTCCTAATCAGGGTTTAAGGGGTTCTGGCCGCACCTGGACTGACTGCGCGGTTATGCTTCCATCCTGATTGACTTTTCCGCTTACCGCGACTGTTTTACCAGCTTCCAGATCGCCCGCCGCGCCTTTTACAAATTTTCCTATTTCCGTGCTCTCAGAAAAAAATATGATTTTGGACCCGCCCTGGCCGCCCGGCAGACGAGCATCTCGTATTTTAACAGTTATGCTTTTAGCGGAGTCGTCTTTTGAAATAATTTCTCCGCTGATAAAATTTACCCCGGATTGCCCGCCGGCCATCCTGTCGGAACTACTCATCTGTTGCATCCTTTGCTGACGCTCTTCTGGCGTAAGATTGCGCCCGCTTAAATTTTGCGAAGAAAAATTTTGGCGGCTGTTTTCGGCGTATTTTACGCCGCCGTAGAAAGCCCCTGCTCCGATTAAAATAACTGCTATGACGGCTGTTATTATTTTTTTTGCCATAAAGTTTTTGTTTTAATAATTATTTATTTTTATTTCGCTCATTTATTTGATCATTCGTATCGCAAGGCGTCAATCGGGTTCAGGTTTGCGGCCCGATGCGCTGGATAATAGCCGAAGATAATCCCGATCCCTGCAGACACTCCGAAAGCCAGAAAAACCGAGGGTAAAGAAACAATCGCCGGCGTGCTGCTAATCTTACTTATGGCATAAGAAACTATCCACCCTAAAATAACCCCGATTACGCCTCCGATAAAAGTAAGCGCAGCGGCTTCGGAAAGAAACTGCAAATTAATATCTTTTTTCTTGGCGCCGATGGCTTTGCGAAGCCCGATCTCGCGGGTGCGCTCGGTTACTGTTGTGAGCATCATATTCATAATTCCGATTCCGCCCACAACTAAAGAAATGCCGGCGATTGATCCGAGAAGCATTGTAAAGGTGCTGGTGACGCTTGAGGCGGCAGCAACGATGTCCGCCTGATTCACAACGCTGAAATCAGACAATTGAGGGTCGGATATACGATGGCGTTCCAGTAAAAGATAAGTAATCGCCTGCTGTACGGAGGCCATACTTTCCTGATTTTCCGCTTCAACGCTTATTGCTGTCAGATAAGAGTCTCCTGCCAGAAATCTCTGCGCAACTGAAATCGGAACGAAAATCCGGTCGTCTTGATTGCCAAAACCCGTGCCGCCTTTCGCTTTTAAAACACCGATAATTTTAAAATCAATTTTATTAATCCGGATATTCTGGCCTATCGGATCAGCGCCTTCGCCGAAAAGATCGTTTCTCGTGGCAGGACCGAGAACCGCGACTTTGGAAAGATTTCTTATGTTTTGCTCAGTGATAAACAACCCTCTGTCAATTTCAATATTGCGAACGCTGGGATAAGACGCCGTAGCGCCAATTACCTGTGTATTGGTATTTTTTCCTTTGGCCGTTATCTGATACCTTTTGCTGATTTCCGGGGCCATTGCCTTTATAGACGGGATTTCTTTTTGAATCGCATCGGCATCTTCTTGAGTAAGAGTTTGCGCCGAACCCCGGCCGGCGCTTACCTGTTGACCCACACCTTTCTGCATACCCGGGGTTACCAGAATTAAATTTGAGCCAATTGATTGAATGCGCGACTCAATTGAGCCTTGCGCTCCTTGACCTATTGCCACCAAGGCAATAACCGAACCGATGCCGATAACTATGCCCAAAATTGTAAGACCTGAGCGCGCTTTGTTGCTTGATATCGCAGAATAAGTTTCCTGAAGAATATCAGATATCGTCATATTGCCTGAATTATTTTTTTGTTCATATTTTTCCTGTCTGATAAAATTTTCCCGTCTTTTATGTGGATAATTCGGTCGGCATGCTCCGCCACATCGGCTTCGTGAGTAATCAGGATAATCGTGCCATTGTGTTCGGTGTTTATTTTTTGGAAAGTTACGAGAACGATTTCGCCGGTTTTGGTATCAAGGTTTCCTGTCGGCTCGTCCGCCAGAATAATCGACGGGTTGTTGACAAGTGCTCGGGCAATCGCAACCCGCTGTATCTGTCCGCCAGAAAGCTGGTTGGAAAAATAGTGATAGTGGTATTCGTCAAGCCCAGCTTTTTTCAGCGCGATTTTTGCTTTTTCTTCGCGCTCGGCGGCCGGGGTATCCGCATAAATAAGCGGTAAAAGAACATTTCTCATCACGGTGGCGCGCCGGAGAAGATTAAATGCCTGGAACACGAAACCGATTTTATTTCTTCTGATATCGGCAAGCTCGTCGTCGGAAAGCTTTGAAACATCCTGGCCGTTTAAAAAGTATGTGCCGCTGGTCGGAGCGTCAAGCGCTCCCAAAATATGCATTAATGTTGACTTGCCGGATCCGGACTGCCCCATAATTGCCACGAATTCTCCGTCGTCAACGGTAAAAGAAACCCCTTTAAGCACTTGGGTTTCAATATCCCCGTTTTTATATGTCTTTGTAATGTTTTTAACTTCAATCATCTTCCTCCTTCCATCCGCATGCCGCCGCCCAATCCCGGAATTCCCAGTCCCCCGCTTCTTTGCTGACTGGAAGAAGAAGACGCCGATGCGGAAGCGGGACTTATCGTCCTTACTACGACCCAGTCCCCTTGTTTAAGCCCGTTTGTAATTTCCGTATTGCTGTCGCTGGCAAGTCCGATTTCCACAACCTGCGATTTGGGAAGAGTTTTAAGAGCCACTCCCGCGCTATTCGCGGGATTCGGCTGGCTGGCTATGACCGAAGAATCAAGGGTTTCCGCATAATTTGTCAGGTTTTGAGATTTTATCGCCTCGCTCGGCACAGTCAAAACATCTTGCTTTACGGCGGTAATAATTGCCGCAGACACGCTCATAGCCGGCTTAACTCTTTCGTCCTGTGTATCAAAAGTTATTTTTACCGCATAAGAAACCACACCTTGAGAAACAGCACCGATAGAATCAATTTCCGCAACTTCGCCGGAAATGCTTAAATCCGGAACCGCGTCAAAAGCAAGTGTCGCTTTCTGACCGAGCTTAACTTTGGCGATATCCACTTCGTTGAGGGAAATTTCTGCAATGCGCTGTTTTGCGATAAGCGTGGCAAGAGCCGCGCCTGAAGATACAGAATCTCCCTGTTTAAAATTCACCTTTGCGACAATACTGTCAAAAGGAGAGCGGATAAAATAATCCGCAAGTTTTTCTTTCGCGTCCAAAAGCACGTTTTCCCGCTGTTTTATCACAAGCTCCTGGGACCGGATATCAAGCGGGTCAGCGCCAGCTTTTAATTTAACAAGTGATTCCGATTTTTCGGCAATGGCGCGCTCCGCGTTCGTAATCGCGTTCCGGTCGTTCTGAATCGCGTTTTTAACCGAAAGAAGGTTGAGGAGGTGCGTACTTACCTTGCCGGTGTAAGCGCTGAGAGTAGAAATTGCGGTATCCGCGCGAGAATCGGGTTTTGCGTTCTGTTCGGTGAGCTTGTCCTCATAGAATTGAATCAGGTCATTCATGTCCTTAACAGCTTCGGCGATTGCTTTTGTGGTATCGTAGGTTTCGTCAATGAGGGCTTCGAGCCGGAAACTGTCTTGGTATCGTGTCGCGGCTTTATAATCGTCAAAATTTTTGTCATATGCAATTTTTGCGGCTTGGTAATTATTGTATGCGTCATTTCTATATTGAAAAACTTTATCGTCGTAGCTCTTCACCGCATCTGCGTAGAAATTTATATTCCATTGATTTAACCCATAGTCGCTGTTAAAAAGCATGTTATTGGTACCTGTCATAATACTGGGAAGGTCAAGAAACACGGTAGCGACGGTATTAAATCCGTCATCATATGCTTTTTTGATATCGTCGTCCGCCTTTTCCCGGATATCTTTTGCGTCGGCAATCGCGTTTTCCGATTGAATAAGCGAAAGAGCATCAGCAGGTTTTTTAAGCTTTTCCAGCGCGAGGTTTGCGCTTTCAAGATTTGTTTCCGCGTCCCGCATCGTTTTTTGCGCGTCTGTCGCGTCTATTTGCGCCAAAACGGTTCCTGCCCTTACCTCTTGTCCGTTTTTCATTCCTAAATATACAATATCGCCGGAGACCTTTGGCTTAATGTCTACCTGGTTTGACGCGGAGACCTGTCCCGTCCCCGAGACAGAAATGATAATCGTCCCTTTTTCTGCCTGTGCCAATACATAGCGAGTTTGGACTGTACCGCTATTCAGCGACTTATACTCAAAATATCCTCCGCCCACCGCCAAAAGAATAACTACCCCGACAATGATTTTGTGCTGCACTATTGTTTTAAAATTTTTTTTAAGCATAAACGCTATTTGGTTTCGGAAGTCGGACTTCCGCATTTTTTATCTTGATGACCCGCGAAATACCGGCGGGCCGAACGGTTTTCTCTCGTCTTCTTTGCGCAAAACCTGCTCACGACCAAACTCATCGCTGACTTTTCTAATTCCTATGGCGCGAATCTCGCCGTCGTTGCGTTTACCCAAAACAACCACGGTATCATTTCTGGCAAAATCAGTACCAAGAGGAAAACGGGTCTCGGGTGTAATAATCACGCGCAATGTTTCACCGCGTCTGTTTTGAATAACGAATCCATTATCAGTTGTCTCTGTTATGGTTCCGAGGTGAATATTCTGGAACCGCATAAGTCCGTATTCTCTATAAAGGCGTCCAGCGATGGGCAGTCTGCCCTTTTCCGCGTTTTTAAACATCCTGCCGTGTAAAGAAGTTTCCGCAACCGCGTATCCGCCGATTATTATGGCGAGCACAATGCCGGCGGCAGAGTAGACTAGCGGCCGCCTATACGCGAAAGAGTAGCGCCTTATAAGTGCTTCTAAAATAACAATAAAAACCAGTAAAAGAAGCAGAAGAAGCCACGGCAATGACGAAAAAAAGACGCGCCATCCGCCGGAGCCGAAAATAGGCACAAATAAAATACCCGTCTGTCGTAGTACAAAAATTATAAAACTCGCCAGATACAGAAGAGTAAGTACAAGAATAATCGCGCCGATTATTAAAAGCGCGGATTTAAGAATAAAATGCCACTTCGGCCGCATTTTAACCCGGCCGTTCTTTATCGCTTCCAAAACTTGACCCCGAATTGATTTTTTATTAACTCCGCCAATCATAATATTTCACCGAGTTGTTTAATTATTTTTTTCAGCATAATTTTTCCGCGCTGGAGCCGAACGCCGACGGTAGAAATCGGAATTTGCAGGATACCGGCAATATCCTTATAGCTCATATCCTCAAAATAATACAAGATAAGCGGCTCTCGGTACTTTACGTCCAGTTTGCCAAGGCAGTTATCAAGTGTTTGCCTGATGTCCTGCTTGTTTATCTCCTCATCGGTAGTTTCCTGCACGGCCGTCTGGGGGAAAATAGTATCAACATCAAAGTCAAAAAAGTAAATTTTTTCTCTGTTTTTTTTCTTAACCGCGTTGACAAACTCGTTGTGGGCGATGCGGTATATCCAAGGCGAAAATCTCTGACTTGCGTCAAAATTTTGCATATTGGCGTAAACCTTGATAAAAATTTCCTGCACTATGTCCTGTATATCTTCCTCATCGGAAAGAAATCTTTTGCCAAAGCGCAAAATTTTCCGCTCATACCTCTCAATAAGCGAGCCAAACGACTGGATATCGCCTTCCTGAACAAGTATTGCAATTTCTTCGTCGGTTTTTTCCGTCATAAAATAATACAACAAAGCGCGCCGTGTTATTTCATTCACCCCACGACCCACGATTATTTCGATTATACCTACTTACAAAAAGCCCGAATAGATTTGCGGGCTTTTTGCGAAAATTAATTTGGGCATTACATCAAATCTTTCTTTTTTGCCTCGAATTCTTCTTTTTTGATTTCTCCCTTTGCGTACCGTTCTTTCAATATCTCCAGCGCCCTGCCCCCTTCGCCGCCTTCGCCCTTCAGCTGCTTTACTAACCATTTGAGCAAAACTATCGCCCCCATAATAACTATAACCCAGAAAACGATCATTATCAGCCAGCCAAACAAGAGAAACGCTCCGCCCACTCCTGCTCCGTAAACCATCATATTGCCAATGCTCCCCATCATATTGATCATAATATTGCCCTTTCTCTGTTAATGATTATACTTTAATTTTAGCACCTGCACTTAAAAATGCAACTCTTCTTTTTTTTCTTTCAAAAACTTCAGCCAATCATCAAAAATTTTTACGAACGACTTGAAGGGAGCTTCTATTATAAAATCCAGGACGAACACAAAAACATTTACCTGCGAAAATCTTTCGGATATCCACCTGCCCAAATTTATAATCGGAATAGAAAAAAAGTCAAACGCTACGCCAAAAAAATTATCTTTTTTGTCAACAACATTCAGCTCGCGTACTGACTGGCTTATTTTCAAAGCGAAAAAACTCACTACGCTTATAAAGAAAATAAAAAGCGCTCCGCTTACAAAACTAAATCTCAGCTTGTCCAAGATAAAAATAATCGCGCCAAAACTTATTGCGAACATTATGAGATAAAAAACATAAAACATTGTTCCAAAAATCTGAGAGCCGAAAGAAAATTTTGTCGGATATGGCGGCGCGCCTTGTTTTTTCTGATAAATCGCGTATTCAACTTCCCTGATAATCTGTCCTGTATTTTTTTCGCCGGGCATTTTGATTGAAGAGCCGGCAAGGTACATAAGCGTTGGATGAAAAATGACATTAATACCCAAAGAAATAGAATTGACCAACCCTTGTCGCCATAGCTCATAGGGAACTTCTACCACAAATGCCAGAATTATTTTTGTGACAAAAATATAGACAACACTGCGGAAAAAGCTGCGAGACAATGTTTCGCGAGCTTTCTTGTATCGCGCAAGGCAGGCGTCCCGGACATCTTCCAAAAAAGTGATCTTCTCAGAAGCTATTTTTTCAACGGTGCGAGGCAGGTTGCTTGAAACCAAATCAAAAATTATAAAATAAGCCACTGCTCTACGCTTTGAGAATCTAAGCAGTTTTTCAGCCAAAGGATGGCTGATTTCATTTTCAACGGCGTGCTTTACGGTAAAAATATTTGTGAATAATTCACCTGCAACTTCTTCCCAGTTTTTTCCGAACCAATCTGGCCAGTATGCTTTTAAAAGATAAAAAGAAAGCATTGAATGGTCGGCTTTTAAAATCGCCCTGATAATCGCCAAATAAATTTGAGTAATTTTCTGCTTTTCGGGCAAGTTGTTGGCTACCACAATGTCCCGCTTTACAGTGTTATACATAAATTCGCAAAGTAGTTCTTTTTTCTCGTGAAAATACGGAATAAGATTTCTTTCAATCTCATAAGCGGCAACCCCAACTAGCCAGGAGACGAGCTTTTTTCTCGTTTTGCTTTTATCACTCTTTAAATCCAGTTTGTCAAAAAAGAATAAATATTTTTTAATAATCGCTTCTGTTTCCCCAATCTTAACGATATTCAATTCATCATTGGGAAAATATTTTCCGCGGATAAGTTCTGTAATCAATGACTCGGCAATTTTATCTCTCTTTTTCTCAATAAAAAGCAGGCGGTTTAAAATTCGCTCAGTGGCGTATTTGCGCAAAAGATGCTCGTCTTTATAATCCACGGTGTTTCTTATTTTTTCATACCAAAAAGAGAGTGAGCTTGCAATATAGCTTACCTTTATCCGGTCCTCGCTTTTAATTACTGACTTCTTGTTGACCTCTTTCAGTTTGGCGACAAAATGCAAAAACGATTCTTTTAAATTGATGCTTGTTTCGGGCATAAGATTT
>CAZKGJ010000009.1:9444-17004 GCA_964552415.1 uncultured Candidatus Saccharibacteria bacterium
GACAAAATGCAAAAACGATTCTTTTAAATTGATGCTTGTTTCGGGCATAAGATTTTTTATAAGTTATTTTATCAAAATTTTATTTCCTTTCGGCTTGCCGCGAGGCGGCGAAGCCGCTTTTCGCGGCTGCGGGACTTGGATTCGAACCAAGATAGCGAGCTCCAAAGGCTCGTGTCCTACCCTTAGACGATCCCGCATCAATAATCTTTATTCTACGCTAAAATAACAAAAAAAACAAGACCAAAACTTTTTAGATTTAGATCTCTACTCTCTGCTTCTGCCTTTTGTGGATGCCTATCCCACCACTTCTCCGCCGAAAATTTCCAAAGCTGATTCTATTTCCGGGTCTTCTTTTTTGGGCGGTTTTGAAGAGTCGGCAGAGCTTTCGTCCTGAATAATTTTTACTGAAAAACTTTGCGACGTTTTCAGTGTTTCAGAAATGACTTTTTCTATAATCTTGCGATTTGCGGACTCGTTCAGCTTTTCTTCGTGGAATTTATATGGCGTGGCGATTATCACCGCGCCTGAATCTATTTTTATCGGAGACGAAGATTTTAAAAATGCGCTGATTGAGTGATTGTATTTTTTAGCCAATTTTATGATGTTGTCCCATTCAAATTTTAGTCCTTCAATGGTAAGATCAGAGGGGCTGGCGGCTTTTTTACTTTTGACAACAGCTTCAGTGTTTGATTTTCCCGCCAAAGAGATTTTTGTACCGCCAAAAGTCGCGTATTCTATCACCGCTATTTCAAAAGGTATTTGTGAAAGAGCCGCGGTCTTTATTTCATTTTTGACATTAATCATTCTTTTAACCAACCATAGCAGTTCTTCTTCATTGAAAATTTTTGAAAAATGAAGAAGTCTTTCAGGCTGTTCTTCCGTAGAGCTCTCCGCGATATTGCTTATCAGAGCCGGATTGATTTTCAAAATAAGGATTTTTCGCAAATTATAAATCACCGCGGCGGCAAATTGCTCCATATCCTGACCGCTGAAGCTAATTTCGTTTATAAAAATTATCGCTTCTTCACTCTGTTTTTGCGAAAGAAATTCTACAAACTTCATCACTGACTCAAAATCAGTTATACCCAAAATCATTCTTGTCTCTTGCAGAGTTATTTCTTTTCCCGGAATTTCCAAAGAAACTATCTGCCCCAGCATGCTTTCCGCGTCGCGCATTCCGCCTTCGGCAGACATTGCAATCAACTCCAAGACCCCTTTTCCGATTTTTACATTTTCACTTTCGGCAATTTCTTTCAGTCGCTTTGTCATTTCCACCAAGCTCAATTTTCTGAAATCAAATCTTTGCGAGCGGGAAACAATAGTCGCCGGAATTTTATGAATCTCCGTAGTTGCTAAAATAAATATGGCGTGCGCGGGCGGTTCTTCCAGGGTTTTAAGCAGAGCGTTAAAGGCGCCCTTACTCAACATATGCGCCTCGTCAATGATAAAAACTTTATGACGAAGAAAGGAGGGAGAAAAACTTACGGTCTCTTTCAGGTCGCGGATATTGTCAACACCGGTGTTTGAAGCGGCGTCAATTTCAACAATGTCAAGGGATTTTCCCTCGTTAACTATCTTGCATGCCGCGCACTCGTTGCAGGGCTCGCCGTTTTTAATATTTTCGCAATTTATTGCCTTTGCCAAGATTCTTGCCACGGTGGTTTTGCCGGTGCCTCTCGGCCCGCTAAACAAATATGCGTGCGCTGTACGTTTAGTACTTACCGCTGCAATAAGAATTTTTACGATTTTTTCCTGACCAACCACTTCTTTGAAGTTTTTTGGCCTGTATTTTCTGTACAAAGCTAAAGGCATAGGAAATTTCACCACTATTAAGAATATTGATCTTTGTAAATTTTGGTGTGGTGGCTTACTTTTTAAAAACAAAGAACTTATATCCGATAAAATTCCAGCCAAGAACAACCGCTGTTGCTATTACTTTGGCAAAATTTGCCCAGAGCTTAACACCCAACCCAAACATCGGCTGAATCAAAGTTGTCACGCTATAGACAATCGCGGTATTTAAAATTATCCCGATTATAGAGACGGCCAAAAATTCAACAAACTGCTTTGCGGCTCCTGTGCGGCTCCTGTCGCCAAATGTCCAGTATTTGTTCATCAGGTAGCTGTTTGTGACCGCAGCAGTAAAAGAAATCGCGTTAAAAATTATAATTTCAGGACCCTTGTAAATATTCGTGAGATACATCAAGAGGTTGAGCACCGCAAAATCAATCGCGGTATTGATAAAGCCGACGATTACAAACTTCCCGAATTGCAGGAAAAATTTGTTTTTTTCCAAAGTCGCAAGATTTGCCATAATGTTGTTTTAAAATTAATGGTTATCTTAAACCAATATAGCGTATTTCTGATCTGCCAGCAGGCGCTTTCAGTTCGCTATAAACTTTTTTGATGTCTTTTGGACTAATATCCCTTCCGCCTAAACCATAGATGTAGTCCTGAAATTTAGGCGCGTTTTTTTTGCCGGAAAAAATCGCTCGTATTTCATTGCTTAGCGCTCCACGAGCGCCGGGCGCCATTGCTTTGTCTAAAATCGCAACTTTTTTCGCATTACTCATCGCTTTTTTGATTTCTTGGGCAGGAAAAGGCCTAAACAAGCGGATTTTCAGTAAACCCGCTTTTATCCCTATAACTCGCAGTTCGTCCACAACTGCTTTGGTGGTACCAGCAGTCGCGCCCATAACCACAATGACGATATCCGCGTCTTTCAGGCGATATTCCTCAACAAACGAGTATTCGCGTCTGCCGACTGCGGAAAATTCACCGTCAATCATTTTCAGAACTTTAAACGCATTTTCCATTCCCTCGGCTTGCTGACGTTTGTGCTCAAAATAATAATCAAATAGATCCAGGGCGCCATAAGACACAGGGTGAGAAATATTAAGCAATGGATAAAGCGGCTTATATTCGCCGATAAATTTTTTCGCTTCTTTGTCGGAAAGCGTCAGAACATTTTGCACCGCATGGCTGGTGGTAAATCCATCTTGCATCACCATCACAGGGGTAAGAACTTTTTTATTCTCTGCCAGACGCAGGGCTATAAGCATATTGTCGTAAACCTCCTGGGCATTTTCTGAAAATATCTGAATCCAGCCCGAATCGCGCAACAGCATCGCGTCTGATTGGTCGCCATGGATATTGAGAGGCGCGGAAAGCGCCCGGTTTGCCACTGCCATAACTATCGGCAAACGCAATCCCGAAGCAATATAGCAAACCTCTGCCATATACGCAAGCCCTTGGCTTGAAGTCGCGGTCATCGCGCGAGCTCCGGCAGCCGAAGCGCCAATTATCGCGCTCATTGCCGAATGTTCTGACTCGGCGTTAATCAAGGATGTGTCAACTTTTCCATTCGCGACAAATCGCGCGAATGTTTCAATAATCGGGGTTTGCGGGGTAATCGGATAAACAGAGACCACTTCAGGATTAATCTGGCGCATAGCTTCTGCTGCAGCTTCGGAGCCGGAAAGAGCGCGGTATTTTGTTCGTTGATATGATTTTTTGTATTTATACATAACACCTTGATACTTAATGCCGATTTATCCTTTTATCATCTTAATCGCTTTTACCGGACATTCCTCTGCACATATGCCGCAACCTTTGCAAATATCATAGTCGGTTTTATCAAGCACAACTTCTGTCTTTACTTTAATCTCGGATTTTTCTCGCTCGGTTAAATCTTTTAACAATTTTGTCTTTATTGCCGCATCCGGACAAAAAATAACGCAGCGCATACAATTTGTGCACTTATTTTTGTCGGTTATTGGCTTCTGGGTCCGCCATGCGCCGGTTTTAAATTCTCTGGCGTTGCCAGCTTCCGTGATTACGCCGCCGACAGGAATTTGTTTCCAGGATTTTAGTTTCATAAAATTATGCGATTAATCTGGCACTGCTTCATATCCTCTCCTGAACGCCAGTATATTTTTCTCCGCCATTTCTTTTCCTTTTTTCTTGGCAAAAATTTCTTCCAATTCTTCTTCCAGCGCGGCTTTTGAAACAATACCCGTGATTTTATTCAGCGCACCCATAAGCACTATGCCCGAAAAATCTTTTCCCAGAGTTTCAACCGCAATTTTGGTCGCATCAAGGGAATAAATTTTCCAAGCCTTCGCGCTTTTAAAAAGTGATTTTATCTCGTCTGATTTTTTTGCAGTATTTATAATAATTGTGCCGTTTTTTTTAAGACCAGCCACCACATCCACTATTCCTAAAAGTGAGGGGTCGGCCAATACAACCATATCCGGGTTTTGGATATTATTGTGGATTAAAATCGGCTTGTCAGAAATCCGTACAAAAACTTGCATCGGCGCGCCAGCTCTTTCCGGGCCGTATTCGGCAAATGCTTCTGTAAATTTTCCGTCTTCAATCGCCGCTTCTGCCAAAATCTGGCCGATGGTTTTTGCTCCCTGCCCTCCGCGAGAATGGATGCGAATTTCAAACATATATTAATGCGCATTTATCAATTTATTACCCGGATTCTTGAACATTTTTCCGTGTCCGGGGATAAACCAGTCCGCTACTTTGAGGATTTTTCTACGACTGACAGCAAGTTTTTTTCGGCTTTCGATTTGAATTAATTTGTTGTCTCCGGCTTTCCAAAAAACATCGCCGATAACCGCTATAGTGCCTTTTTCAGTATTTTTTACAATCACTGAAATATCTTCCAGAGCATGGCCGGGTGTAGCCGTAATCCTGACATTTTTTGTCAGATTTCTCTCCGGTTTTGCCAGCAAAAATTCGTCGCCCCTGAATTCGCCTAAACTATCGACAAATAACGCATTGGGGAAAAAATAATTATTTCCGATATGGTCAGCGTGCGGATGGGTAATGATTATTATATCAATATCTTGTGGCTTGAGTTTTTCTTTTTTTAGAGCGGCGATAAGTTTTTTGTCCTCGCCGGGCGAGCCAGTATCAACCAAAATATTCTTTCCGTCGGCGCGAATCAGGGTAACGTTACTTCCGGTTTTGCATCTATTTCTTCCCAACCATTTAAAATAACCTTGTTTAATGACTTTTACGGATGATTTCATGGTTGCATGTTAAGTCTTTTTCCAAAAATAATGGATACCAGCCGCCACTAAGAACAATCCGGGGATAAGCGTTAAAATTATTATAAAATTTATCATTGAGAAACCGCCGATACTTATTGAAGCCGCATATAGAATTTTGGCGAAATTCGTTCCAAAATAATATGATATAAAAGCGACACCGAATAATACACTCAGCAAAGCCCCGGCCTTACGGCTCTTGTCCTTTTTTAAGAGAACCAGGATGGTTATCATGAAGGCCAGTTGGATAAGTGATATCTGTGCTACGATTAAGGCAAAACTTGTCAGTGGATAAAAACCATTGGCAGCAAAAGGAGCCTTAGCCATGGATGTAAGCTCCCAAAGCCAGAATACAAAAATTATAATTTGAATAAAGACCGCTGCTAAAGCAATTTGCCAGCTTTTTATTTGCATAGATTTAAAGAGTTTAACTCACCAGCGCGCTCGTGTCCCCTTCTGGCAAACCCAGTTCCCGCGCCTTAAGCACCCGCCGCATAATTTTTCCGCTTCGGGTTTTCGGTAGCTGGTCAACAAATGCAATATCGCCAATAACTGCAACTGGGCCGAGCGCGTGTCTTACCGTAAGTTTTAATTCGGTTTTAAGCTCTTCAGACGGCACGAATCCTTGTTTTAAGATTAAGAATGCTTTTATCACCTCTCCTTTAACCGGATCAGGCACACCGATTACCCCGGCTTCTGCCACTGCTTTATGCCTTACAAAAGCGCTTTCAACCTCTGCTGTGCCGATTCTGTGACCAGCGATTTTCAGCACATCGTCTCCCCTGCCCTGGATCCAGAAATATCCGTCCCTGTCTTTAAACGCCAAATCACCGCTAAAATAGACTCCCTTTATCTCCTTCCAATAAGTTTTCACATATCTTTCCGGGTTGTTGAAAATAGTTCTTACCATAGACGGCCACTGGTTTCTTATCACCAAATAACCGCCTTTTCCAGTTTTTACTTTTTTGCCGTTTTTGTCAACGACATCGGCGATAATGCCCGGAAAAGGATTGGTCACGCTTCCAGCTTTAAGCGGCGTAATTGGCAAGGGGGTGATCATATTCATACCTGTTTCTGTCTGCCACCAAGTGTCCATAATCGGGCACCGTGATTTGCCCACATATTTATAATACCATCTCCAGGCTGCGGGATTAAGCGGTTCTCCGACCGAACCCAAAATTCTTAAGCTCTTCATTTTATGCTTAGTTGGCCATCTGTTTCCGTACTTCATCAGCGCTCTGATTAATGTCGGTGCGGTGTATAAAATATTAACTTTATATTTTTCAACCGTTCGCCAGATTCTGTCCGGATTAGGCATATCAGGCACGCCTTCGTACATCAGGGTTGTAACTCCCGCCAAAAGAGGCCCGTAGATAATATAGCTGTGACCGGTAATCCAACCCGGGTCAGCGGTGCACCAAAAAACTTCTTTTCCGTGCAAATCAAACACCCATTTTATTGTGCGCAACACCCCAACCATATACCCGCCGACCGCGTGAATTATCCCCTTCGGCTTCGCAGTGGTGCCTGAAGTGTATAAGACAAAAGCAGGATCTTCGGAATCCATATTCACCGCTTTTGCATCGGTTGGCTGATTTTTTATTAAATCGTTGTACCAAACATTTTTTTTCTTGTCAAAATTTACTTTTTCGTTATTATTTTTAACCACAATGACTTTTTTAATTGTTTTGCATTCTTTCACTGCCCTGTCCGCAATACTTTTCAGGTCCACAATTTTCCCCCGGCGGAAACTGCCGTCTGCGGTAATTAAAATTTTTGCGTTTGCATCTTTTATTCTGTCTGCCAAAGCCATAGCCGAATATCCGGCATAAACGACCGAATGCATTGCGCCGATTTTAGCGCAGGCAAGCATAGAGATTGCCGTCTCTGGAATATTGGGTAAATATATCGCAATTCTGTCGCCTTTTTTTACGCCAAGTTTTTTAAGTGCGTTAGTAAATTTATTTACTTCTTTAAAAAGTTCCAGATAGCTGTATTTTCGCGTCCGTCCTGTTTCGTCTTCCCAAAAAATTGCAGTTTTTCCGCCATAGCCGGCTTCAATGTGGCGGTCAAGAGCGTTATAAGCAATGTTCGTTTTTGCGCCAACAAACCATTTGTAAAACGGTTTTTTGCTTTTGTCCAAAACTTTGGTCCATGGCTTGAACCATTTAATATCTTGCGCCGCTTGTTCCCAGAATTTTTCGGGATTTTTTGCGGCAGTTTTTAAAATTTTGTCATAATCTTTGACGTTGGCGTTTTTAAGAATTGCTTTTGACGGTCTGTAGATTTTTTGAGCGCTTAATAAAACTTCTGTTGTTTCTCCGGCATTAATATTTTTTGATTTTATTTTCGGCATAGGTGTTATTGTGAATTTTTAAAAATATTTAAGGACATAAAATGTCCATATTTAAACATTACAAATTTAATTTCGCCAAATCTCGCTTACTCAACAATCCATTTTGCGCCCCAGGCGTAGCGACGAGCGAGGCGGCGTTGG
>CAZKGJ010000009.1:17104-20066 GCA_964552415.1 uncultured Candidatus Saccharibacteria bacterium
TTACTCAACAATCCATTTTGCGCCCCAGGCGTAGCGACGAGCGAGGCGGCGTTGGCGGCTCCGAGCTTCATCGCTTTTTTTATATTGCCATTGAATAATTCCAATCCCGCAACAAACGATGAATTGAAAGCGTCTCCTACGCCTGTGGTGTCAACTCTTTTTTGCTCTTTCTTGATTTTGGTGAAATAAAATTCTTTGCCGTCATAAGCCCAAGCTCCGTTTTTGCCGCAAGTAATAACTATGATTTGCGGTCCGTAGCTCTTGATTATTGGCAATAAATTTCTGGCATTGTTAAAAAACTTCGTATTTTTATTCTTGAATTTGGGATCGGATACCACTAATTGAATAGCTTCGTCCAAATTAACCATAAAAACTTTTGTATGGTTAATAAAATTTTTTAATCCCAAGAAACCTGCTGATAATTGCGCTTCTCCGGGATTCCATGCAATTTTTATATCTGGATTTTTTTTCTTCACTTTAAAAATTTTTTTCAAATTTTCTTTCCATCCCCCGCTCAATGAATTAATATATATCCATCCGGTATTTTTTAGCGCTTTCTCGTCTTTAGTCGTCAATTTCAGTTCTTTTTTTACTTCGTCATCAGAAAAAATAACGCGGTCTTTGTCAGGACCCACAATAATAACCGCTAAACCGCTTTTAAAGCCGTTTTTCTTTTGCGCGGGTTCTGCGTCTACTTTTTGCTTGATGAGATTTCCAATTATTTCTTTGCCAAAAATATCTTTTCCTGTGGCGGTTATAATCGCGGTTTTAAAGCCCAAGCGCGAAAAAGAAACCGCGGTATTGGCAGCTCCGCCGCCAAAGCCGCGGACAATTCTTTCTGATTTAATCTTTGCTCCGTACTCAAACGCCAACAACTTCTGACGCAAGATATCGTTTTTGTTGTCAATCAAAATTCCTTCAATCGGATATATTGTAATATCGTAAATAGCTCCGCCGACAGTGATTACATCGTACATAATGCTAAAAATTTTCTATAAAATTCGGGTGGGATTAAATTAATTAAATTATATCACAATTTTAATAAAGCACCAAGTGGCGGTAGTTATTGCGCCGTTTCAATGCAGCATAAAAAAGAAGTAATCAATCTACCTCGTGATTTTTGAAACAAAAGGATTTCCTTTGATGTAAAATCTCCATTTGCGCCGAGACCAAAAAGGCCCGGCATAATCTATGCCTACGCGAGAAGCCGCCGCAATTTCAATCGGTTTTGCTCCAGCCTTGCGGCTAACCCAAATTTTTTTGTTTTTGCAAAGATCTACAGCGTAAAAAGATTTATCAATTTTTAAATAACGGCAAAGTTTTCCAGGCCCATTTGCTAAATTTTTTAATTCTTCATTTTTAACCCTTGATTCATCTTTCACCACCGGCTCAAGCGCCCTGAGTAGCACGCATTCGGGGACGTCTTTTTTACCAGTGGAAATGTTAAACTGCCAATACATTCCATAGACCAAATAAATATAGATATGGCCGCCAACCATATATTCAGCCGTGTTTCTTTTGGTGCGCTTGCCCAGATACGCGTGAGAAGCGCGGTCGTACGGCCCGATATAAGCCTCTGTTTCAACAATTCTTCCTATAATTTTTCTTGCGCCAATTTTGCGCACAATATATTTTCCCAAAAGTCCTTTTGCCGCTTTTATTGCGTCTCGGATAAAAAATTTCCTGCCAAGTTTTTTCATAACCCCAGCTCTTTTTCAATATCAACCAACCGGTTGTATTTTGCCAGCCGTTCGCCGCGTGAAAGAGATCCTGCTTTGATAAAATCCGCGCCGACCGCAACAGCCAAGTCTGCGATAAAACTGTCGCAGGTTTCGCCCGACCTGTGCGAAACAATAATTTTCCAACCAGCTTTTTGCGCGGCTTTTACTGTTTCCATTGTCTCGGTAAGCGTGCCTATCTGGTTGGGCTTGATAATAACAGCGTTTCCAACCGTTTCTTTTATCGCCCGCGTCAGTCGCTTTATATTGGTTACTGTTAAATCATCGGTAACAACCATCAACTCGCCGCTTGCGGTTTTTAAACGACGGAAAGCCTCCTGCCAGCCTTTCCAATCCTTTTCATTAAGCGGATCTTCCACAGAAAATATGCTATATTTGTTTATCCATTCAATATAGAGCGAGATTAGCCGTTCGGAAGACAAAGAAACATTGTCCGCTTTAAGTACATATCTGTTTTCTTTTACGTCGTAGAGCGAATTTGCGCCTGCGTCAATAGCCAAAACAATGTCAATTCCTGTTTTAAATCCGGATTTTTTAATCGCTTCAAGTATCAAATCAAAAGCAAAAGCGGTTGATTTTATGTCTGGCGCATAGCCGCCTTCGCTTCCGACATCTGTATCCAGATTGTGCGAAGTCAGAACATTTTTTAATTTATGGAATACTTCTGCGCCGTAACGGACTTTCTCAGAAAAAGAAACTTCAGTAATCGGTACTACCATAATTTCCTGAATATCCAAATTGGTGTCTGCGTGCTTTCCGCCGTTAAAAATATTAAACATCGGAGTTGGTAATTTGTAGCTTGTTGGTTTTATATTGTAGGTTGCGGCGATGTACTCGTAAAGCGGCATTCTTTTTTCTGTTGCCGCGGCGACCATGCAAGCCAAGGAAGCTCCGAGAACGGCATTTGCGCCTAGCCGCGATTTGTTTTCTGTGCCATCCAAATCCAGCAATATTTTATCTAATTCTTTTTGCCTGGAAACATTTTTCCCTTTCAATGCCCTGGAGATAATTTTATTGACATTATCAACCGCTTTTAAAACCCCTTTTCCGGAATATCGGGCGTTATCGCCGTCGCGTAATTCCATTGCTTCAGCTCCGCCGGTGGAAGCCCCTGAAGGGACTGCCGCTTTGCCAACTGTTCTGCCGGACAATTCTACTTTTACTTCCACTGTCGGGTCTCCGCGAGAATCAAGAATTTCACGGGCTGTAATATTTTTAATTTT
>CAZKGJ010000010.1:0-18329 GCA_964552415.1 uncultured Candidatus Saccharibacteria bacterium
ATTTTTTATGCTCGGTCAATTCTTTCTTGGAAACTTGAGATGATTCCTTTTTAAACTCTAACACTTTACTGCTTTCCCAGCGCAATCTAATATCAAAATATTCAATAATATTTTTGTAATCACTTAAAAATTTTTTGCTAAAATCCTCGCTTTTATCGCCTTTTAAAATAATAATTTTGGACGGATTTGTTTTTTTTATAATATTGGAAAAATTATTTTCTTCCAGTGTAAAAAATTCTTCTGGTTTAAAATAAGAATTTATTATCCGTTCAATATCTTTTTGTAAAACTTTCCTAATGTCTGGTTCAAGCGCGGTCAGATTTTTTATCAATCTGTCGCCCAAAATTCCAATAAAAAAATTGTGGGTTTTATCCTCCGCTGTCTTGGCTAAAAAATCGGTATAACCCCTGTGGAATACTGAAAATTCTCCGATAATTAGAGTAGAATTTTTTAATTTAGGCATAGTTATTGTATCTCTTGGCATCTAATAAACTAAACATCCTGACTTTTCGAAAAATTTAATGCAGCCGCCATAAATTGCGCACCCTTTTTAAGACAAATCTTAGTGGCGACAAATTAAGCGAAGTCCGGAAATAAAGATAGTTTTTTCAAGATTAATCAGGCCGAGCGATTTTGAGAAAAGGTGGGATGTTTAGCTAAATCTACTCTGGCTAAATTGCTATACTATCCTATCGGAAACCAAACAGTCTTCGCTTGTTTACTTCTTTTGTCAAGTTTCGGAACAATTAAATGAAAATGCAGATGACAAACCGTGGAGCCGGTATAATCTGTGTCGCCGAACCGCAATATCAATCCCCCACCTCTTATTTTATACTTTCTGTTAGCCCAATTTATCAGTTTCATTATCGCCCAGAAATCAGGATTTTTGAGATTGTTAAAATTTTCTTTATGTTTCTGGCCAATTATCAAAAAATGATATTGCGAATTTTTATATGGCCAAGTACTTAGTGTAATAAACCATCCGTTATTTTTTTTCAATATCGGCTTTTTATGATACTTGAAATTTTCAGGGCAAAAAGGACATTTGCCCCCTTTTTGAATTGTCTTAATTACTTTTGAATAATTGCCCCGATTTTGGGCAAATCGGGGATCAACAACTTTTTTGGACATCATCCGTTAGCGAGCCAAAATATCCTAAATTATATTGGGGGATATGGGGTTCCCCATATAATTGAGGATGTTTTGGCGAGCTTAAGGTAAAAAGAGAGCGATTAAAGTTTCGCATTTGACAAAACATATTCCAGCCGTTTTTTAAAAGTTCGCTCAATAATGAGTGTGGTTGAAGTTTTTTCGGCTTGACGTTTTAAGATTTTTATTTTGCCGACATATTTTTTAATCTCGCGAATCTGCTCCGGCGGATAGCTTTCTTTGATTGCCACAAAAACGTTCGGCTGCACCGATTTTAAAAGATTCATTTGCCAAACGCCGTTGTCACTTACATCGTCCACCAAAGTCACATAGTCCACAAAGTTTTGATAGCTTAACATCTCCATTCTTTCATCTTCTGGGATCACGGGTCGCAAAGGATTATTTTTGTAAAGTTTGATAGCCCTATCGCTGTCCGCGCCGACAATCAGGATGTCTCCCTCACTTTTTGCTTTATGCAAGTATCTTAAGTGGCCGATATGCAGCATATCCCAAGACCCGATCGTGCAAACGACTTTTTTGCCAAGTGTTTTGTAGGCGTTGATTATTTCTGCTAATTTTTTATAATCTTTGACAACTTTATAAGTCATATCAAATTTGTCTTGCGGCATAAATTTAAATTTAGATAAAAAATTAAGATTCAGCATCTTAATAATAGCAAATTTAAGAAGAAAATCAAACGCACAGAATTTTATCTATCCCAATCGTGTAATAATAACTCCGCCCATAAACATAAATAGCGCGCCGATCCAAAAATACGCGTTTAGATTTCTTCCAAACAACGCCAATGCAAAGACAGCTATTATTCATGATTACTTTTTAAGCTTAATTCCTCGCAATTCCGCCAGCGATTTATAATACCCCAACCTTTCTCTTATTATATCCGCATTTTCTTGGACAGTTTTTTCTTTAACTACCGGATAATTTCTATTCTTTAAATCTTCAATTTCGTCTTTTATGAACCGATCGGCTTCGGCTTTTGACATCATCGTCAGCTCGCCGTTTTTAAAATCTTCTTCAAGTTCCGAGATTTCGCTGATATTCGATTCGTCAAGATCGGGGTCGCCGTGAATACCCACGTCATCCAGTCCTAAAAATATTACTTTATCTCCCTCTATTTTGTCTATAATAGCGAGCATTGAACCGCGATACACAAAATCGCCTTTTTTAATTTTTCCCTCTTTGATTAATTTCTCAAATTTCCCCGGTTCTTTTGTTTCTTCTGTCCGTTCTTTTACTTCTTCGGGAATATATTTACCTTCTGTTCCTTCTCGCATATTTATTTCCTTTCTTTTTACGCCAGCTAACTTGGCTGATTAATTTTTAATTTTATTCAAAAATAAATTCGCTATTTGAAAATTTTTTGATTTTATTTTAATTACGAGCATCGCTACTCCGCTAAACATCGGCACAAAGAACAGGTTTCCGATCAAATTATTCCTGAAAAACGGCAAACCCATAATATAGGATTGCACCAAACCACCCAGGGTATGCGGATACATTCCGGAAACCAACCACCAGCCGAAATTGGTGTAGAGGAAGAAGAAAATAGAAGAGCCAATGCCGATACTTGTTAATCCAAGAATTTTTAATTTTGAATTTTGAATTTTGAATTTGTTAAATAAAATGCCGAAAATTCCAATTATTGCAAACGCACTCCAGGTAAAAACCAAAACCGGACTATTGCCAATAAAAACATCGGTGACAGCGATAATGGAAAGCGGCACGGCTATGCCCCAGCTTTTTCCTAAAAAAACAGCGCCAACCAAAGTAAGCGCGGTGATAATTTCAAAGTTGGGTATTCCGACATATTTAATAAGAAAAAACCTGCCCAAAACTCCGAGCGCGATCAGCAATATCGCTATTTTAAACCTGTCTAACATAATAAATTTTTAAAAATTCGCCTTTTCAAATTTCCATTCCACTTTATCCCCTGCCTTGATTTCTTTTTTATCAGCCGCCACTTCGCCCAACTTGCCATTGATATAATATTGCCAGTATTTTCCCTGGTTTCCGTTTTTAACCCCCTCAATACTTTCAACAAAAACTCCGAATGAATAATTGTTGTTATATTTTAACTCAAAGTTATTTTCCTTTGACAAAGTTTTAAGTGCGTCAAATACTGTTTGTTTTTCATTCGGAGCAGCAAGGTACCGCGTATAATATAATTTATCACCGACCCCTTTGTCAATTATATATTCAAAACGGTTGCTTATGTTTTTGACTACAGGAACATTTAATCCTGAAGGTTTTTTTTGCTCCGCAATTTTTATTGAAACTGCAAGTAAAAGCGCCAGAATACCCAGCCCAATAATAATTCCCAAAATTAATTTTTTGAAAGTTGCTTTGTTCATACTTATTTGTTTAAATTTAAAATTTAATTTTTATTGCAGGGCCCATCGTGGAAGATAAAAATACGCTTTTTATGAATTCACCTTTAGCTGTAGCAGGCCTGGAACTTTTAAGAACCTCCATAAACTCCGCGTAATTTTCCCTTAGTTTTTCTTCATCAAACGAAACTTTTCCAATGGATAAATGCACATTTCCCGCATTGTCTGAACGGAATTCTATTCTTCCGCCTTTCAGCGCTTTAATCGCTTTGGCAATGTCCATCGTAACCGTTTCGGTCTTTGGCGAGGGCATCAGTCCTTTTGGCCCCAATATCTTAGCGATTGGCGCCATTTTTTTCATTATATCGGGTGTTGCAACCGCAACATCAAAATCAACTTTGCCTTTCTGTCTTATTTCACCAATCAGCTCTTCTCCGCCCACAATGTCAGCGCCCGCAGTTTTTGCCTCTTCGGCTTTAAAATTTTCTGCAAAAGCCGCAACTCGTTTTGGCTTGCCGATACCGTGCGGAAGTGTAACCATCGCCCTCACCGCCTGGTCACTTTTTGCAGCGTCAACCCCCAACTTCACATGTATTTCAACGGCTTCGTCAAACTTGGCACTCGCCAATTCTTTCAGCTGCTTAAGCGCCTCGTCAATTGTATAAGTTTTTGTTTTGTCTATTTTTTCCGCTAATTTATTATAACGTTTACTGCGTGGCATAAATTTTAATTCACTTGAATTGATTATTAGGTTTATTTCTTATCCTCTACTGTTATTCCCATATTCTTCGCCGTGCCTTTAATAATTTCCATTGCTGCTTCAATATTATTGGCGTTTAAATCTGCCATTTTCCTTTCTGCGATTTCTCTAATCTGCTTCATTGTCACTTTTCCAACCTTTTTTTTATTTGGCTCCCCAGAACCCTTTTCAATTCCTGCCGCTTTTTTTAAAAGTTCGGCGGCTGGCGGAGTTTTCAGGATAAAATCGTAAGTTCTGTCCGTATATACCGTTATTTCAACCGGAATAATATCTCCTGCCATATTTTTTGTCGCCGCATTGAATTTCGTGCAAAACTCCGAAATATTGAGACCATGCTGACCTAAGGCCGGACCGATAGGCGGAGCCGGTGTTGCTTTGGCGCCAGGAATTTGCAGCTTAATTTTGGTTTTGATTTGTTTAGCCACAATAGCAAGAATTATGAATTATGAATTATGAATTATGGAAATACCAATTTTATTTTTCCTTAATTCATGATTCTTGATTCATGATTCGGTTTAGATTTTCTTAATCTGTAAAAAGTCCAGTTCAACCGGAGTTTCCCTTCCGAACATTGAAACTAAAATCTTTACTTTTCCTCTTGCTTCGTCAATATGGCTTACCTTGCCGTCAAATCCTTTAAATGGACCATCCGTGATTTTAACCGCATCGCCCACTGTCACATCAATTTTATATTTAGGTTCAGCCACACCCATTCGCTTTTTGATTTTTTCTATTTCAGTCGGTAGAACAGGCGTGGGAGTAGTTCCGGAGCCAACAAAACCGGTGACATTCGGAGTGTTACGTACGACATACCACGAATCGTCGGTAACTATCATTTCCACCAAAACATATCCTGGAAAAATTCTTTCTTCAGTTATTTTCCTTTTCCCTGCCCTTATTTTTATTTTTTTCTCTTTTGGCACAAGAACGCCAAAAATCTTATCGTCCATTCCCATTGATTCCACCCTTTGCTTTAGATTCCGCGCAACATTGTCTTCGTAACCGGAGTAGGTATGCAAGGCGTACCAATTTCTCCCCTGCTCAATTTGTTTTGACATAAAATAAATAATGATTAAAACCTTGAAATAACTTTATTTATAAAATAATTAAAAATTAAATCAATGCCGCCCAGGATAAAAGCGGTTATCGCGCTTATCAAAATGACTATGATAGTATGCCTTATCAATTCCTCACGTTTTAAAAATACCACCTTTGCAAGTTCCTGCTTCGTCTCTTTTAAAAATTTTGTTATTCCGCCAATAATATTCATAATTTTGCGACTTTAAAAACCCCGCAAGGGGTTTAAATTATCTGTCTTTATTATAAGACATCTGCGAAATCAAGTCAAGACACTGTACTTGATCGGTCAAGTTAATTCAATACCTTCTTCTGTTTCTAATTCGCTCAATAGTCCTTCTGGCAATGGAATTTGCTCGCGCGGTTTGGAAATTCCAGGATATCGCCAGGCAGTAATAATAACCCGTGTCGTTTCTTTAATACCACCGTGAAAGGATTCTTTATCCTGATACATTACCCAGATTTCCTGCGGTCGTTTCCTTGTTCCAGATTTTTGCATCACCGCGATTGTGTTTGGCGCAACGCCTTTTTCCTTGCGTTTATAGCGCGATAAAACACTTTTAATTTTTCCAGCAGATAAGCCGTAAAACATCATTTTTTTCGCCACATACTTGGTCCATTTCAAATACCGCGTGTTTCGCGGCGGTTTAAATTGCATAAATTTAACTTATCAACACTTTTAATGTCTCTCTCGCACATTTTTCCCACGAAAATCTTTTAACATTTTCAAACCCGCTTTTAATTAGATTGTTTTGCAGGTTCTTGCCGCTTAAAATTTTGCTTATCGCTTGTGCAATTTCCCAGATATTATCAGGGTTAACAAAAACCGCACCCTTGCCAGCCACTTCTGGCAAACTTGAAACATCGGAAGTTATAACTGGAGCTCCGGCCGACTGTGCTTCTAAAACCGGCATTCCAAATCCTTCGTAAAAAGAAGGGTAAAGAAAAATTGCGGCATTTTTCAAAAGATCGCTCTTTTTTTCTTCCGAGATATATTCTTTTAAAATAATATCTTGTTTAAAAGGCGACGCGTTGATCGCTTTTTTTATCTTTTCAAAGCCAAACCCTTTGCTCCCAGCCAAAACCAATTTATTTTTTAGCGCTGGCTGCGGTGTCCGTAATCTATTATACGCTTCGATTATCCCTAAAATGTTTTTCTTTAATTCCAAACGTCCGATGTATAAAATACAATTATCGTTTTTTACACCCGATACTTGATACTTTATAGCCGGCACTTGATTTATTCCGTGATAAACCACGCTAATTTTATTCGGATCGCCGCTGTACAATTTTACCAAATCTTGTTTTGTATTTTCCGAAACCGCAATAATATTAGTCGCCTCTTTTAGCGCGTATTGCGTTGACCACCGCAAATATTTGCGATGAAAAAAGGGGTACATCTGGGGAGAATATTCATATTCCAAGCCGTGCAACGTGACTACGGTTTTTTGCGGATGAATAAAAGGTAGAATATGGACAGGAATAAACAAAACATCTATTTTAATAATTGCCATTTCCGCCGCCAGCCGTGCTTGCGTCCATAAAAACGGAGCCGCCAAAAATTTAATCAGGAAATTACCGGGTAAATCGTCCATATCCAGAATTCTTTTTGATTTGAGACGCGAGTTTAGATATAAAATAAAACGATGTTCCGCAGATTCAGGAATCATCGCTAAATGTTTGATAAGCTGAAAAGTGTATTCTTCTACACCGGTAGGTCTTTCTTTAAACGCAGAAGAAGCGTTTATACCGATAAGCATACAAAATAGAATTATGATTTCAGGCTTCTTTTATAAGCATCTAAGTTTTCCAGTGCAATGCCAGTGCCTTTCGCCACACAAAGCAGGGGTTCTTCAGCAACATAGCACGGCACGCCGGTAACCTTTGTGATTAAAACATCTAAATTTTTAAGCAATGCTCCGCCACCAGATAAAATCATTCCCTTGTCAATAATGTCAGCTGCAAGTTCAGGGGGTGTCAGAGAAAGAACTATTTTAATTGCTTTAAAAATTTCATTTATCTCTTCGGAGATTGCCTCAGTTACTTCGTTGGTGGTTATAGTCACTGTTTTGGGAAGCCCGCTTATCAAATCCCTTCCCCTTACTTCAAACCTTGCCTCGTCTTCTACCGGAATTGCGCTGCTGATAGTGATTTTAATTTCCTCCGCGGTTTGCTCGCCAATTGTCAAATTATGCTTGTTTTTGATGTAATTGGCTATAGCTTGGTCCAATTTGTCTCCGCCCACACGCACAGAATGACTTGCAACCACTCCGCCCAAAGAAATCACCGCGACCTGACTCGTCCCTCCGCCAATATCAATGATCATATTCCCTGAAGGAGTGTTTATGGGTATACCCGCACCAATTGCTGCCAAAATCGGCTGTTTGACGATATACGCCGCTTTTGCGCCTGCGTTTATAGTTGCGTCAATTACCGCACGCCTTTCTGTGGAAGTGATTCCCGCAGGCACTCCGACCATAACTTCTGGCCTAAAAAATTGTATCCAACCGCAAGTTTTATTGATAAAATAACGCAGCATTGCCTCAATAATCCGATAATCTGCGATCACGCCGTCTTTCATCGGCCGCGAAGCAACTATTGTCTCCGGGGTTTTCCCGAGCATTTCTTTCGCTTCCGCGCCGACTGCCAGTACTTTGTTCTCTTCTATTGAAACGGCCACCACTGTGGGTTCGTTTATCACTATGCCTTTTCCCGGCACGAATACGAGAGTATTTGCCGTGCCCAAGTCAATTCCAATTTTTTTAACAAACATAAATTTATTACTTGTTTTCTATTTTTAAATCATATCAATAATTCATTTACCAGTCAACCCAAATGTGGTATAATTAACCGAATGATAAAAAACTAAAAAACTAAATAATGACTTTGAAAGCAAGGCGGGTTTTATTTGTCTTTTGCGCAGTTTTATTCTTCACTATCGCGCCGATTATTATTTTGCACACCGCAGGATTTCGTTACAGCGCGGATGCAAAAAAAATCATTCAAACCGGAATAATTTATGTTACCGCTAAACCCTTTGAAGGAATAAAAATCTTTCTTGACGGCAGGGAGGTAAAGGAAAATTTAATCTCCCGCGGCGTGATTAATAAAAAATATATTCTGAACAATTTAATCCCAAAAAGTTACGACATCAAGATTGCCAAAGAAGGATTTTGGGCTTGGGAAAAAAAATTAGCGGTCTCTGGCGGATTGATTACCTATGCGGAGCCGTTGCTTTTGCCTCTTAATCCTACAAGTATACTATTATTAGCTGATTATATTGAGAATTGGTCGGTTTCGCCGGACTCTACCAAAATTTTTTATCTTTTATACAGAAATAAAACGGCTTATATCGTTATTCAAGATTCTGTTTCCGGCAAAACACGCGAGAAGTCGCTTGAACAAGTCGCTGATTTTATGGAAGGCGCAAAAATCGTATGGTCGCCTGATTCTAAAAATTTTGCTTTGCTCTTTCCTCAAAACCCACGCCGTTTTATTGTTTTTGGTTCAGTTGAAAATGATTTATTGACCAGTGTTGCCCTGAACAAAGACATTACTTACAGCTTATGGAGCGATGCAGGCGATTTATTTATCTATCTTGCCGCAAACGAGCTTTACGCGCTTGATCCAAAGAACCCGGAAGCGCCGCGAAAAATTGCCAAAAATGCGGCTGGTTTTGGTCTGTTGAACGACACTGTCTACTATCTTGATTCTTCAAATTTATTTGTCTATAAAGTTTCGCTTTATAATCCTGATAATAAAGAACAGGCCTCTTTTGCGCCAATAACCGCAAATGCGACAGATAAAGCAAAAATTGAAATTTCTGAACAGGGAAGAATCGCGATTATAGCTGGAAAAGAAAAAGCAGAAAAACTCTTTATTTTAGACGAACGCGGCATACCTGTATACTTAAACAGCGGGGTTAAAACGGCAAAATTTTCTCAAGACGGCCAAGACCTGCTTTACAATTCTGAATCAGAAGTTTTCACATATTCTTTGAAAGGCGGCGCGCAGCAGCTTATTACCCGCCTTTCGCAAACAATAAAAAATGTTAGTTGGTACAAAGATTACAACCATATATGGTTTTTAGAAGGAAATCTTTTAAAGAATATGGAACTTGACCCGCGGTCCAGCCGTAATGTTTACAATTTTCTAAGATTTGATTCAGAACCGAAGCAAATTATTTATGATAATATTTCAAGTACGATCTATTACGACCAAATGCAAGACGGAAAGCTGTCAATCTATCGCGTAAAAGCAGAATAAAAAAAGAATTTGGAATTTGACGGAATTTTTTAAAAGGATACAATTAATGCGGAAATTTGATAATTTAATATTATGGCAAAAAAAACAAACAAAAAAGCAGTTGCTGAAAACGGGAATATCGTAAAGGTTTTAAAAGATTTTAAAAATGAAACTATCAGACATTTTGATGTTGTTGCCGAAGATTTGAAAGGCGATATTAAAATGTTAGCCGAACAAGCCGCCTCCAATACCGAAAAGCTGGAAGAGCATGACAGGAGGTTTAACCAGATTGATCATAGATTTGATAAAGTGGATCAAAGATTGGATAAAGTGAAAAATACCCTTGATATTGTCAAAATGGACTTAGAGTCCATTAAAGGCGACCTTAAGAAAAAAGTTGATTGGGAAGATTTTGTTGTCCTGGAAAAAAGAGTCAGTCTTAGAGACAAAGGTAAAATAACGCTAAAATAAACGCGAAAAAATACCGAAATTAAAACTCCCGCAGAAAAAAGCGGGAGTTTTTTGAATATTGAGAAAAATTTACTCTACCTCTTCTGCCACTGGGGAGCGCGCCTGGCTTTTTTAAGCCCGGGCTTTTTGCGCTCTTTTTTTCTAGCGTCGCGGCTAAGATAACCTGCGCGCTTAAGCGGCTTTTTAAATAACGGGTTTATAGCGGTAAGTGTCCTGGCTATGCCCAAACGCACTGCTTCTGCTTGGCTGGTAATGCCTCCTCCGCTGGTTAAAGCAATAACCTTAAAACGGTTCTGCAAATTTAGTGTGTTAAGCGGCGAGACGGCTGCTTCCTGAAGTTTTACCAAAGGAAAATATGATAAGTAATCTTTTTTATTAACCAGTATGTCGTATTGCTTTTCCGTGCCTTTTTTCTGCGGATAAAGCCGCACTCTGGCTGTAGCAGATTTTCGGCGGCCGATGCCAGAAAAATATTTTTCACTTCTCACTACCTTATTTTCTTGTTTTTTGATTATTTTCATTTTTGAAATTTATCTTTGTAGGGATGCGTGCCGCCCCTGAATAATTTTAGACGTTTGATTTTTATTTCTCTTAATTTATTTTTTGCCAGCATTCCCCAAACCGCATTTTTCAGCACCTGCGCAGAATCCCTTTTAAATAAATCCTTATAAGGAATTCTACTAAGCCCACCCGGATAGCCGGAAAAATGGAAATAGATTTTTTGGTCGGCTTTCTTGCCGCTGATTTTAAGCTTATCCGTATTTACAACCACGACATAATCACCCGCGTCAATATAAGGGGTGTAATCCACTTTTTGTTTGCCCATAAGCAGTCGCGCGATTTTTGTTGCAACCCTTCCCACATATTGACCACTGACGTCAATAAGATGCCAATTTCTTTCGGTCCCGTTTGTCTCTCTCATAACTATAGATTATATTATAAATTTTTAGAGGAATTTTATTTTACTAATTCCACAACGGCCATTTCTGCTTTGTCGTGATGCCGTCTGCCTATTTTAATTATCCTTACATAGCCACCATTTCTGGAGGCGTATCTTGGCGCAATTTGTGAAAATAATTTTTTCACAGCCAGTTTGGGAAGAAAGCGCAAAACATACCTTTCGTTTGATAAATTTTTATCCTTCGCTTTGTTTATCAATTTCTCCAAATGCGGGGAGAGAGCGCGCGCCTTTGCTTTAGTGGTAACAATTTTTTCTGCCAAAATCAAAGAACCGCTCAAACTTTTCAGCAATGCTTTTCTCGCAGCCGAACCTCTATCAAGTTTTTTGGTTTTTTTAAGATGTCTCATATGACAAAAAGATTATTGCTTTAGTGTCAAGCCGAGTTTTCCCAATTCTTTTTTGACTTCTTTTATTGATGTCTTGCCCATCTTTGGAATGGACAAAAGTTCATTTTCTGTTTTTTTGACAATTGCACCGACGGTTTTAAGTTTATTTTCCTCCAGGATCGCGCGAACTCGGTTGGAAAATTTCAGTTCACTAGCAGGCTTGCTAAAAATGGATTCTGTCAAAACCGCTGTTTCCGCCTTCTGCGCCGCTTTTGGCACCGCGGCAACAACTTCTTCGCCAACAGTTTCTTTTTCAGGTGATTTTATTGTTTCAAATTGCTCAATCAATATCTGCGCAGCTTGCCGCAGTGCTTCTTCGGGTTCAATACTGCCATCGGTTTCAATATCAAAAATTATTTTATTATAATCGGTGCGCTGACCGACGCGGATATTTTCAATCTCATAGCCCACTTTCCGTATAGGCGAAAAAATGGCGTCTATCGCAATTTGTCCAATTTCTTTTTTGTCTTTATCCCGCTGCTCAACAGGCGCATACCCTAATCCTTTTTCTATCGTCAGTTCCATATCCAGTTCCGCGTTGCGCTGGGTAAGCGTCGCTATATGGAATCCTTTATTGATAACCTCTGCGCGACCTTTGGTTTCAATGTCTTTTCCTGTAAGCTTTTTTTCTCCTTTTGCAACAAGTTTAACTTTAACCGGCTCGTCTCCGTAAAGCCTGAATCTTAGCTGTTTCAGATTTAGAATTATTTCCACTATGTCTTCTTTAACTCCTTCAATAGTGGAAAATTCGTGCGGCGCATTTTTTATTTTGGCGGAAGTAATTGCCGCGCCTGGCAAACTTGAAAGCATAACTCTGCGCAGGGCATTGGCTAAAGTTACGCCATATCCCGGATAACAATCATTTATTTCAATAATTGCCGAATCTTCATTCTTGCTGATTAATTTTACGGACTTGGGCAAAGAAATATTTTTCATTTTTATTTTATTTATAAATAATTAATTTTTAGCGGGAATAATATTCAATTACGGATTTGATATCTGCCGCCAAGCCAATATCTTCAAGTGTTGGGAAGGCTGTTATCTTTATATCCATTTTTCCTTTATCTACCGACAGCCAGCCGGGCGCCTGAAATTTTTTAAAGCTTTCTGCAATATTTTTAAAATAACTCATTTTTTTATGGCTTTCTTTTATACTTACAGTATCTCCTGACTTTAGCCGATAAGAGGGTATATTCACACTTTTACCATTAACCGTAAAGTGGTTGTGGCTGACCAGCATGCGAGCTTGCGACCTTGACGACGCAAGGCCAGAGCGAAAAATCACATTATCAAGACGATTTTCCAGCATACCAAGTAGAATTTCTGCCGTATTGCCCTTTTGGGTGATAGCTTCGTTTAAATATTTTACAAACTGCCGCTCAAGTATGCCATAAATGCGACGAATTTTTTGCTTCTCTTTAAGCTCTGCCCCATACTCGGTAAGCCGCATAAAACCTGTTTTCCCGCGCTGTCCCGGAGGATAAGCGCGTCTAGAGACTGCGCATTTTACCAAATAACAACGTTCGCCTTTCAAAAAAAGCTTTTCACCTGCCCTGCGGCATATTCTGCATTTTGCGTCATGATAAACAGCCATAGCTTAAAATAATTTTATAATTACACCCTTCGTGGCTTCGGCGGCCTGCATCCGTTATGCGGCACAGGCGTCACATCTTTTATGGAATTAATAACCAGTCCCTGCTGCGCCAAAGAGCGCAACGCGGAATCCCTGCCTAAACCTATTCCTTTTATAAAAACATCAACATCTTTGATTCCAGTTTTTTTAATTTTTTCAACTGCATTTTTTACTATTAAAGATGCGGCATAGGGAGTTGATTTTTTTGTGCCTTTGAAACCGATTGAACCAGCGCTTGACCATGCTAACACTCTTCCTTTGTCGTCGGTAAGGGTAATAATAGTATTATTATAGGTGGATTGGATATACGCTTTTCCTTTGGTGATTTGTTTTTTTGAAGCTCTTGCCGCAGAAGGTAATTTAACAGTTGAAACTTTCTGTTTTACCTGGTCGCTTTCTGCCACGGTTGCCGCGATTGTTGATGTTCGTTTTTTTCCCATAGTTATGTCTTATTCAGTCCTTTTATTTTACCGCTACCGGCCGTACGCCTCACATTTCCGCGAACAGTGCGCGAATTTGTTTTTGTCCTTTGTCCGCGAACCGGCAAATGCTTGGCATGACGAATTCCGCGATACGCCCCGATATCTTTTAAACGTTTGATATTAAACATTATTGTTCTGCGCAATTCTCCCTCAACTTTATATTCTTTTTCAATAATTTGTCGGAGGCGGTTAATTTCCTCGGGCGACAAACCGCTTGCACGCTTATTTTTTTCAACCTGCGCCTGATTCAAAATTTTGCAAGCCAAAGAATGCCCAATGCCGTAGATGTACGGCAGAGCGAATTCAATTTTTTTGTTGTCGGGAATGTTCACCCCCGCGATTCTTGCCATATTAATAAAAATTAAAAAAATCAAATATCAAAATTGAAATTAAGGCGAATGCTCATCCCTGCCTTTGTTTGTGCTTGGGATTGGAACAAATCACAAAAAGCTTTCCTTTTCGCTTGACAATTTTGCATTTTACGCACATTTTTTTAATGGATGGACGAACCTTCATATTCCAAATTTCAGATCAGAATTATAAAATTATTATTCAAAAATCTAAAACTTATAAGCGCCTCGTGATTCTGCCCCTTGTTTTGTCGTAGGGGCTCATTTCCACGCTTATTCTGTCACCAGTGGAAATTTTTATAGAATACATCCGCATTTTCCCGGACAAATGCCCGATAATTTCTTCACCAGTATCCAGTTTTATTTTAAAAGTCGCGCTGGGCAACAGCTCCAAAACTATACCCTCTGCTTGAATTAACCCTTTTTCCATAAAATAAATATACCCACGCTTTTATTTATGCGTTGGTGCATTAATAATTACATTATAGCATCGTTATATTTGTTGTCAATCCCTCACCTAACGAACGTATCGCCGAAAGCGCTAATCTCCAAAACACTCATTAGATGAGGGAATCAACCATTTTTAAAGACTATTCTATTTTTTATTGTCTGGAGTGTCAAGAATGATGCTAATATTTTTTTCAATCTGCGGAACTTTTTTAACCCAGAAAGGCCAAAACGATGCTTCTATTTTGCTTAATTCCGCATTCCTGCTTTTTAAATAGCCATTGAGCTGTTCTGCGGTTTTGCCGCTTAAAGCGCTTTTTAAATCCTGCTCGCTGATAGGCTTGTAACTGTTTGCCTGATAATTAAGCCCCACTTTTATTTTATCGGGACCCAAAATAGCAACATCGCCATAGTTAATATTTGGATTAAGAATTACCAAACCCTTTTCCTTTCCAGTGGTTTTGGCTCCGTTTTTAATAATATCGTCAATTATCAATTGAATATCTTTTGGGTTAAATAAAAATGCAATACCCGCCATTTTTAAATTCACTTTGAATTTATTGGCCGGCTGGTCAACTTTCGTATTGGCAGAAAAATCTTCTGAAACAAAACTCATTGCTTTGTCCAGCAAAATCAAATCCGCGGGCTTTTTTTCCTGCAGCCGGCCGGATATTTCTTGCTTGATTTCCGATTCCATAAATTCTTTTGCCTTCTCCATATCTGCGTTTGAGACAACCGTGGTCAATCCGCTTGCGCCGCCGGCAATTGGAGCGATTGATTTGGCATAGATTTTTCCGTATTTTGGACTGCCGCTTAATCCAGGTAAAGAGAAATTGTCGGCTGGAATATTGTAATCCGGACCAAGCCCCCAGGCCGCTACAGGAACTTCAATGCTGCCGGCAATATCTTTTCCCTCTTCCCGCGTAAAACCCGGCACGGTGATTGTTTTGTTTATCCTGAATAATTTTCCGCCACTGCTTAAAAACCGCGTTCCGGAAACCAGAATTTGCGGAGACGACGACCATTCGTTGTAAACCGTGATAATCCCCGCAGCGCGGCTTTCTATTTTTTTGCTGCCAGTTGCGCTGAATTCCTGACTATTCTCTATCTCGCTGGTGATTACACTAGCCGGAATTTGCTTGCTTGAAATTTCAACCGAAGAAATATTCTTGTTTAAAATAAAATCAAGGCTGATGTTTATCGGCTCAAGTCTCGGAGTAACCGTAATTTTTGCGGTTGGAAGCAAAAAATACAAAACGGCTGCTAAAACCAAAACTGCGGCAGAAATAAATACCCAGAATATATTTTTATTTGCACCTGAAACGCGAAAACGTGCAACTTTTTCCCGAATTCGTTCTTCTTCGCCGGCTTTTTTCCCGCTTCCCAAAATAATTGAGTCAACCGGCCTGGAATTTCGGTAAAAATTTTCCTGGTACAGGCCGATTTTTTTAAATACATTTGTTTTATCGGGTAGTGCTTTAATTTCCGCGTTTTGCGCGAGTATCTTTATTGTTTCATTGTTGGTTGAAATCATCAGTTCTTTGCCGAGTCCTGCGGAAAATTTTTTTAGCAATTTTAAATTGACAACGCTTAAAAGCGGGTTTTCTTCCGAAAAAGCCACTAAAACAACTTCGCGCGCTTGGCTGTTTTTGATTTTTTCAACAATCGCGCTCTCGCTGTCGTCCGCGGTCAGATAAATTGTTTCGCTTTTGTTTTTCATTAAAATAATTATACTTTATATAAAAACTCTTGACAAATTTAAAATTGCGAATAAACTTGAAAAAGGAGGTGCTATCGTGACAAAAAATATAGTAACCCCAAAAAATTTTGGAAGCATTCTCGGGCCAATAGAACGTGGAATTGAAACACTGCTTGAAGCAGAAAACCCTGCAATAAGGAATATGGCGGCAAAAATGAATGCGTGCCTTGAAGAAATTAAAACAAAAGCCCCATATTAACCAGTCCATAGCGACTGGTCTTTTTATTCCAACACCGCCTTGATCCTTCTTACTCCGGCAGAACTCGCTTCTTCTTTTATAATCCTGAATTTTCCCAAAACTCCGGTATCGGCTATATGCGGACCTCCGCATATCTCGCGGGAAAATATGCCAACTTTTTCATCACCAATCGTATAAACTTTCACTCTTTCGCCGTATTTTGTTTCAAAAATACCCATTGCGCCGAGCCGTTTGGCATCTTCCAAACTCATTTCCTGCATATTTACCCGCAGGTTTTTTTGTATCTGCTTGTTAACCAAGTTCTCAACCTTCTGAATTTCTTCTTTTGACATTTTTTGCGGATGGGAAAAATCAAACCGCATCCGCTCGGCCGTGATATTGCTGCCGCGCTGATAAATGTGCTCGCCCAAAACCTTGCGAAGCGCCGCAAGTAAAAGATGCGTTGCAGTGTGGTATTTGGTTGTCTGCTCGCCATGATCAGCTAAACCGCCTTTGAATTTGCCGGCAGAAGCGGTGCGGGAAAGTTGTTGATGCTTCTGAAACTCTTTTTTGAAACTCTCCTCGTCAATTTCTATCTCCCGTTCTTTTGCCATTTCTTTTATAACCTCTATCGGAATACCATCGGTAGTTACCATGTTAAAAACTATGCGGCCGGGCAGAATTCTGCCCACCGATTTAATCTGGCCGGGTTTTGGAAAATCCTTTTGGTTAAATTCCCATTTTTCAAATCCCTTCTCAAGCACTTTTCTAAATCTTTGTTCCTCTTTCACAATTCCGTCCAATATTCTCTTTTCATTTTTTTCCAAATCCGTATAATTTTGCTTATAAATATCTACCACGGTTTTTGCCACTGATACAAGAAAATTTTCAGGTATTCCCAGTTTCCGGCCTTGCACAATTGCCCGCCTTAAAAGCCGCCTCAAAATATACCCTCTTTCCACATTTGACGGCGCAACGCCATCCGAAATCATAAACACCGAAGCTCGAATATGATCAGCGATTATCCGGAATTCTTTTTGGTAATTTCCATATTCTTTTTTTGAAATTTCTCCGATTTTTTTGATGACAGGAATAAAGAGATCTGTCTCGTAAACATTGTTATATCCATTCAAAATCGCCAGCGTCCGCTCCATTCCCATTCCAGTATCAACATTTTTCTGTTTCAATAAAACATAATCTCCGCTTGCGGTTTTGTTGTATTCCATAAAAACATCATTCCAAATCTCAATGAACCTTCCGCAATCGCAATTCGGATGGCACACTTTGCCAAACGCCGGATCATGCGCCTTGCCGGCATCGTAAAACATCTCGCTGTTTGGTCCGCAAGGGCCGGTAATTCCGGCCGGACCCCAAAAATTTTTTTTCCGGTCGTAAGTAAAAATGCGGCCGCCTTCGCCAAGTGGCACATCAACCTTCGGCTCGATTCCGGCTTTTTTAAAAAGTTCGGACCAAATCTCAATTGATTCTTCGTCTTTGGGAATATCTTTGTCGCCTTCAAATACAGAGACAAATAACCTTTTGGGGTCAACTCCTAACCCTTTTTCCTTATCAGTAAGAAATTCCCAGCTCCAACCAATGGCATCCCCTTTGAAATAATCGCCGAGCGACCAATTGCCGAGCATTTCAAAAAAGGTAAGATGCCGGTTGTCCCCGACTTCTTCAATATCGTCGGTTCTCAAGCATTTTTGCGCGTTAACCAGCCGCTTTCCCAGAGGATGCTTTTCACCCAAAAGATAAGGCACGAGCGGGTGCATTCCGGCAGTGGTAAACAGCACGGTCGGGTCATGTTCGGGCACGAGCGAAGCCGAAGGAATTTCCCTATGCCCTTTTTCCTTGAAAAATTCAATGTATTTTTTGCGGAGTTGTTTTGAAGTAATCATAATAAATTAGCTCTTCGGCGCCAAAATAGCGAGCCAAAATATCCAAGATTGCATTAGGGGATATGGGGTTCCCCATGCAATCGCGGATGTTTTGGCGAGCTCACTATAAGCATTCTGGTAAGCGTTTATCTGTTGTATAGATTTCTTTTTTGGCTTAAAAGTTTCTGGTTTAGTTCAAATTC
>CAZKGJ010000011.1:0-13514 GCA_964552415.1 uncultured Candidatus Saccharibacteria bacterium
GATACGTTTTCTCGCTGAAATTTTCATATAGGCCGTGAAAATAGATAGACTTCGGACAAAAAATAAAATCGTTGATTTTGGAGATTTGGATGTAAGGTTCCATAGGGGGTTAGTGAGTTTGGGCGTATTCATCCCAATCTTTATCGGAAATGAAATAACCATTTTCGGGATTTTTACCATTATTGTCGTTCCCGAATTTTGAAACATCCTTGCAATTTTTTATTCTTTCCAAAATCATCGCACCTTTGCGTGCAATATTATATGCTCCATTGGCATCACCGTTGTCCGGAAAACTGTCTTTTGCAACTTTGCGGCTATCGTAAAAATATAAATATTTTTCCGACCAAACCGGCGATTGCAAAAAATCATTTTCATTGCCCTTTTTATTTTTATCAGTATTTCTGATTTGATTCAATAAGTTCCACAAGAAAACCAGACTTTTCCATCTGAAATTATCTTTTTCCTTTATTTGTTGATTTATATTTTTTGATTTATCTAACTTTAAAAACAACGTTTCAAATTCTTTATGCAAATCATAATTTCTCATTTTTCTTTTTTCGTTATCCCAATAAAACCTCTGTAAACCCTTAAACGCGAATAATTTCCATAAATTACCATCGTTATTCTCATAACTAAACTTGAAACATTTTTTACCGGGATCATAATCTATCCGTACTCCGCTGTCAGGATTAAAAAAATCTTGTATTTTGGAAATTGTATCGGAATTGGAAATATATTTATGTTTTCTCCAGCCCGTCAACGGATCGGTTGTCGAGGTATAATTTGCGCGGACATAAAACATAATTCCCCATTGCTTGGCTTTTTCAAACTTATTCATATCACCAGGCTTTATATAAGGTGTTAGCTGGTAAGCGTTTAAAACGCCACCAATTTCATCCGCTTTTTTGTTTTTTAAAATAAGGTGATTGAGTTTTTTAGCCAATGCGAGTTCAAACTTTTTATAGACGGATTTTTCAACCATGGACATCCTCTTTGCCTTAAATTCGCTATTCAAATCTTCTAACACAACAATGGTATTATACTTTATAACCAATTCGTATATTTTACTAACTGCTTGGGATAAATATCCTTCTTTAAAATTCTTAATATTACCTATTTCTTCCCAGTCCAAACGCGCTTGGTTTCTCTTATCCTGCCTTTCTTGCAATTTAGCATTATAATCAACATCATTTATAACGTTTAAGCGGCCCTTTTTAATACCCCTTCCCTGCGAATCAACCACAAAATAATAGAGTAAATTTTTTTCTCCGCGGTCTATGCCGATTATTTTTATGTCTTTATAATTTTGTCTGATTATTTGGTTTACAAAATCTTTTTTAAGATTTCTTCCTTTTCCTTTAATTTGAATTGGAAAATGTAAAAAATATTTTGGTTCATAATATCTTTTGGCATCCAAAATCTCTTTGCTGTTTTTATCTTTTTTATACTTTTTATCTTTGCTCGCGTCCCTGAAAAATAATTCACCATTGCCTAAAAGTTTCAATTTTGAGGCATTTTCCGGTTTTAGCAATTCTAAAAATATTTTTGTATGGGAATTTAATGTACCGCAGGTTTTTTCCGGTTTAAAACTGTTACCGTATTTACTTCTACCTATATTTTCATCTAATTCAAAATCCTTATTGTATATTTGGAAAAGATAAATTCTTCCGATTTTAGCCAAATCCGACAGAGCATTATAATTGATTGTTTCCCAACCGATCTTATAACAAGAGTCTAATACATCTTTGTAGAAATCAGCAATATTTTTATATTCCCCACTTTCTCTCCAGTTAAAATCAAAATGCTTATACGAAGGATGTTTTTTGAACCCTAATTTAAAATAATCGATGATTTTTTTAAGATAAGGTATATGCTTTTCAGGGTTTTTCTTATCGATTTTAAACAAATCCTGATCATAAATATCAATAATTGACTCTACTGGCAAATTAAATTCTTTTACTGCAGGAGCAGACTTGTTACCCTTAGATCTTATAAATAATCTTGGTGTATTTTTATTATCAGGTTTCTGGAAATCATAAATCAGTCTTTTGCCCACATTTTCAGAATTTGTATATCCATATAAAAGACTTTTCTCGTCTTTATTTAATCCTTTGCCGTTTATTATTCCTAAATAATATTTATTGTTTTTTAAGAAGATTAAAGCGCCGTAAGTTTCGTAAGACTGAGCCCAACCATTCAGTAAATATCCGCAGTTAAAATTCAATTTAATTTTATCTTCGGAATAAGGTTTTTGAGTTAAAGTCGCCTGAAAAGCTTTGTGGTAAGTCACAATCTCGTTATTTTCCCAGAATTCTTTTAAGGCCTCGTAAAATCTGTTTTCCATGGGAAGCGCGACCGCCTCTCCTTTCTTATCAAGATTATGATACTTTGTCAGTTGGAATAGCCTCAAATACCCATCCTCGACTAAATTCTTAACCGTTTCAACGTGAATAGAGCTTTCGCCGCTCTTTTTGTTTTTATCGAAAGGATATTTGCTCTGCTTTTTGAATTCATCCAAAAAAGGTGAAATAAATTTATCATTTCCGTTTTCATCTTTTATCTTATAGCCATCAAAAATCTGCGTGAACTTATAATCAAGCTCACTCTGCCAAATAGCTAAAAAGGTTTCAAACAAGGTTTTTTTGTAGCATCTCTGGTATTCTTTCTTAAATAAATTCTCCGGCGAATAATAGAATTTTTCGGGATTTTTATTTGCCTCTTTTTCGAATTTTTTCCGGGACTTTTTTATATCAAAATTAACTCCATTTTCTAAAACATCCATCGCTTCTTTCAAATCCTGCAAACTGATGAATTGTGGAATTTTATATTCGCCATTTTTTATTTTGCCTGTTCCCAAATAATTTAATGTATTGCCAAGAATATACCAGTTATTTCCACCAAACCATCTGCCGGAAATAGTATTGATAGATTCTTTTCTAAGCCAAATTTCGTTTAAATTATAGTTTTCTTTTTGCCAATTATCAAAAAAATTCCGATAATTTTCCCGCACTTTATTCATTTTCAGAATAATTTTTTCTGTTAAAGAATCCAAAGCTTCCCAAATCTGATATTTGCCTTTACCGTCCTTGGAAATTTGAAAACCAAAGCCAATTTTTTTAAGGTATTCCGGATAAATGCTTTTCCCACTTTTCTCCTGTTCTTTTTGCTGTTTGGTTCTACAGCCTATCTGCTTTTGTAGTTTTTCCAAATTCGGCAAATATATTTTTTTATCATTATCCTTATTCTCCAATTTTGAATTTTCCTTTTGGCAAAAAAGATTTTTTTCTAAATTGACTTTTCCGATAACATTTTCGTTTAAATCCTCTATTTTATCCTGAGTTAAACAATTCTGATAATTATTCAATTCGAAATATTTTTTATATTCACCCAAAGATTGCATTTTTCCTAAAATCCGATTAAAATTTTGCCTATTCTTAAAGAAAATAATTAAATTCTTATTAATGCTTCTGTTGGCTATGCCTGTTTCCTTTGCATCAATATCATAATAATTTTCCCGATTTTTATTAAATCCTGTAAAATAGGTGGTAAATCTTTGAAACTTTCTTATTTTATCGATTTTGTCCGTATTAAAATGCGCCAGAATAGCCAGAACGTTATCCTCTTTAAGAAATTCGTATGTTTCTTTTTTAATGTCTATTTTTATTTTCTTTTTGCCTTTTTCGTTATAAAGCCCCGTTTCAATGCCGTTCATGTCATTTTTCCATTTTTTTGCTGTCTCGTTGAATTTCTCAATAATATTTTCTCTCAATCTATTTTGTAATTTTTCAATCTCGCCTGTATTCTCTGCGTTTTTTTTATTACCGCCTTCAATTTTATTTATCCTAATTTCTATTGTTTTAATCTTTGAGCCATCTATGTTATCTTTATTACTTCTCAATATTTTTAATTCTTTCCTTAATTTTTCCAGTTCTAAATATAGATTTTCTAATTTTTCCAAATCCGAAATATTGAAACTGACTTTCTTCAAGGACTCATTGGTGAATTTCTCGTGCAATTTATCAAACAGAGGCTTCATTTCCTGCTCATAGAGCTCGTCTATTTCTCGATCTACTTGGACCGGAGTTTTACCTTGCAAATTAGTTTTTTTAAGCAATTCTTTTGTTTCTTCCGTCGGCTTCAACTCAAACCTTAAAGTCTTAGAAAGTTCATAGAGATTAGTAAAATCTTTAAACACATTTTTTGATTCTGTTTTTGGCATAATTTTTACCAGTTTTAATTTTTTATTAAAGTTTATTCTAATCCTACTCCACTTTGCGTTTAAAAGCAACTAAAAAACGATCTCAAGGAAGATCGTTTTTCTAAACTAAAAGAAATATTAAGCTAAGATTTACCTTTATGTATCGCCGTCCTGATAAATTCCCGAAACAAGTGGTGGGGCTTTAGCGGCCTGGATTTGAATTCGGGATGAAATTGGGTGCCCACAAAAAACGGATGTATTTTTCGCGGCAGCTCCAGAATTTCCATCAGCCGGCCATCTGGAGATTTGGCAGAAAAAACCAGCCCGTTTTTTTCAAGAATTTTTATATAATCAGGATTTACTTCCCAGCGATGCCTGTGCCGTTCGGAAATTTTGCGGCTGCCGTATGCTTTTTCGGCAATGGTATTTTTCGCAAGCACTGCCGGATGCGCTCCAAGCCGCATAGTCGCGCCATAATTTGAATCTTCAAGATTTTTCTTTTGCTCCGGCATTATGTCAATTACCGGATATTTGGTTTTGCGGTTTATTTCCGTAGTATGCGCGCCTCGCAATCCCGCAACATTTCTTGCGTACTCAATGCAGGCTATTTGCATTCCATAGCACAGCCCGAAATATGGAATTTTGTTTTTGCGCACGTACTCAATCGCTTTTATTTTACCTTCCACACCTCTTTCGCCAAACCCTCCCGGCACGATTATTCCGTCAAATTTTTTCAGCTCCTTGATTCTGTTTCGCCATCCGGCAGATTCGTATTCTTCAGAATTTACCCAGCTGATCACTGGTTTTGCCACAAGAAACCAAGCGGCGTGTTTTATCGCTTCTATGACCGAGATATAGGAATCCGCCAGCACAAAATCGCCGGTTGAAAAATACTTGCCAACGATGCCGATTTTTACCTCTTTTTTGAGCCGCCTGATTTTTTTTGACAAGGCGCGCCAATCTTTCATATTCTGCTTCTTTTTCCGCAGGCCGAATTTTTTTAAAATCTTGTCGCCCAAATTTTCTTTTTCAAAATTTATAGGGATGTCATAGATGGACTCAATATCAGGAGCGGAAATGATCATATCTGGCGAAACATTGCAAAATACGGATATTTTTTCTTTTCTTCGGTCGTCTATTGCTTGCTCCGAACGGCATAATATCAGATCGGGTTGAATGCCGGCCGAATTTACGGTGCGTACCGCGTATTGCGTCGGCTTTGTTTTCATCTCTCCAATTTTGTTGGGAACCGGCAGATAACTTACCAAAACAAAAAGCACATCATCGGGCTGACTGGATTTCAGCATCCTTGCCGCTTCCAGGAATAATATATTTTGGTACTCGCCTACAGTACCCCCTATTTCAACGATGGTAAAATCTGCCTTTGCAAGTCTGGATGCCAGTTTTATACGTCGGATGACTTCTTCGGGGATATGCGGCACAACTTCCACGCATTTTCCGCCGTATTCCAAATTTCTTTCTTTTTGAATTACCGTTTCATAGATCATTCCGGTGGTCATATAGTTCTGCCGAAAGATATTTTTGTCCAAAAATCTTTCATAGTTTCCGATATCCTGATCGCATTCCATACCGTCTTCCATAACAAAGACTTCTCCGTGTTCAATAGGATTCATTGTACCGGCGTCAAGATTAATATACGGATCAATCTTTATCGCGGTCACTTTAAACCCCTTGCTTTCTAAAATTTTTCCGATTGATGCGGTGGCAACCCCTTTGCCGACCCCGCTCATCACGCCTCCAGCCACAAATATAAATTTTGTCATAATGATTTTATTCTTTTTCTACGATTATATTTAGCCGCGCTTCCAGTCCGTGAGGCAGATTTACAATTATTTTATGTTCACCCGCTTCTTTAATGTGTCCTGCTTTTATATCAATGTTTTTATCACTAATATCAATTTTTTGCGCTTTCAATGCCTCCAAAATAATTTCCGAGGTTATTGAACCGAATAATTTACCCTCTTCGTTTACTTTTGCCTTTATCGCGACTGCTGCGGTTTCCAATGTTTCGGCAAGTTCCTGATATTTTTTCAGGTCTTCCTCGGATTTTTTTGCCAAAAGCGTTTTCTGCAATTCGTTTTGTTTAATCGCCGCATCGGTAGCAGCCTCTGCCAGATTATTGGGAAATAAAAAATTGCGGGCATATCCGTCAGCCACTTCTTTTATATCCCCCGCTTTTCCCAAACTTGGCATATCTTTGATTAGAATTACTTTCATAATTAAACAATAAAACATTTTTTACTTTTTTTCAACCCCGCGGTTCATAACTGCCGCAATAATTTTATCGCTTCGTCAAGCTGCGGGTCTTTTTTCGCTTCAAGATCTTGGTCAGTAAGCCCGATTTCAATATCAGGTTTAAGCCCTTCTTTGTTGATGTTTTTGCCCGCCGGGGTCAACCATTCCGCAATGGTGATTTTAATACTTGAATTGTTTTTCATATTCTTCAGTTCCTGCACCGATCCTTTTCCGAATGTTTTTTCCCCCACTAATTTTATTTGCCGGATATCGCGCAAACTGCCTGCCAAAATTTCTGCGGCCGAAGCACTGCCTTCATTTGTTAAAACTACTGCGGGCAGACCGCTTAATTTGTCGCCTCCTCGGGTTAAATACTCTTTCTTCTTTCCGTCTTGAAATTTTTCCGTTACCACAAGCTTATTCGCGGGCATAAAAATACTGGCGACATCCACCGCAGATTCCAGATAGCCGCCGGGGTTATTGCGCAAATCCAGGATAATTCCCTTGACATCGCTTTTCAGTATTTCATTTGCCGCGGCGTTGATTTCGCTACTGGTGTCTTCTGCAAATCTTGAAATTTTGATAATAGCTATTTTTTCTTTGCCAGCCGGCAGGTCTTCGCTTTCTATCCTCCACTCCACGCTTTTTACGACTATTGTTTCGCGGATGATTTTAATTTCTCGGGATTTTTCTTCGGTCCCGCGCATAATTGTCAAAGTTACAGCAGTTCCTTTTGGCCCGCGTATAAGATTCACTGCTTCGTCAATCGTAAGCTCGCCCGTAAGCGCATCATCAATTTTTAGAATTTTATCACCGGCGCGTATTCCGGCCCTTTCAGCCGGAGAATTGACAAGCGGCGCAATAATCGTAAGCATACCCTTTTTGACGCCTATTTCGGCGCCGATTCCTTCAAAAACTCCGTTTAGGTCGCTGGAAAATTTTCTGGTCTCAGTAGGATTAAAAAAGACCGTGTAAGGATCGTCGATTGATTTTACCATTCCAGAAATCGCTCCGTAAAGCATTTTCAACCGGTCTGGCTTTTCAAGATGGTTTTCTTCAACCAGCCGCCATGCGTCCCAAAATAAACTAAAGTCAACGTCTGCCGGCTTGCCGAGATTTTTGTTTATCACTTCATAGCTGATGCTTAAAGGAAGCGGAAAACGTTTTGCTCCGTAGTATATTCCGCTCCCAAAAACAACCAGAATCGCCAAAAGGGTAAAAAAATATTTTATTAATTTATTTCTCACCATAAGTTTTAATATATTTTAGGCAGCGGTTTTCCGCAGTATTTTATGAAATATTTTAGCGCGCTGATAATATGGATTAGGGCGTATTTTTTTGATCCGGTACTTTGCTTTCCGTGATAATGCGCCATTTTTGCCTCTGGTAAATACATTACCCTATATCCGTTGCTCCAAAACCTTCTGCACCAGTCCACATCTTCAAAATACATAAAAAACCGTTCGTCCATCAGGCCGGTTTTTTCCAAAGCGCTTCTCCTTACAAATAAAGCAGATCCCATAAGCCATTCCACGGCCTGCGTCTGGCTATGGTCGCAGTCCCTCATTAAAAAATTTTCTAGCGCTTTTTTAGAGAAAGAAAAATTTTTGAAAAAAGTGCGGCGGTACAAAATGATTTTTGGTGTGTAAAATCTAAAGCATGAATCCTGCACACTGTTATCAAAATTTAAAAGTTGCGGGCCGCTTATCCCAACCCTTTCTTCGCGCTCCATAAACCGAAAAAGATTATTAACCGCTTGTTTTTTGACGATGATATCCGCGTTAAGCACGAGAAGATACTTGCTTTCAGAATCGGAGTTTTTGATCGCTAAGTTTACCGATTTTGAATATCCCAAATTTTCATTTGTCGGAATAAATTTCGCCTCTGGAAAGCTTTCTCTGAATAAATACTCTGTTTTGTACTCTGATTCAATATCCACAATGATTACTTCGTAGCTGATTTCGGAAATCGTCTCTTTAAGCGACTTCACGCATAAATTGAGAATCTCGGGAGTTTTATAATTTACAATTATAACCGAAAGGTCCATATTTAGTCAAAAATATTTCTAATTACTTCCTGAATTTTTTTATAATCGCCGTTAGTCGGAAGAAGAACAAACGCTCCGTCGCTGGTGTATTCGGAATAGAGTAGTTTCTCCGGACCTGAATCAATTACCCTTGTTATTATTTTGGGGCGTTCGGCTCTTGCGAGTATTTTTATCATTTCTTCAATTTCCCATACTCGCATATCGGTTTTAACATTATTTTCTATAACCCCCAAAATTTTATTAAGCCGGTATGGGTTTAGAAGCAACCCGGTTTTGGTAAGTTTCGCGTAGATAGCTTTTATAACATCTTCTTGTCGCCGCGAGCGGTCAAAATCACTGGTGCTCATTCTTGCTCTGGTATAGAGTAATGCTGTTTTTCCGTCCAAAATCTGCTTTCCTTGCGGCAACGATATACTTCCCTCCTCAAAAGGCACGGGCTCAACAAAAGGTTTTTCAAAATTCAGTTCAATTCCACCCAACGAATCTATAAGGTCTTTAAATCCTTCAAAATTTATCAGAACCACATAATGAATAGTTATCCCGCTAATATTGCTTACAACTGATTTTACATAATCAAGCTCCTGCAAATGGTTTTTTTTTCGTCCTATTTCATAGGCCTCGTTTAATTTGCGCTTTTCGCCTGTGCCAGGCATTTCTACAAACAAATCACGTGGCAGTGAAATAAGTGCGATTTTATTGTCATATGGCTTGATACTTAGAATTATACTTGTATCGGTAAGCAATCCGCCACTGGGATCGTTTTCGCCCCTTATCCCGAGAATTAAAAAATTTATTCTTTTGCTTGGAGTATTCGGTTCTTCAAAAATTGATTTTTCCAGCGGCAGATACAGGAAAAATGATTTGTCAATTGGCAAAATTCGGATTATTTTCTCCCAAAAAGAGTTTTCTTTTGTTGAAATTTTTTCCAATGCTGCGTTTGTGCGCAGTCCGTACCATAAAATCGCCGCGAAGAAAAAAATCAGGGCAATCGCGGCAATTTTTTTCCACGCGTTTCGCCTGCCCTCTTCCCTCTTTTGCTGATATTGAGAATTTTTTACAAAGTCCTTCATCGTAAGTATCTGATCGGGCTTTAAGCCACTTTTTTCTCTGCGGATATTGTTAAACATATATTAAAATTCCCTATATTACTTAAACCATTTTGTCATTTCTTTATCTCCTATTTGTTTTTTTGACATAATTATTTTTCGCTTTTGGTACGCGCGAGGCAATTGGCGGAACATTTTAACGATTGACTTTACGGCGTACGGTTCTTCAAAAATCAAGATATACAGCCAAGAAAAAACCTCTTTGAGTAAAACGAAAAATATATGCTTCAGAAGCAATTGCAAGGTTTCGTTTTTAATTTGCATCAGTCGCTGGTTTTTCCAAGAGTAATATTTTGCCAAACCCGAAATTTTACGGCGCTCTTTCAAAATGTCGGAATAATCGCTTGCGGCGCTGTCCCCTGCTCCGCGGCTATGATAACCTACGCAAAACGGCGCATAAATTATCCTCCAGCCGTAAAGCCGCAAACGCCAGGATAAATCAACATCTTCTTTGTAGATAAAAAAGTCTTCGTCAAAATATTCAAACCCGTCCTGTTCTAGTTTTGGCAATTTCGTATCTTCCAGTGCTTCTCGGCGATAGATCGGAGCGGCTCCATCTGCGCCAAAAACTTCTTCGGTCTCATTGCGTTTTAAAATCTGAACAGAGGTTCCCTGGTCTCGGTTGATAATTCTTCTGTTTTTCAGCATCGTCAAGCCGGTTGTATCTATTATATCAAGAATTTTATTGTTTTGGAAGTCGTAGCGGATTAGTTTTCCCTGGATTGCCGCGATTTTTTCATCCTTTTCCAGAATCTCCACGGCGTTTTTGATAAAGTCCTTGCTAATCCACGCGTCTTGATTCAAGCATAAAATATATTTTCCCCCTGAAACACGAATTCCTTGATTCTGGCCGGCAGCAAAGCCGATATTATTTTCATTAAAAATAATTTTAATGTTCTGCGCTTGGTATTTCGTACGCAGCAGATTTTTTGTTTCGTCTACGGAATTATTATCAATAACAATAATTTCAATGTTCGGATAGTTTTGCCCCAACACTGAATCAATGCATTTTTTAATGTATTTTTGGGCATTGTAAGTTAAAATAATTACCGAAAACAGCGGCGCTTGCCAGTTATTTTTTAAATTCATAAATTCCATTTTTAATTCCATACAATGCACCTGCGCTTGCCGCAAATGCCATTAATACTTTATCATTAAGCAGCACAATATCAAATAATGAATACCCTAAAACCCAAAAAATGTAAATTCCAAAACCCAAAGCAAAAAAACCGTAAAGCTCGTTTTGAGAGTTTTTAAAAACATCAAATGCGGTTTTAATGATTTCGTAAAATATCGCAAAAACAGCAAAAAGCCCCAGAATTCCTGTTTCTGCCGCGACGTCCAAGAATAAATTATGCGCCGAAGAACCCTTTTTTGCGGCAGAAATCTTTTGCCCCAATACTACTGGAAAATTTCCAATTCCCACGCCCAGCAATGGATGATTTTTTATTGATTTCAGGGTTTCTTTCCAAATTTCTATCCGTCCTTTGTTTGAAATTTCTTCAAGGTCAGCAATACTTTTGAAACGTTTGAAAACTATTGCACCGGCTGCTTCTTCGCCGCCAGTCATCCGTCGCCATTCAACCTTTTGCGTTTGCTCAAGAATAGCCGATGATACCGGAAACAGCAGAAAAAATAAAATTGCTGCTGATGTAATTAACCTGAATTTGCCGTTTAATTTTACGATTCGGTTAGCGATAGATCGTCCTTTTATTATTAGAATAGCCAATAACGGTGCTATCGCGCTTACCCATGCGCCGCGCGAGCCGGAAAGTATTATCGCAAGCAATAATACCGCAAATAGCAAACAGTAGATAAAAAATAGTCTGCCGCCTTGTTTTTTATAGCGCCATAGCAAAGTTAAAACAAAAGGGGCAAAAATAATGTTAAACAGGGCAAACGAGTGCGAATCCGGAAAAACCGAAAACATACGCAGCGTCGGCGGAATATCGCCAGAATAATAAGAAAACCAGGTATTTGAGTATGAAAGCAATTGTGAAAGATTATTGCCGTATAAAGCATAAATAACATTTTCCGCCCAAAATTTCCAGAATTGGTAAAGCGAATAGAAAAAAATGCTTATTAATTGTCCGTATCCTATCAATAAAGAAAATGCAGCGGCAAAAACGCCGGCTTTTAAAACCCGCAGAAACAACTCTTTTGTTTTAATCGTATTTTTAACCACCAAAAACAGAATAAAAACATTGCTTAAGAATAGAATTTTTTTTATGCCCGCGATTATACTCAAAGAACCGATCATTGAGAAAATCGCGGCTAAAAAGAAAACTGCGAGCCAAAAACCCAAAGAGGTTTTTGAGAAAAATTTTTTAATTTCTTGCAATCCTATTTTCTTTGCCGTATTTATAAAAAAGTTAGTTCTTGCGGCCCAGATCAAAAACAGCGCCGCAAGAATAATCCGCCAATTGGCAATTGAATCGTAGGAATCACTTATGGGCAAAGCAAGAAAAAGCGGGATTGAAAGCAAGGTTAGAACAAGTGAATCAAGAATCTCAGCACCCAAAAAATAAATCAAAATCAGCGCTGTTGCAAAATAAGAAAATTCGCGCGGTAAAATTCCAACAGAGATCAGGACAACGATTATTGCCTCAAAGACAAAAACAATTTTTAATAGATATTTATCAGTCATAACTTTTTCAATATTTTTAAAGTGTTTTCAGCGCATTCGCTCCACCCAAGCATCTTTGCGCGCGCAACGCCTCTCTCAATCAGATTGTTTCTAAAAACGCCGTCTGTTATAACGGCCTCCATCGCGCGGCTGATTTCCTGGATGCTATTGTTATTTTTAACAAAAATTGCCGCGTCAGCCATCGCTTCTCTTATCGCAGGTATATCAGAAGTTATTGCTGGTATGCCTGCGGCAGCGGATTCAAGCGGCGGCAAGCCAAACCCTTCGTAATCCGAAAGGTAAATAAGCGCTTCGGCTGCGCCGTAAAGCGTGTATAAATCGTCGCTTAAAGCGGAATTATATCTTAGAACCGCGTTTCTTTTAAGTGATTGGTTCACTTCACTTACTATTTTATCTATGTCAATGAACGGATAAGTATGATTTTTCCCAATGATCAGTAACTGGTATTTGTCAAACTTTTTCCCGAACAGCGCGAAAGCGTCAATTATGGCGTCGGTGTGGCGCCTGCTAAAAATCGTTCCTACAGAAAGCAGGAATTTTCCGCCAATGCCGAATTTCACTTTTAGCGCTTCGGTGTTTTTATGAAATGATTTCGCGCTGAAAAATTTTTCATCGGCTGCAAGGGGCGTAACAAAAATTTTATCAGCCGGAATTTTGTAATGCGCAATAATTTCTTTTTTAGAAAATTCTGAAACGGTAAAAATAGCGCTTGCCTTCTTTGCTGAAATTTTTGAGATATTTTTAAGCAAAAATTTGTCAGCCAGTGAAAGATTTTGCGGAAAAATTTCATACGAAATGTCGTGAATCGCCAGCGCGGTTTTTCCCAAATAACGCAATGGCAAAAGGTACGAGGGTGAAAAGAGTACATCAATTTTATCCTTTTTTGCCCGCCAAGGCAGCAAAAAATGCTGGAATATTACGTTGCTTTGAATACCGAAGGGCGCTTTAATTATTTTTTTCTCAAAACACGGTTTATTTAAAATTCCCAAATTTGGTATGTATTTTTTAAAATACAAAACAAAACTGTGTTCCGTCGAATATGCCCAATTTTCCAACAAATTGGCTAAATACCTCCAAAGTCCGGTTTGCGGCTCCTCCAGCGGCCGGCTGTCAATACCGATTAGCATAATAAACCTTGTTTATTTACGGGCTAATGTTTTTTATTAAACATTAGCCCCCTTGTAATAAAATTTTCCGGCCCTATTTCTGTAAAAATCATAAATCCCCAACAGCGCCATCTTTACCCATAGACGTTTTTGC
>CAZKGJ010000011.1:13614-17443 GCA_964552415.1 uncultured Candidatus Saccharibacteria bacterium
TCTGTAAAAATCATAAATCCCCAACAGCGCCATCTTTACCCATAGACGTTTTTGCGGTAAAAATAAGTATTTTATCAGCTGTTTAATAACCAAATAAATGCTGAATAGGTAAACCAAAATAACTTTTTCAGCCGGATTATGTTTTTTAGCAAGCATCAGGCCGTTGCGGCTATGGTAATAAATATAAGACGGAGAAAATTCCCGCGTGCTTTGAGAAATTTTATGCCAGATATAAGCGCTTGGTATATAAACGCACTGCCAGCCGGCTTCTTGCGCCCTTAGGCAATAGTCGGTATCTTCGTAATAAAGAAAATAGTCTTCCGAGAGCATGCCGATTTTTTCAACGGCAGCCCGCTTTATCAGCAGGCAGCAGCCGGTAAGATAATCCGATACTTGATAAGTTGACGGTTGCAAGGATGTTTTTTTATCATCTGTTTTATTGTAATTAAGATGTTCGCCTTTTGTTTTCAGCCAATTGATTTTTCCGCCACCGAACCAAATGCGATTGGGCTCAACCGCAAAATAAATTTTTGGCCCGATAAGGCCAATTTTTGAGCTGCTTTCCCCTATTTTTACCAACTCGCTTAAAAAATTCGGTTTAACCAAAGTGTCGTTGTTAAGAAGAAGAATATAGTCCGCGTTACTTTTAAGCGCGAACCTTATTCCGACATTGTTTCCGCCGGAAAATCCCAGGTTTTCTTTATTTTCAATAATTTTAAAGTTTTTATTTACCGCTTTTTCCGCCCTCATTTGGAGCATCTTTAACTTTATAACTGATTCGTCAGTTGAACCGTTGTCCACAACGATAATTTCGTAATTCGGATAATCAATTTTTGCCAATGACTCTATACATTCAACAGTGTCTTTCCAGCCGTTCCAGTTTAAAATTACGATTGAAACTTTTGGGCTTGACATTTGACATTTGATTAAAAAAGTATTAAATTAGGATTAAGGAGGTGTGAACATTGTCCTTATTTGAAATCGGGTTTATATTGATCTTATTTATCGGAATATACCTTGCGATAGGTCTAATAATCGCGTTGTGGCTTGCAAGAGAGGACCATAGGCTGTACGGCGACAACCGCTGGCTTCTTGCCGACTTGAACTGCGCGCTTTTCTGGGGGCTCGGAGCAGCAGGAGAATTGCAGAAATTTAAAAAGTGGTACTATTCCGCCAGACAACGGCAACTGCGGTCAATACAAACTAAGAATATAAAGAATACATAAGAGGGTTAAACCTCTTTTTTTATTTTACGATTCTATCTGAACATTACCGCAACTCCGGTTTTATAAAAATCCCTTTCCTTTTTGTTAATAACATAGACCATATCCCATTTGCGGCCGCTTGCTGAAAATTGTTCAGCCGTCATTTGTAAATGGTGCTTTGTTTTATCGCCATTTATTTCATAAACTTTATAATCGCCTTCTGCCCTTACTAAAAATGATTCTTCGTAATAATCTCTTTGCGCCGGAGTTATGATTGTTATATTACTCCAGCTGAAATTCGGATAAAATTTAAAAATTTCCGCGGCTTGAATCCAACGCTTATATCTTCCGTTTACGACATAAACTTTATAATCGCCTTGCGCTCTGATAAGCGAGCCGTTTTTAATTGAGGAAAAATATGTAAAAGCGTTTTCCAGCACTACTGGCTGGGAATTCGGATTTGTCACACTAACATCCACTGTTCCCGGAGAAAATGGAGGAATTTTAGCAACTATTGTTCGGGGGTCTATAGTATTAACTTCAGTGGCATTTATTCCTCCAAAACTTACTGTCGGATTTTGCTCAAAATTTTCTCCTGTGAGGGTGACCAAAACCCCGCCTTCAGCGGCAGAAACATTCGGACTTACGCTTTTTAAAATTGGTTGGTTTATAGAAATCAAGCGGACTTTATAGGAAAATTTTGTCGGCATCTCTGCTTCAGTAAAGCCGGAAGTTTTTTTGACACTGACAGGCATAATTGTTACTGAATTTATTTCCCTCCCAAAACTGTTTAGATAAATAGCGCCTTTTTGTCCTGAATCCAGGGAAAAATATCCAATATCCATTGTTCCCTCGTTTTTTTTGATTATGTATGGGACTATAAAATTCGCGTCTGCGTCCGGAGAAGCAAAATTAATTTTCAGTGTTTGCTCGGACGAACTCAAAGACGGCGAAGAAACAAACTGATACCATTTTCCTGCCCAATCTTTGTCGTATTCAATGCCTTCCACGGTAATATTTGGATAAACAGTGAAAAGGCCGGTTGGCATTATGTGGAACGTATCATAGTTTAAATTGCGGTTGAAATAAGCATATTTTCCCGATAGAAAAGTTTGGTTATTCAGGTAATTCGCGATTACCCAATTGGTAAAAACATCTCTGAAGCTGTCGCGTGAGTTCAGTTTTTGCAGGGCGTCGTTAATTGCCGAGATGCCGGTCTGCGGAGAAGTTATGATAAGTTTTAAAATACCTATGCCATAATGGTCAACCAAAAATTGCATAAAAAGATCTACGCTCGCGTAATCCTCATTTAAATTGTTCCATTCGGTAAGCGAATCGTTAGGATTTTTCAGAAATGCCTTTACTCTTGTTTCAAGATTACTTCCGGAATAATTATTATCATAGCCGAGAGCAGTTGCGGCGTATTCGCTCATAGCTTCGTTCAGCCAGACCTCTTCATCTACAGCGTAAACTTTTTTCTTCTGGTACCAGTTTATCATATGCTGTAATTCGTGCGCCAGAAAGCTTTTGATGACTGTTTTGTTAAGCGAGTTAATATTCAGGTACAGGATTTCCTTTTCGTTGCTTCTGCTGTTTTTAACCTGATTTTTGTAATACTCGTCATTGGGATTGAAATACCCACCCGCATCTTTTCTGATATCCGTAAGCAAGATGTAGATTTTAGAATCATTGTCTATGCCCGGCGACCATTCAGAGCCGTAAATTTCATGCATCTTCGGATAAATCACCGTGTCAAATTCATTTGCAAGGCTATTGATATTCAAATCAATGCTGGACCGCGTCTGGCTGTCTTGGCTGGCCCAGTACGCATCGTCAACATAAAAATAAGCATCTTGACTCGCGAGATGCAAGGTTGCGGTAAGCGTTTCCCTGCCAGCATTGTCAAAAGTAGGGTCAACTAAAAAATCCACCCCGCTGCTTGCCGCAACTCTCGGAGGATTGACGATAAATCCCATCAATAAAAAAAGAGGGATCAGTAAAAAAGTTTTTTTAATTTTTTGCATGGAATCAATCTGGTTTTAGTGGAATTTGAGCGGGTGATGGGATTCGCACCCACGACATCCTGCTTGGAAGGCAGGCATTCTAACTGCTGAATTACACCCGCGCGTCTTGCGTTTAATTTAATAGATATATTTTACAATAATAAACGTCAAAAGTCCACTCAATGACCTGTCTATTCCGTAGTTTTACCGTTAAAATGGTCCTGTGTATCGGCAATCGCGTCTTTTTTAGTTCTATGTATAACTCCGTCTTTATGCTCCGGCGGAGAATAAATCGTGTAAAGTTTCAGTTCTGCAGTTTGCGAAAGATTGATTATGTTGTGCCTGACCCCTGCCGGAATAACAATCGCGAAATTGTCCCCTATCTCGTATTCAGCGCCGTCTAAAACCGCTTTTCCATTTCCTTTTTCTATCCGTATAAATTGGTCAAGAGTGTGAACTTCCTCGCCTATTTCTTCTTTCGGTTTTAACGACATCGCCACCAACTGGCTGTGTTTGGCGGTATAAAGCACTTTTCTGAAATTTTTATTCTGCAATGTTTCCTTCTCAATGTTGATTACATATCCTTTCATAATTTTATTGGTTAAGGGTTAAAATTTATAC
>CAZKGJ010000012.1:0-15364 GCA_964552415.1 uncultured Candidatus Saccharibacteria bacterium
TACTTCTTTTAAGAGGCGCCAAAATAAAATGATTAAAAATTAAAGGCGTCTGCCTTGTTTTATGTCTTGTTTTATGGTATTTTAAAAACAGCGTAAGCTGTTTTTTTGTTTGGCGCATTCGTCTAGCGGTTTAGGACACCAGGTTCCCCGCCTGCATGCCGCTATCGTCTAGCCTGGTCAAGGACGCATGGTTCTCATCCATGAAACCCGGGTTCAAATCCCGGTAGCGGTACACATTACGGAGGGTGGGTCATCCTGGCGACAAGGGTTTCCGCCTTCGGCGGACCAGGGTTTATCCCGTGGCAAATCCCCGCGGGGGTGCAAAATTTTTATGGCGTCATCCATGAAACCCGGGTTCGTCCGGTATGTGCTGGACGACTAGCGAACGATAGGTGATCACCACCAGGGCTACAAAAAAGAACTGTTAAACAGTTCTTTTAAAAATATAAAAATTTTAAAATAAGGCAAAAATCATTTTTTGCATTTTGTTTCCAAAACGGATACTCGGTTTTTCAGCAAAGAAACATCGGTATCAATAACATCGATCTTTTTCATTTTTTCATCGTATTGGACAAATTTTTCGGAGTTGGCAGATACCTGCTCGGCCAAAAAAGTAATGCCGCTTTTAATATCCCCTGCAACAACATCAAAATGCCGGTTCGTTTCTTCAAATTTCCTGTCCGTATCGTCTTTAGTGGCGAATCTCTTTAGGTCTTCCTTCGTGGCAAATGCTTTTAAATCTTCCTTGGTGGCAAAAGTTCCTTTAAGTTTTTCTACATCTTTATCACTGATCATATAATTCAAATCTGTTTAAGCTATATTCCTATTATACGCCGTTAAAATTCAGTGTCAATATAAAAAAGTTTTGACTAATAATTGCTAAAAGTGCAGAAATAAGCCAAAATTTAGTGTAGTGCCATTGACAAAATCCTATTATGTGCTATACTGATGAGTCATGATAAATCATGGCAAAAGCACTTTAAAAAAGAGAAGAAAACTATGGGCGATTATTTGGCCACAACTCAAAATGCTACCAGCTAATCGCTCATAGCGATAAATAAAAAGCACAAAGAGGTGTTAATAAATGAAAGAAACATTAGATCAAGAAGCAAGGATAAAAGAGATTGAAGAAAAGATAAAGGAATGGGTTAATGCCTCGCCCAACACTATTCGGGAGATTCAGCCCTGCGTTATTTATACCCCTGAAGATTTCAAAGAAATAGCAGAGGTGTTCGTAAGAAGCCAGCTTAAGAAAATTGGCGGCTTCGAAGGAGCAACAGGAGAGACCGAGAATATCTCCTATGGGTTGATAAAACTCAAAAAAGTTCATCCGGTAGGGTGGCCATTGGAAGTAGGAATGATATTGATATTCGAACCATGCACAAAAACAGCAAACGGACAAGTCAGGGCTTTGGGATTTGGGATAAATCCGTTCACAAAACAACTTGTCGGTATATCTTTCCATGATAATACTCCGCTTGTCGTTGAAATACAATTGAAAGGAAACGGAGGTTTTTACTTCGGCTCCACAGAATACCCATTGGATGAATATGACATGGGCGGAAACGAAAGTTATAACCACTTTGTTATTCCAGTAGGAAATGAATATCAAAAATACTTCTCTATTGTCCAAAAAATCTGGATAAATTATCTCACAAAAGTTAATAGTGTATAAGTGCTCTTTTTTCCTTCTCTTTCTTTTTTCCAAGTCCGCAAAATTTTTGTAGATTTAGAAAAACTCCGAATCAAAAGATTCGAAGTCAAAGGAGGAAAAATAAATGTTAAAAGCAATAAAGTACCTTGCATTGGCTTTGTATAAGCCGAATCAAATTGAGCTGGGAGAATTGGGAAGATCCGTTGGCCGCATTAATCATGCTATTGCGGTAGAAAAGGGCGAGAAGGAATACAGATTGGGACAACTGGCTTATGCCTTAAGGCACGCGGTAGAAGCCCATCACGGCTGGCCGCAAAATCCAAAACTGCCTTACATGACCAGGGTGAAATTATTAAGGTTTTTGGATACTCCGGGATGGAAAAATACAAACGAGCTAAGCAATAACATAGCCGAGAATAGTGGGTCTGCCCATTTTGACAAAAGAATTGATTCAACGAATTCACTTCTTTTTAATGGGTTATTAAAAGATCCTCTGGTAACTCTTAGCGAGATATTCCTTTATTCGCCAAAATTTAAAGAATCAACCCTCGCCAAGATTCTTCCGCTCGTCAAAGGGCAAAATGCTATAGCATAATGCCCTTCTTTTTTTATGATTGCTTTATGAATTATTCTGCATTATAATAGGAATCGTATTTTGCCATTTCTTAATTTCTTTAAATATCGGGTTCAAATTCGCCATACAATAGTCTGCGAGCGAAAATAAACCTTAACCATTAATTAAATAATTAAAAAACATTATGCAACAAATACCACAAGTACCACAAGAGAACCAAACAAATTTTAATCAAGACATTAAACGGCTTGGCATTGTCGTCGCCATTGTTGCCATCGCCGGCATATTGCTTTTCAAACTTGATTCAAGCAGACAAAATAAAGTTTCAAATAACAGTTTTGCTCCAGTTGCGGAAAACAAAATCACTGCAAAAACCGCTTATACTATTACGGATCCAGCTTTACAGATAAAGCCGCCGACAGACGAAGAAGTGGCGAAATACGACGCCGAGGCGGAAAACAAAATTGCCGTCATTGACACGACAAAAGGGAAAATAAAGGTTAAGCTTTATCCCAAAGACGCGCCTTATACGGTGGCGAGCTTTATGAAATTGATAGATAAAGGACTTTATGGCGGTCTAATTTTTCACCGCGTGATTGATGGATTTATGATTCAAGGCGGAGATCCTTCTGGAAATGGCACTGGCGGCCCGGGATATAAATTTATTGACGAGCTGAATCCGGACACCGTTTCATATAAAGAAGGATATAAAAAAGGTGTTTTAGCTATGGCAAATTCGGGTCCTAACACCAACGGCAGCCAGTTTTTCATTATGGTGAAAGATACGCCTTTAGATCATAATTATACGATTTTTGGAAAAGTCGTTTTGGGCCAAGAAGTGGCTGACGCAATTGCTAAAGTGGCGAAAGACAAGAATGACAAGCCGCTCGTGCCAGTAAAGATTAAAAGAATTTATTTGGAATAAAAAAAGAGTAGAGGGTTGGCTCTACACTATTATGCTATTACTGTTGATTTAGGTTTAGGGGTTGTTGTAATTTCAACTCCTTGTTCAGGCCGCTTTATTATTCCATCGGTTTTTTTTCCGACAATTTCCGCGCCAATACTTCCTTTTACTCCGGCGTTATTCCTCAATGTCTTTGCCGTATTTCTTCTTTTTCCATCCATTCTTTTTCCTCCGATGTTATATTAATCACCCTTTTAGATGATTAAGTTGCTCAAAACATAGCACAAAAAATCTAACTTGTCAAGATGCTTCCTTATTTTGTTTTTGACACAATTAGTATCGGCCCTTTCACTCTTTATGTTTGGGGCCTCTTTGCGGGACTAGCTTTTGCCGCTGCTTTAGTAGTGGTTTTGAAAGAGGCAAAAAGGAAAAATATTGCCGAAAGCCATATTTTAAATTTGGCGGTTTTGGTTTTAGTCGGCGTAATTTTGGGCAGCCGTCTGGCTTTTGTTTTTGAAAACTGGGATTATTTCAGTCGTAACCCAGGCCAAATTTTTCTAATACAAACTGGCGGACTAATGTTTTACGGAGGAGCAGTCCTATCGTTTTTTTTGGCCACATTTTACATCTTGCGCAAAAAACTTTCGTTTTGGCGGATAGCCGATGCTGGGGCGCCCTCTTTGGCTATAGGAGAATTTATCGGCAGAATCGGCTGTTCTTTGGCGGACCTCCATATCGGAACAATCACCGCTTTGTCTTGGGGGCAAAAATACATTGATGGAACAATTAGACATCCGATAGGAATATATATGTCTATAAACGGCCTGGCGCTATTTATCTTTTTGTGGCTTTTGCGGAAAAAAACCAAAATTGAAGGCGCTCTTTTTTTAATTTTTATTTTGTGGTATAGTGGAACAAGGTTTTTGCTGGATTTTTTGCGTTGCAACGATTTATCTCTATGCGACCCGCGTTATTTCGGACTTACTCTTTCGCAGTACATCTCCGTTCCTTTATTTTTTTTATCAATAATAATTTTAACCCTTAAATACAAAAATATGGAAGAACAACAAGGGCGGGTTTTTAAAAAATACTGGGTCTGGACAATTGTTTTAATAATCAGTTTAACAATTGGTTTTGCTGTATCCTCTGCATATTACGAGAGATTGTTTAAGCTACCAATTTTTTCTTTCAGGGCAAAAACCTGGGTTTCTTACGACGAACCGATTATCAAATTAATTATTCTAAACGACAAAAATTGCCTGCGCTGCAACACCTCGGAAATTATCAAGCAGTTGAAAACCGCTATTCCGACACTATCCGCGGCAGAGACGGATTTTAGATCAGCTGAAGGGGAAAAACTAATAAAAGAATTTAGCGTCAAATCTTTACCATCTTTTGTTTTTGATTCAAAAATTGAAAAGGCGGCGATTTTTGAAAAGATAAAAGCGGCGTTGCGTAAAGAAGACGGTCAATATTATGTCAATCCGCTTATGAGCGGAGTAACGCCAGGAAAATTTTTGGAACTGCCGCAGCTAAACAAAAGCGACCGCTTTAAAGGTTCCGACTCTGCGCCGATAACCCTGATTGAGTTCAGTGATTTTCAGTGCCCTTTTTGCAAAAAAGCGCAGGCGACGGTAAAACAAATTTTAGCCGACTATCCCGACAAGGTGAAGCTGGCCTACAAGCACTTGCCTTTGGCGATTCATCCAGATGCAGAATACGCCGCCGAAGCTGCGGAATGCGCCGGAGACCAGGGAAAATTCTGGGAAATGAGCGAAACGCTTTTTACAAACCAGGAAAAACTTGATAAAAATTCCATAAATAAATACGGCCGCGAACTGAAGCTGGATTATAAAAAGTTCAGCGACTGCTTGTTTGTCGGTAAGTTTAAAGCAAAAATTGACGCTGACGCGAAAACTGCGGCTGAATTCGGAATTACTTCCACTCCGGCGTTTTTTGTCGGAGATGAATTTATATCCGGAGATGCGTCCTTTGAAGATTTCAAAACGGTAATAGAAAATCAACTGAAAAATAAGTAAAAGAATTGCGGAAGTCGGACTTCCGCAACTTCCATAGTATGGTTTTTTACAATTTAAAGCATTCAATCAAAAAAGCGATTCCGCGTCGTTTAATTTTACTTTCGCATAAATTGCGCGCGATAATAGCCGCTTTTTTTTACAGATTTCCGGGCAAAAAAATCAGAGTTATCGGCGTCTCAGGTACAAAAGGTAAAACAACGACAACGAATTTAATCGCTCATATTTTGGAAGAGGCGGGATTTAAGGTGGCGATGTTTTCTACGGCCAATATGAGAATGGTAGGCGAGGAATCGCTTAATATGTTGAAGCTTACAACCCCTTCACCATTTTTTTTATCAAAATTTTTGCGGGACGCGGTTGAAAAAAAATGCGATTGCGCGGTTCTTGAAGTTTCCTCTCATGCGATTAGTCAGCACCGTTTGTACGGAATTGATTTTAAAACGGTCGTAATAACGAACCTTATGCCGGATCATCTTGACTATCATAAAAACGCGGATGAGTATCGGGATATACACTTAAAGATGTTCAGAAATAAAACGGAAGCGGTGATAATCAACGGTGAAGAGGAAGAAAGTTTAAAATTCAAATCTCAAATCTCCCCTCGGCTTCGCTCGGGACAGGCAAATCTCAAATCTCAAAATTTTAAAATCATTACTTTCGGATTAGGCGATAATAACGATTTACAAGCGTACGATGTCAAGCTAAACAGCGGTATGGTGAAATTTAAGGTTAAATATCACGCCTCATCAGCTGAAATAATTTCTGATGACGCAAGATGGTCGCGAGAAGGAATTTCAAGAAAAGATTTCGTTTTGAATATCCCCGGACAATTCAGTGTTTATAACGCTTTGGCCGCCATTGCGCTCGGGGCATCTGAGGTTATAGAGCCAGGTATAATAAATAAAGCATTGGCCGGAGTAAGCGGAGTGCCGGGCCGCTTGGAAAGAATTAAAGTAAATCCGGCGCAGGATTTTGAAGTTATTGTTGACTACGCCCATTCACCGGATTCTTTAAAAACAGTCTATGAGGCAGTAAAGCCGTATGTTAAAAACCGACTTATTGCAGTTTTGGGCGGAACAGGGGACAGAGACAAGACATACCGCGTTAAAGCAGGAATGCTGGCAGACCAATTTGCGGATATTATTGTAATTACCAACGAGGATCCTTATTCAGAAAACCCCGAAGATATTATAGAGCAGGTTTTGAGCGGAATTAAAAACAAAATTTTGGGTAGAAACTTATTTCGGATTTTAGACCGTAAAAAGGCGATAAAATATGCCATAGATTTGGCGCAGAAAGGAGACACCGTTCTAATAACCGGTAAGGGCTCGGAGCAGTTTATGGTTTGGAGAGATAAAATGATTCCGTGGGACGATAGAAAATTCGCGCGAGAAGCGCTGGAAGAAAAACTCAGCGGCTAAAAAGTTTTCCACAGTCAAGAGTTTAAACCCTCTTGCCTTTTTTGTTTTTTTGAGTTATTATTAATTGTTGTTGCGAATGCGATTTTAGATACTAAATCAGGCAGTAAATTGACAATATGGTCAATATTTCCTTTCTTCCAGAGAATATTTTTTCTTTAAATTCTTTTCCGGTCACCAATTCGCTTTTGGTGTCGTGGATCGCGATGGCGATTTTGGTTATTTCTGCTTATCTTTCAACCAGAAAAATGGAGCTTGTGCCAAAAGGAGCGCAAAATTTTATTGAAATCATTATTGAATCGCTGTATAATTTAATCACGAGCGTCACCGGAAACGAAAAAGAAAGCAGGAGATTTTTTCCTTTAGTCTCCACAATTTTCCTTTTTGTTTTATTGTCTAATTGGCTGGAGCTGGTTCCTGGAACAGGAAGCATCGGTATTTTAGAAACCGGTCCGGGTGGCGGAAAAATCATTCCTTTGTTTCGCGCCGGAAGCGCAGACTTGAATTTTACCCTGGCCCTGGCGATTATTTCTGTTTTTTCAATACAGTATTTCGGCATTATTTCTCTGGGAATTTTCAAATACGGCAAGAAGTTTATAAACTTTAAAACGCCGATTTTATTTTTTGTCGGGATTCTGGAGCTTATCGGAGAAATTGCCAAAATCGTTTCTTTTTCTTTCCGGTTGTTCGGAAATATTTTTGCCGGCGAGGTTCTGCTTTTGGTAATTTCCTTTTTGGCGCCCTACATCGTTCCTCTGCCGTTTTATTTTTTGGAAGTAATAGTCGGGATAATCCAGGCGTTTATTTTTTCAATGCTTACCTTGGTATTTTTGAAAATGGCAGTGGTGTTGCACGAGGAACACTGAAGACGGCGAGTAATTTATACTTTTGGTAATTAGTAAAAATAACAATTTAAAAAATGAATCATGAATCAGGAATCATGAATCAGGGATAGAGCTATTCATAATTCATAATTCATAATTCTCAAGTTTATGGACGCAGAAACAGCGAAATTGTTCGCGGCGGCAATCGCAATAGGGGCCGGAGCGCTGGGGCCGGGAATTGGTATCGGCATGATCGGCTCCAAAGCCTCGGAAGCAATAGGCCGGAACCCCGAAGCAGCCGGCAAGGTTCAGACAATGGCTATTTTGGCAATCGCTTTCGCCGAAGCAGTCGCGATTTACGCTTTGGTGGTCGCTCTGATTGTCAAATTTGTCTAACGGTTATGTCTTCAACATAATTACTCGTTCAGCTGGAACGAAGGCGAGTTTTTGTTCCTCCCTCACTTCGTAATTATAAATTTATAGCATGAATGACCTAGTCTCAAAATTGGGAATTGATTGGCGGCTTTTGTCCGCGCAGCTGGTTAATTTTACCCTTCTTTTGGTGATTTTGTATAAGCTGCTTTATAAGCCAGTTTTGGAAATGTTTAGGAAAAGAAGTAATATTATTTTGAAAAGCATAGAAGAGGCGAGAAAAAACAAGGAAAATCTCAAACTCAGCCAAGAAGCCCGAGAAAGAGAAATGCGCGAAGCGCGGCTGACAGCGAAAAAAATTATTGACCAGGCAGAAGTTTTGGCCAAGGCGCAGGAAGAAAAAATACTCTCCGTGGCGAAAGAAAAAAGTGAAAAATTGGTTGGCGAAGGTAAAACGATAATTAAGGCCCAGAAAGAAGCAATGGGTAAGGAACTGGAAAAAGAAATCGGCGGTTTGGCAATCGCGATGGCGGAAAAATTCTTTGCCAAAGGGTTGACAAAAAGCGAACACGAAAAAATCATAAAAAGTATTATGTCTTCAATTTAATATATGAAAATTGGTCCAAAACAATACGCACGCGCGCTATCCGAAGCCGCTGTCGGAGCTTCTGAAAAGGAAGCGCGGATCTATACGGATCGTTTTTTAGAAATCATGAAAAAGAATAACGACCTGAAAAAATTACCCAAAATCGTTTTGGAAGCGGAAAAAATAAAAGAAGATGAATCCGGAGTAAAAAAAGTTAAGATTATTAGTGCGATTGAACTTTCCAGTGAGACAAAAAAAGAAATTGTAAGCAAGCTAAAAGATATTTTTAAAACAAAAATTGAATTGCTTGAAAAAATTGAGCCGGATATTTTGGGAGGAATGATTATAGAGATCGGCAACGAAGTTCTTGATGCCAGCGTCAGAAGTAAAATAAACCTGTTTAAACAAATTTTAAGTTCTTTATGAATACTGACTACATAATTGAAAACCTTAAGGAAAAAATTAAGGGATTAAAAGCGGAAACAAAATTTCAGAATGTCGGCTATGTGGTAAAAGTTGGCGACGGAGTAAGTCAAATTCGGGGTCTGGACAAAGTTATGGCAGGAGAAATGGTTGAATTTGCAAAAAAAGATTCCGTTGTCGGGGTTTCAACTTACGGCGTTGCGCTTAACCTGGAAGAGGATTTGGTTGGCGCAATTGTTTTGGGAGATACTTCAAATATCAAAGAAGGCGATTTGGTCAGGACAACCGGAAAAATTCTGCAGGTTCCGGTCGGCGAGCAACTGCTTGGAAGGGTGGTTGATTCCCTGGGCAACCCGCTTGACGACAAAGGGGCGATTGAAGCAAAATTTTTCAGCCCCATAGAAAAGCAGGCGCCGGGAATAATTGAACGCGAATCAGTGAACTATCCCTTGCAGACCGGCATTAAGGCGATTGATTCAATGATTCCCATAGGTCGCGGCCAGAGAGAGTTGATTATCGGCGACAGGCAGACCGGAAAAACCGCGCTGGTCATTGATACGATTATCAACCAACTGAACGAAAAAACCAAGCCGGTGTACTGTGTTTATGTGGCTATCGGACAAAAAAAGGCGAAAATAGCAAAAATTGTTGCCGAACTTAGCAAAGCCGGCGCGATGAAATATACCACCGTGATTATAGCTTCGGCAAGCGAGCCAGCGAGTATTTTATATCTGGCGCCGTTTGCGGGCTGTTCTATGGCCGAATATTTCAGGGATAAAGGCATGGATTCTTTGGTAATTTACGATGATTTGTCAAAACACGCTTGGGCTTATCGGGAAATCTCCCTTTTGCTTCGCCGTCCTTCAGGACGCGAAGCTTATCCGGGAGATGTTTTTTATCTGCACTCCCGTCTCCTGGAACGCGCGGCAAAACTGAATCTAAAAAATGGCGGCGGATCGCTTACCGCCCTGCCGATTATTGAGACTCAGGCAGGCGATGTTACTGCCTATATTCCCACAAATGTTATTTCAATTACGGACGGACAAATTTTTCTGGAGACAGACCTTTTCTACGCTGGAATAAGGCCGGCTTTGAATGTCGGCATTTCAGTCTCGCGCGTCGGTTCTGCCGCGCAGACAAAAGCGATGAAAAAAGTCGCAGGCCGCCTACGTTTGGACCTGGCGCAATTCAGAGAACTGGCGGCTTTTATGCAATTCGGCTCTGATCTTGATGACGCTACGCGTAAAAGAATAGATCAGGGCAAGCGGCTTACTGAATTGCTTAAACAGCCGCAATACGAGCCGATTTCTTTTGAAAAGCAAGTCATAGCCATATATGCAGGAGTCAATGGATATTTGGAAGACATTGCGCTGGAAAAAATTCCCGAGTTTGAAAAATTTTTGTATCACGAATTGGACGCCAAAGAAAGCGCCTTGCTTCAGAAACTACGGCAATCGCGGGAGATAACTCCGGAAATTGAAGAAGGTATAAAAAAGGCGATTACCGAGGCAAAAGAAAATTTTATTTCAAATTCTGAAATTTAAATATGAACAATATTCGTGAAATAAAATCTAGAATTAAATCAGTGGGAAATATTTTTAAAGTCACTAAAGCGATGGGCGCGATTGCCGCTTCCCGTATGCGTAAAGCGCAGATGCAGACTTTCAACGCCCGGCCATATATCCAGAGAAGCTTAGAAATTTTTGCGTATTTGAGGTTCTATGGTTTTCGCGCCGAGAGATTTCCTTTAATCAGCGAGCGCGAAGTAAAAAAAATAGGGGTTTTACTGATTACTCCGGATAAAGGGCTGTGCGGATCTCTTATACCAAACCTGCTGAAAGTGGCTTTAAATTTCAAGCAAGATGAAGAAAAAAAGGGTAAAAAAGTATCTTTTGTCGTTATCGGAAAAAAGGGGGAAAGTTTTTTAAAAAGGATTAAGGCGGAAATTTTTGCCGCTTTCCCGGACAAATCGGCGTGGAAATTGTCCGATGTCGGCGCTATTTATAAGCTGATAATGTCCTCATTTTTGGCGCAAGATTTTGATTTGGTGACAGTGATTTATTCCAACTTCATCTCTCCGCTCAGACAAGAAGCGATAGTGCGGCCTATTTTGCCGCTGACTTCCGATAACCTTGAAAAACTTTTGGAAACTAAACGGCTTGATGAAATACTACACAAAGTAAAACACCCCCTGCTTTATGAGGTAGAACCGAGGGTAGATATTATAGTAAAGGAGCTTATTCCGCATTTGATTAAAACCGGACTGTATTACCTGCTTTTGGAGACAAAGGCGTCTGAATATTCGGCGCGGATGCTTGCAATGGAAAACGCGCGCAAAAATGCCGACGAACTGATTAAGGATATGATTTTCAGCTACAACCAGATTAGGCAGGCTTCAATTACAAATCAAATTGCCGAAATTGTGGGAGGAAAAGCGGCGATGGAGGAATAAGATTTATAATAATTACATATTTATGAAAAACGGAAAAATTATACAAGTTATCGGGCCCGTGATTGATGTTGAATTTGACTCTGAATCATTGCCAAAAATTTACGACGCCTTGGTTGCCAAATCTTCCGACGGAAGGAAGATCGTTTTAGAGGTCCAATCGCATTTGGGAGGCGATAGAGTCAGGGCAGTATCACTCGCCTCAACCGACGGGCTTGTAAGAGGCAGCGATGTTGAAGCTGAGGGACGGCCGATAGAAGTTCCTGTGGGAGAAAAAGTTTTGGGAAGATTGGTGAATATTTTAGGCGAGCCGATTGACGGATTGGGAGAAGTAAAAAGCATAAAAAAGTTGCCAATTCACCAGCCGGCTCCGAAATTTTCAGAGCAGTCAACCAAAACCGAGATTCTGGAAACCGGAATAAAAGTTATTGACCTTATAGCCCCTTTTGTCAAAGGCGGGAAGGTCGGTCTTTTCGGCGGCGCAGGAGTAGGGAAAACCGTTCTTATCCAGGAGCTTATCAGAAATATCGCTTTTGCTCACAAAGGCCTTTCTATTTTCACGGGCGTTGGCGAACGGTCACGCGAAGGGAACGAATTGTATCACGAAATGAAAAATGCAAAAGTGCTGGACAAAACAATTATGGTTTTCGGCCAGATGAACGAAGTGCCAGGAGTGCGCCAGAGAGTCGCGCTTACCGGTCTTACTATGGCTGAATATTTCAGGGACGAAAAAACCCTTGATGTTTTGTTATTTATAGACAATATATTCAGGTTTACACAGGCCGGAAGCGAAGTTTCGGCCCTGCTCGGCAGAATCCCGAGCGCGGTCGGATACCAGCCGAATCTGGCGACAGAAATGGGTGAACTGCAAGAGCGCGTAACCTCGCTTAAAAAAGGTTCAATAACTTCTGTGCAAGCAGTTTATGTTCCGGCAGACGATTTGACTGATCCGGCGCCAGCCACTACTTTTGCGCACCTTGATTCAACGATTACTCTTTCAAGAGGATTGACTGAACTGGGTATTTATCCGGCAGTTGACCCCTTAAATTCTTATTCCACAGCGATGGATCCGAGGATTGTGGGAGAAAAGCACTACCGCGTCGCGAGAGAAGTTCAGAGAGTTTTGCAGCGCTATAAGGAATTGCAGGATATAATCGCTATTTTGGGTATGGACGAACTTTCGGAAGAAGATAAAATCACTGTTTATCGGGCGAGAAAAATCCAGAAGTTTTTTTCCCAGCCGTTTTTCGTCGCCGAGGTTTTTACCGGCAGCGCGGGAAAATACGCCCCACTTAAAGAAACAATAAACGGTTTTGAAGAAATTCTGGAAGGCAAGCACGATACCAGAGACGAACAGGCTTTTTATATGAAAGGCGGAATAGAAGAGGTGAAATAGAACAAATTCTTAATTGCTAATTTTTTAAGATGCCAAAATTTATTTTGGAAGCCCATACAATAGAGAGAACCGTTGTTAAAGAAGAAGTTTTTTTAGTAAGTGTTCCGACACCGATTGAAGAACTTACCATCTTGCCCGGCCATATGCCGATTATTACTACTTTGGGATATGGAACTTTGCGCTATCGCGACGCGAAAGGCGAGCAGTATTTATTTATCTCCGGAGGATTTATGGAAGTGCGGGCAGAAAGAGTGATAATTTTGGCGGATTTAATTGAACGACCCGAAGAAATAGAAGAAGCGGAAATAGAAACCGCCAAAAAAAGAGCCGAAGATCTTCGCAAAAAAAGAGATGTTGATGGCCGGAACCTGGCTTCGGCGCAAGCGGATTTGAATGTGCTTTCAAGAAAAATCAAAGTGATTGAAAGGCACCGACATCGGGGGTAAAAATACATAATTACTTTGACAAACGATAGGTGATAATGAATTTATTAAAATCTCTTAATTAAGGGATTTTTAATAATATCAAAAAATAGTTTGCAAATTATCGCACGGGTTTGACTTTTTAGAGTGTGTCTGATAATGTTTATAGTAATAAATCTGGACCAACACTCCAGATTTAATGAACACTAAATAAAAACAAAAACCGAGCAAAATAAACTAAAAGGAGTGATTGAAATGGAAAAAATGCGAGGAAAAACCGCTTTTCAGAAAATCGTTGAAAGCCATTTATTAAGGACGCTCTCTGACGGTAGTTTAGTGCTATGGCTGGACTGGATTTGGGGTCATGAAATTACTACCCCGCTGGCTTTTAAGGATATTGAGACGCGTGGACTGAGCGTTTTCAATCCAAATCAGATAAAAATGATGATTGACCATGTAAGCCCGGCCAAAGATACGGACACGGCAATTCAGGGAAAAATTATGCGCGAGTTTTGCAGGGCGCATAGCATAGAGCTTGTGGATATTGGAAAAGGAGCTGGTATTTGTCATGCCAAGATTCCGGAGGCAGGATGGGTATCTCCGGGTCAGATCGGCGTTATGGGAGATAGTCATACTTGCACAGAAAGTTCTGTCTGTGCCGTAACATTTGGCGTCGGAACCACGGAACTTGAAGCCGCCCTTATTGCCGGAATTGCGGTTTTGCCGCCGCAAAAAGTCATCCGCGTGAATTTCACGGGAAAACTGCCTGCCAATGTTTTTGCCAAAGATCTGATTCTTGAACTTATAAAAAGAATCAGTGTCAAAGGTGCGACCAATTGCGTGCTGGAATTCGGCGGTCCAGCCATTGATGAAATGAGTATGGAAGGCCGGATGACCATCAGCAATATGTCTGTGGAATGCGGAGCGACTTGCGGCATAATTAATATTGACCAAAAAACGATCAAGTATTTGAGGCCGGCGATCAAGAAGCGGTATGGCTACCTTAACCGCGCCTTGAGTATTGAAGACTGCCAGCGTTGGAACAGCGATCCGGACGCAGAATACTTCCAAGTAATTGAAATCGATGTTACAAATATGACTCCAGTTACCACTATCAATTATTCGGTTGGCGATGTAGTGCCTGTTTCAGAGCTTGTCGGCAAAAAAGTGGACCAGGTATTCATCGGTTCCTGCACCAATGGCAGAATTGAAGATTTGAGAATCGCGGCCAGCATTATTCGCCAAATGGGCGGGAAAGTAGCTCGTGATGTCCGGGTTATAGTCATACCTGCCACGCAGTATATCTATGAAAGAGCGCTTAAAGAAGAGTTAATTGAAATATTCCTAAAAGCCGGATGTTCCATAAACAGCCCGAGTTGCGGCGCGTGCCTTGGTATGAGCTGTGGAGTTTTGGCTCCGGGAGAAATTTGCCTTTCCACCACGAACCGCAATTTCAAGGGCCGTATGGGCGAAGGCGGAATGGTGCATTTAGCATCCCCTGCCACAGCGGCTTTTACCGCGGTCAAGGGCGCGATAAGCGAACCCACAATTGAAATATGCGAACAAGCCCTTAAAAATTGCCGCAATGCGCCTCAAGGAGAAGCAGTTAAGTTGACTGACTGGAAAGATACGAAATTTGCCAAGCCCGATTTCAGCAAACTTGCCAAAACTTTTACTGCTGGACAAGCATGGGATTTTTCTGGAAAAGCATCTTTCTTGCCAGAGGACAATGTGGACACCGACCAGATTATCCCCGGGAAATATTTAAGCTTAACCAGCAAAGAAGAATTTGGCAAACATTGCCTTGAAGGCATTGAAATGGATCCGGAAAAAAGAGTTAAACTCCACGGGTCGCAGATATTAGTTACTGGTGCCAATTTCGGTTCCGGTTCTTCTAGGGAACAAGCAATATATGCCTTGGAAGGCGTGGGTATCAAATGCGTTATCGCTTTAAGTTTCGCTCGTATTTTTGAGAACAATATGTTCGCGAACGGACATCTTTGCATTACCCTGCCAAATGAAAGTGTTAGACAGCTTTTGGAAGAAAATCCGGAAGAAATTTCAATTGACTGGGAAAATGGCACCGTGCAATGGAGCGACGGCAATACAGCTGAATTTGAACTTTCTGAACACAGAAAAGATCTTATCCGGAGCGGCGGACTTATCGGCGTAATGATAAAGATTGCCGCAGAACTGCAAAAATAAGGCAGCCTTTGCTAAAGCTTCGGATGCTGAAAGAAAAAACTGAAATGAATTTAAGAGGTGATGATATGAAAGTAAAGAAAATTGCTCTTGTGATGGGC
>CAZKGJ010000012.1:15464-16865 GCA_964552415.1 uncultured Candidatus Saccharibacteria bacterium
AATGAATTTAAGAGGTGATGATATGAAAGTAAAGAAAATTGCTCTTGTGATGGGCGACGGAGCCGCGCCAGAAATGATGGAACAAGCATGCAAGGTTGCTATCAAAGCGGCTGAAATGGATAGAATTAAAATTGTATTCGTGGAAACGTCAATGGGCTGGAACGCTTTTGAAGAATATGGCGATACCTTGCCGCCAGAATCACTCAAAAAAGTTCTGGAACTCGGCATTGTATTTTTCGGCGCCGTTGGCGACCCAAAGCACGATAATACTATCGGAGCTGAAAAACCAGAAATGAAACCGGAAGCGCGAGTACTACTTGCCCTGCGAAGCCAAATGGGACTCTTGCTGAACTTCCGGCCAATGATCTATTACGGCAATCTGGCGCATATTGCCCAAGTCAGGCCAGAAAGAATACCAAAAGAAGGGATAAAACAGACTTTTGTTCGGTTCCTTCTAGAAGATAGTTACTTTGGCAACGAAGATTTGTGGGATTTAATTCCAGAATATATAAGACGAAAGCTCGGCGTAAAACATAAAAAAGATATAACCGGCAAAGAAGATATAGTAACTGACTTCGCTTATTATCGGAGAAGCACAGTTGAGAAATACTATAGAGCAGTATTTTCTTATGCCAGACAAGCAAAACTGCCGGTTGTTATTATAGACAAATCAAACATAATGCCGCGGTATGTGTTCTGGCGGAAAATTGCTGAAAGAATCGGCAGGGAAGAATTTCCAGATGTGCCGTATTCCTGCCAGTATGTTGACGCGGCAAATGCTTTGCTTTTTGACCCGACCAAACTCCAAGGTGTCATTGCCTGCGGTAATGAACACGGAGACATCATTTCAGACGGCGGAGCTGCCGCTTGTGGCGGCTTGGGCATGATGCATAGTTGGGCTGTCAACCCGGATACTATCGCGGCAATGTTTGAAAGCGGGGCCGGAACTGCTCCTACGCTTGTCGGTAAAGACCAAGCCAATCCGCTCGGCCGCATTTTGGCTGGCGCTGATATGCTGCGGCATATTGGCGCTGTAAATGGTGCCAAGGCGATTGAGGAGGCGGTAAACGTGGTTTTGAGAAGTGGCTGGCGCACCTTGGATCTGTTGGGCAAAACCGATGATTTTTCAAAAGTGCTCGGCACAAGAGCCATAGGAGAAAAAGTTCTCTCGCATCTAAAGGAGTGAAAAAACGACAAAACAATTTGAAGCGCTATCTTAATGAGTAGCGCTTCTTTTTTATTTAAATAATCATTGCCGACAGGTGGCTTTTAATGAATTTTTGTGATATAATAATAAAAACTCGCAGTAATTCGGCTTTTTTCCGATTCGGTTTCACTATTTTTAAACTTAACAAGTTTAATAGGTTTTAAAAATATGGATACAATTATTTTACTCAGCAT
>CAZKGJ010000013.1:0-16023 GCA_964552415.1 uncultured Candidatus Saccharibacteria bacterium
ACACGCGCGGTTTCCTGAAAAGAAGCGGCGGCTAAAAAGCTTTCAGTTGAAAGCGAAGCTTTGGTAATTCCAAGAAGCAGGGTTTCGCCCTTTGCCAGTTTTTTCCCTTCATTTTTCGCCTTTTCATTCATTTCATTAAAATAATTTTCTTCAACCACGTCAGACGGCAGAAGCTCTGAGTCTCCTGCGTCTGTAATCTGCACGCGTGAAAACATCTGCCGAATAATAAGCTCAATATGTTTGTCATTTATGCTCTCGCCCTGAGCCATATAAATTTCCTGCACATCGGCGATAATATAGTTGATAACCGCCTCTTTGCCAGCTAAAAGATAAAGCTCCTGCAAATCAATATGGCCTTCTGTCAAACGTTGGCCTTTGGAAATTTTAGCTCCTTTTTCCACTGCAACCGCGATATCGTGGTCAACTTCGTATTCTTTAATATCGTAAAACTGTCCTGCGGTTTCCGCCGCAGATCCTGTACCTGATTTCTTGCGGGGCTTGTTCGGTTTTTTACTCATTTCTTCGGAAACGCGGATTTTGATTATTTTTTTGGCAGGAGCGATTTCAATTGCCGCGACAATGCCGTCAATCTCAGAAATCAGTGCCTTACCTTTTGGCACGCGCGCTTCAAAAATTTCTTCCACGCGCGGCAGACCTTGCGTAATGTCTCTTCCTGCGACGCCGCCGGCGTGAAATGTTTTCATCGTTAATTGCGTTCCCGGCTCTCCTATTGCCTGCGCGGTCACAATGCCAATCGCCTCGCCCAGGGCGACGGGTTTGTTTCTGCCCAGGTCATAACCGTAGCATTTCTGGCACACGCCTCGTTTTGCCCGACAGTATATGACCGAACGCACTTTTACCGATTCGATGCTTTCAATTTTTTCAATATCCCTTGCACTGTTTTTGGAAATAAATTCTCCAGCTGAAACCAAAACTTTTCCGTTTTGCGGATTGATGATATCTTTAGCCGCAACTCTGCCGTAGATGCGCGAGGCGAAATCGCGGCCGAGATCAGTCGGGTCAAGGCGGGTTATTTCCATACCCTGTTTGCTACGGCAGTCAATCTCATTGATAATCACATCTTGAGCCGCGTCCACAAGGCGCCTGGTTAAATAACCAGCGGTAGAAGTGCGCAGCGCAATGTCGGTCATACCCTTTCTTGCTCCGTGGGTGGAGATAAAATATTCCAAAACATCAAAACCCTCTTTAAAACTGTGCTTTATAGGCAACTCCATAATTTCACCCGCGGGATTTACCACAAGCCCTTTCATTCCCATCATCTGTGCCACCACCGCCCAGGAACTCCTGGCTCCGGAATCAATCATTGAATAAACCGGGCCGTCCGGATCCAGCGCGCCTATAACCGAATCTGCAACTTTGTTTTTCGCTTCGGTCCAAACTTCAATTGTTTTTATCCTCCGCTCTTCGTTGGTTAAAAGACCTTCGTTGTATTGGCTTTCTATGGTCGCTACTTCTTTATTCGCTTCTTCCAGAAATACCTGTTTTTTCTTCGGAATCACCAAATCGTCCATACCCCAGCTTAAGCCCGACAATGTAACATATTCAAACCCGAGCTTTTTAATCCTGTCAAGCAATCTTACAGTTTCCTCTTCTCCGACTTTTTCCAGCGAATCAACTATAAGCGCTTTCAGCGCTTTTGAACCCATTGTTTCGTTGACAAACCTCAGCTCTTCTGGCAGCGCCTGGTTGAAAATAATTCTGCCAACTGAAGTTTTTACAAATCCATTTTCCTCCCGGATATCTGTTTTTTTGATTGCGTTTATCTTGAAATCCTTGCGCAGTTTTATCTCTGATCTAAGTCCGACAATTCCTATTTGGTAGTTTAAAATAGCTTCTCTCGCGTCTGCGAAGCGCCTGCCTTCGCCTTTGCCGCCAGCGGTGATGCGCGTCATATAATAGCAGCCAAGAACTATGTCCTGTGAAGGAACAACTATTGGTTCTCCAGTTGCTGGCTTTAGAAGATTTTTGGAAGAGATCATTATATCTGTTCCTTCTTTTTGCGCTTCGGGTGTAAGCGGCAAATGCACCGCCATTTGATCTCCGTCAAAATCAGCGTTAAACGCCTTGCAGACCAAAGGATGAATCTGTATTGCCTTGCCTTCTATAAGAATCGGATAAAACGCCTGAACGCTCAAGCGGTGGAGTGTGGGCGCGCGGTTTAAATAAACCACCTTGCCTTTGATTATGTCTTCCAAAATGTCCCAGACCTCGCTTGTTTCCTGCTCAATCAACCGCGCCGCACTTCTTACATTGTAAGCAAGCCCTGCCTCAATCAATTTTCTGATTACAAACGGTTTGAATAATTCCAGCGCCATTTTTTTGGGCAGGCCGCACTGGTTAAGCTTTAGCTCAGGACCTATGACAATAACCGAGCGCGCCGAATAATCCACCCTTTTACCCAGAAGGTTTTGTCTGAATCTGCCCTGTTTTCCTTTCAGCATATCTGCAAGCGATTTAAGCTGACGTTTTTGGCCGGTGGAAGCAATGGTCACTTGTCCGTGTCTGATACTATTGTCAATTAAAGCATCTACCGCTTCTTGCAGCATGCGCTTTTCATTGCGGCAAATAACTTCTGGGGCGCCAAGTTCAATTAGATGCTTCAGGCGATTATTGCGGTTTATGACTCTGCGGTATAAGTCGTTTAAGTCCGAAGTAGCGAATCTTCCGCCGTCCAGCTGAACCATAGGTCGTAAATCCGGCGGAATAACCGGCAAAGCAATTAGGCACATCCATTCCGGCCTTACTCCGGCTTTGAGCATTCCCTGCACCAAACGTAGGCGCTTTAGCAGTTTTTTCTTGTGTACTGTGCTGTCTGTCTTTTCTATCTGGGATTTAATCTCTGTTTTTAGTTTTTTCAAATCAACCCTTGAGAGCATTTCTTTGATTGTTTCCGCACCAGTTCCGGCTTTAAAAACAGCGCCAAATTTCAGAGACAAATTACGATATTCTATCTCGGAAATCAGCTTATTCGGAATCACATTTTTAATTTCATTTTTTGCCGCTTCCTTGGCAGATTTTAAATCTTCGGCGCCAGCCCTTGCGACTGAGACCTCTTTTATTTTCGCCTTATATTCTCTTTCTATTTCCTTTAAAGCGTCTTCTTTGTTTTTTTCATTAACTTCCGTGATTATGTACGCGGAAAAATAAACTATCTTTTCCAAATCCTGAACCGACAAATCAAGAATAAGCCCCATACTGCTTGGCACTCCGCGTAAAAACCAGATATGGCTTACCGGAGCAGCAAGTTGTATATGGCCCATTTTTTCGCGCCTTACGCTGGAACGGGTCACTTCCACGCCGCACTTGTCGCAGACAATGCCTTTATACCGGATTCTTTTATATTTTCCGCAATAGCATTCCCAGTCGCGCGTAGGACCGAATATTCTTTCGGAAAAAAGGCCGTCTGGTTCCGGACGTTGGGTGCGGTAATTTATGGTTTCCGGCTTAAGAACCTCCCCGTATGACCAGTTTAATATTTGTTGTGGTCCTCCAAGCACCAATTTTACTGATTTAAAATTTGCTGTTTTGTACATAAATTAGTTTCTATCTAATATAAGCAAGCCAAAATATCCAAGATTGCATTAGGGGATATGGGGTTCCCCATGCAATCGCGGATGTTTTGGCGAGCTCATAATTTGGAAAAATATTACAACTTTCACTTTGGCTTTATTTCCTCTTCGCCTTTCAACTCAACATTGAGAGCCATGCTTTTGAGCTCGTTTACCAGAACAAAAAATGAAGAAGGAATATAAGGGCTTTTTATCGGCTCGCCTTTGATAATTGACTCGTATGCTTTTGATCTTCCCCAGACATCATCGGATTTTATTGTAAGGATTTCCTGTAAAGAATAAGCAGCGCCATAGCCCTCAAGCGCCCAAACTTCCATTTCACCGAAACGTTGCCCGCCGAATTGCGCTTTGCCGCCCAAAGGCTGCTGGGTTATAAGCGAATAAGGTCCGATAGAGCGGGTATGAATTTTGTCTTCAACAAGATGATGCAATTTCATTATGTAAATTACTCCGACGGTTGTTTTTTCATTAAACGGCTGTCCTGTACGGCCGTCAAAAAGCTGTGCTTTGCCGCTTTCGGGAATACCCGCTTTGCTCAATTCTTTTTTGATATCCTCTTCCGAGACCCCCTGAAGCGCGGGGCAAGCAACTTTATAGCCGAGTTTTTTTGCCGCCAGACCGAGATGCGTTTCCAAAATTTGGCCAATATTCATACGAGATGCTACACCCAGCGGGTTTAAAATAATATCAACCGGCGCACCGTCGGACAGGTGCGGCATATCTTCTTCCGGAAGGATTTTTGAGATTACCCCTTTGTTTCCGTGGCGGCCGGCAATTTTGTCGCCTATGGCGATTTTTCGCAGCTGCGCCACGCTTACCTGAATCATTTTAATCACTCCGGGCGATAGTTTGTCTCCTTGTTCGCGGGAGAATATTTTTATGTTTACGACTTTTCCACGCTCACCGTGCTGCAGATATAGCGATGTGTCTTTTACCTCGCGGGCTTTTTCGCCGAAGATTGACCGCAGGAGACGCTCTTCGGCGGTAAGCTCGCTTTCGCCTTTCGGCGTGATTTTACCGACCAAAATATCGCCCGGCTTCACTTCTGCGCCTATGCGGATAATGCCTTCTTCGTCCAGGTCTTTGAGTTTTTCTTCGCCAACATTCGGGATGTCTCGGGTGATTATTTCCGGACCCAGTTTCGTATCGCGGACTTCAATAGAAAAGTCTTCAATGTGAATTGAGGTAAACCTATCGTCTTTAACAAGGCGCTCTGAAATAATAATCGCGTCTTCAAAGTTGGCTCCTCCCCAACTCATAAACGCGACTGTTAAATTTTGCCCCAAGGCAATCTCTCCTTTTTCCGTTGCCGCGCCGTCAGCCAACAGTTCGCCGGCAGCTACCATTTGTCCTTTTTCCACGCGCACAATCTGATTGATGCAGGTTGCCGCGTTTGAACGGATAAATTTTTTAACCCGGTAAATATCTTTTGTCTTTTTTCTGTCATCTTCTATCACGATATGGGTAGCGTCCGCTTCCTTTATTCTGCCGCCGCGCTTCGCGACAATAACTGCGCCTGAATCAACCGCGACTCTTTTTTCTATTCCGGTTCCGATAATGGCGGATTCGGGCTTAACACAGGAAACCGCCTGTCTTTGCATATTGGATCCCATCAGCACTCTTTGCGCATCGTTATGCTCCAAAAAAGGGATAAGCGCAGTTGAAACACTTATAGCCTGCTGAGGCGAAACATCCATATAGTCAATTTTTTCCTTTTCAATCAGACCCGGACTGCCTTTTATACGGGCTTCCACTTTTTCTTCAATAAATCGGCCCCTGTCATCAAGTTGCAAGCCGGCAGGGGCTATGTTGAATTTTTCTTCTTCGGTTGCGTCAAAATAAACGATTTGATCCGTGACTTTTCCGTTTGCAATCTTGCGGTAAGGTGTTTCCAAAAACCCAAAATCGTTAATCACGCTATGACAAGCCAAATACCCCACAAGACCGATATTGGGACCTTCCGGTGTTTGTATGGGGCAAATTCTTCCGTAGTGCGAGGGGTGCACATCGCGGACTTCAAAGCCGGCATGCTCGCGGGTCAGACCGCCCGGGCCCATTGCCGAAAGACGCCTTTTATGTTCAAGTTCCGCCAAGGGATTTACCTGGTCCATAAATTGCGAAAGCTGGGAAGATGCAAAAAATTCCCTAAGCACCGCGACTAAGGGCCGGCTGTTTACCAATTGCACCGGTGAAACCGTAGAAACATCAACTGTAATCATACGGTCTTTGATATTTCTCTCCATTCTCGCCAGTCCCAGTCTAAATCTCTCCTGAATCAACTCGCCGGCACCCCGCACCCTTCTGTTACCCAAATGGTCTATGTCGTCCGGCTGGCCCTGCGGATTGTTATTTAACAAAATAATTTCCTGTATTGTTTTTACCAAATCGCTTATCTGGAAAACTCTGTGCTTCGGATCTGCAGGCAGATCTATGCCCAGCCGCTGGTTTGTCTTATATCTTCCAACCACGCCCAAATCATAGCGCTCAAAATTGAAAAACATCCCCTCAATAAGTTGACGGGCATTGTCCACCGTGGCTAAATCTCCGGGCCTTATTCTGCGGTAAATCTCAATAACGCCTTCCTGGCTGTTCTTGGCAATATCACGTTTAAGAGTTTCTTCTGTAAATTTTATTTTTCCTTTGTCCGTGCCTTTGAACAAGTTTAAAATTTCAGCATCACTGCCGTGGCCGAAAGCGCGAAGCAGGGAAGTGACCGCGACTTTCCTTTTGCGGTCTATGCGCACATAAATCGCGCCTGATAGATCGGTGTCTATCTCCAACCAGGCGCCGCGGTTCGGAATAATTTTTGCACCAAAAAATCTCTGGTCTTCTTTTTCGCTGGAAATGTGAAAAAAAATTCCCGGAGATTTTATAAGCTGATTGACGACAACTCGTTCAATCCCGTTGATGATAAAAGTGCCGTTTTCAGTCATCAGGGGGAACTCGCCAAAGTAGCACTCTTGCGTTTTGACAGTATTGGTTTTTTTGTTCGCCAGGCGCGCTTTTACTCTCAAAGGTGCTTCAAAAGAAACATTTTTTTCAACGGAGGTTCTTTCGTCATATTTTGCCTCGTCAAGATAGTAATCCCCGAATTCCAGCTCCAGCTCCTTGTTATAGCTTACAATCGGCCCGAGCTCTTTAAACAGCTCTTTAAGCCCGTCTTTGACAAACCAATCGTAAGAAGTCCGCTGCGCTTCTATCAGATTAGGGAGAGAAACAACTTCCTCCTTTTTCTGAAAATATTTTCGTGGAATCAAATAATTATTAAAAAATTTTTCTTTTTTTATTTTTTGGGTTTCTGCCATACTTATTTAAACGCGGTTTAAAAGCAGCTAATTTTAATTTAATAATGGCGGCGCAAAGATAACGGATAACAAAATAAAAAACACCAAATAAAACACCTCGGTTTTTTGGTAACCTTAGTATGCTCTTATCTAATTTGTTTTAATCATAGGAAACCTTTTTTTGATCCTGCCTAAGTTTTTAAAAGAAATTTTAGCTGGCAAAATTTAAAGTGTCGGTAACCGAATTTCCTATTAAATTAGAGATAAAACTGCTGGAGCCAGAAACCAAATAAGCCCTAAAATTGTCCGATTTTTTCAGTTTAGCACGGCTGAAAATTTTGTCAAGCCCGGCTATCAGTTTATCAGTTAGATCCCTTTTGTATAACCCCTTTACCCGCGCTAAGGTTTTTCCGGCCTTTTTAACAACTATCTCAAAAGTGGCGTTATCATTGCCGAGTTTTATGAATACTTTTATCATAATAAAGTGTTGTTATTGTATTGCGAAAAAGACAATTTTAGTATATCCTAAATAATGATACAGAGGCAAACATAAAATAAATAATTATGACTCCCTTATTTTTTATCATTCCACTGATAGCGGTGGTCACTGCACAGTTTATAAAAGCGGCTCTGCTTATTGCCAAAACCGGTATTTTTGACAAAAGCTATTTTTTAAAACATGGCCATATGCCGTCATCGCATACTGCCTTGGCAACTTCTCTTTTGACCGTGATACTTTGGCACGAGGGGGTTTATTCATCAGCTTTTGCTATCAGCATGGCCCTGACTTTTATCGTTATAGATGACGCGATCCGGTTTCGCTTTTATCTAGGACAGCAGGCCAAAACCATCAATCGTCTCGCTAAAGAACTTTTACCCGGAAGGGAAAAAGATTACCCGCGACTCCACGAAACTTTGGGTCATTATCCTCGCCAGGTCCTGGCCGGAGCGGTTTACGGCATCGGTGTTGCACTATTGCTTTTGAAATTTCTAAATTAAATTACTGTCGCCTTCAGTTTTTTAAGAGCTTTAATCGCTTTATACGGCGTCGGCTGGTAAATAAAATCAATTGCCTCAGGATAGGCAATTTCTTTTCCGCCGAAGCCTTTTTTAAATCTTGTAATACCTTCCCACGACGGCTTATAATGGGTCATACTAAAATTTTTTGGGGGGGGTTTTGGGTTTTGGGTTTTTATAGTTATTCCCCAGAAATCGTATTCTTTTATGCCCTGTTTTCGGGCTTTTTTTATTTGTTCCCATTGCAAAAGATATGGCGTCATCAAATTGCGGTTCCCGGAAGAAGAAGCGCCGTGGAGATATGTCGCGCGGCTGCCGAAAAAAATAACGATATTAGCTGCTAAAATCTCGCTTTGGCATTCGGCTAAAAATAATTCGGCAACTGGGCTGTTTCGGAAATCATTTTTCCCCGACTTCAAAATGTTCAGCATCTGCCAATAATAGTTTTTCGGATGTGTTCTGAAACCATCCCGCCTCGCGGTTTCAGACATAAGCAGCCAAAACTTTTCAAAATCATCCGCTAATGTTTTTTTGTCGCTTATGCTGGTTCGGACTCCGTGTTTTTCCGCTAATTTTATATTATACCTGGTTTTTGGTTTCATTTCCGCCAGTAATTGCTCCTTTGGTTTGGCAATATCTAAAATTAAAGTAGTCCGCGGCTGGAGATTTGCTGCCTGCAAAACATTTTCGCCGGGCGGAATTATGGTGTTTTTGCTTGGCTCAATCCGTGCAAAAACCGAACTTTCTTTTTTAGCGATTTCTTTTATTTTGTTAAAAAATAAATTCTGTATTTTTGGATTTTTAAAAATCGGACCTTTCGGCAAATACAAATAATTTTTTCCGAAAGGCAAGCTATGTTTAATAACCAAAGCTATTCCCAAAATTTCGCCATTATCTTCCATTGTCAGCCGCCAAATCTTTTTACCGAACGATTTTTGAAAATCGCCCCATTCCCAGGACTGCAAAAATTCGCCTTGATTGGCAAGAACGAAGGAGTTCCAATTTTGTCGATCAGGGTTATTGTGTTCTTTTATTTCCATAAGTTGCGTTTGCCTATTTTCTAACAAGATTTACTCCCAATCCGGCTAACGCGCCGGCAATAATGCCGTAAAACAAAATATTATTTAATGGCATTGACTTTGTTAAAAAAGCGAAAAGCACTAAGCCAACCAATGTAACCAGCGTTCCGCCGATTTCAAATATTGCCATATATTCTGTCCTGGCATCTTGATCCATATGTTCTTGCAGCTTAACGTTCCACGGAATCTGCAATAAGGATGAGGTAAAAATTGAAGCTGTATTAAATAAAAATACGCCAGCGAAGGAATTTGCCAGAATACGTAAAACTCCTACTAAAGAATTTGAAATACTACCCCAAAATAATAGCTTTGCGCGATTAAACTTGTCCGTCCATATTCCGATAAAATGCAAAGTTATCAATGAAACGACTAATGAAATTGTTTCGATTAAACCAATACTGCTGTATTTGGGAACTATTATAAAGATGAATATGATCCAAACAGTACTATTAAGAATGTCTTGAAAATTAAAAAAGCCGTTAGCGATCAAATCCGGATAAATTTTTTTAACATTAATAAAGCTAAAATTAATCCCTCTGATTTTAGAAGCTTCTGGTGTTAGCAGCAGAAGGGCGATTGCTGGTATTGTTATTAAAATCGCCAAAACAAATGCATAACTGAATCCATATTTTGCGATAATTATTCCGCCCAATAAAGGTCCGGCCACCGAGACGATACTGGAATAAATCCTGATCTGTGCAGCAATTTTGCCTCGGTTTTCATCAGGAGAAATTTTTGAAATATGAACCAAATAAGGCAACCAGAGAAAAGCGTAGAGCACACCAAAAAGCAATGCGCTTAATATGAAAACAAGTGACAAATGCGAAGTATAAACTATTCTTTGTAAAAATAAATAATAGAATATCTCTATTATAAAAGCTATTCCCAGAATTCGTTTGGCGCCAAAGGCGCTGGAAAGATATGCCGATATCGGCAAAAGTAGTAAACGGCCGACTTGGCTGATGGCGTAAAATATTATGATTAAATTAACCGAAAATCCTTTGGTAAATAGGTAGATAGGAATAAATATCGTGACAATCGAGGAAGCAAAATTATAAAGTGAGATACTGGCGTAAAAAAGTTTTAGTTCTGTGGTGTAATCGTTAGTCATTATGTTTTTTAGTATGATAATACATATTACCATACTATAATACTAAAAGTAGAATTTTTACAAATAAGCTATTTCCAGTTTTATTCCATCCGGATCAGCGAAGAACACGGCATAATATTTGTCGCTGTATTCCGGATATTTTTGCGGAGCGTCAAATATAAATGCTCTCTTTTTAAGCAGTGATTGGTAGATTTGATCTACTATTTTTACTGAAGGCGCTTTTAGACACACATGATGAAGTCCGGGAGCGTCAAATTTGTATTTGTAGTTTGGAATTTCAGCTTGGGAAATCCAGACCCCGTAACCGTGCGGACTAACCCAACCGGCGCAATCGTTCTCGTACATAACCTGCTTATAACCAAGCTCGTCAAAAATGTCTTTGTAAAAAGGATAGCTTTTTTTATAATCCGAAACCGCTATTTTGGTGTGGCCGGAAGGATCGTATGATTGTGTTTTTGACATATTAGAAATTGATTATTTTATTAAAATTTTTTCGTATAGATCTTTTGCAATAAGCGATTATAGAAAATAAACTGTCCTAAAAATCTTTCTCCCGTACATAATATTATCCTCTATTTCATACGGCTTCTCAAATTTTTCAAATTCGGAAATATCAAAGTTGCATGGAATCTTTAATATAACCTTGGAAAAATTTGAAAAGGCCAATTTTAAAATTTCTTTTCCATCCGGATTGAAATTTGCCAGTTTGAAACTTTTTATGCTTTTATAGTCCGGACCGCCCCATGAAGGATCAACAAAAACTCCTTCCGCTTTTATTCTCGGCGCTTCGTGAAAAAAATCGCCGCAAACAAATTCTATTTTGTCCGCCACGCCGTAAATTTTTGCATTATTTTTTGCCATTTCCAACCTTCGGCTGTCTCTTTCAACGGCATAAACCTTTGCGCCTTTTTTTGCAAATGCGATAGCGTTTGCGCCAACGCCGCAAAAGCCGTCAATAACGGTTTTGCAATTCATTTTTTCGGCCTGATGCAAGGCAATTATTTCCGGAGTCGTGGAATACAATCCTTCCTCGTCAATTTGGATTCCTTTGTCAAAGCGGGAAAATAAATCATAGCGCTTGTTCCAGTATTTTTGCAATTTTTTTCCAAAAGGGCATTTGTTTTTATCAAACATATTTCATTGCCAAAGTAATTTTTCTTTTACCATCCGAATTCGCTGTAGAAAATTTTGTTTTTGACATACTCAATTGCCTGCCTGATATACGGAATAGTATTTTCTGGCAAGTTATCCAGTGAAAACCAGCGCAGGTCATCACATTTGTCCGGCTCCATTATTTTAGGCTCGCCATGCCATTTTTTTGCTTTCAGGAAAAGATCAATTCGCTCGTCCTCCGATTTTCTGTTCATCGCGTGAACAACTTCCAAATCTTCCGCCTTAATATCAAGTCCGGCTTCCTCTTTGGCTTCCCTTATCATCGCTTGCGTAAAAGTTTCTCTGCCGTCCAAATGTCCGGCAACTACGCTGTAATTGCCGTCTTGATAACCGGTATTAAACCGTCGCGAAAGGAGAATCTTATTATCCTTAATCAAAATCAAATGCGATACGGGTATTATTTTAAATCGTTCCTTTGGCATATAATTGATTGTTATTTATTTTAATTATTATTTCTTCCCCAAACTTTTCAGCGCCAGCCGAACTTTTTCCGCCGGGTCAGTGACATTTTCCGGCACTTTTTCCAAAGCTCCAATAGCCTGACTTCGACTGTATCCTAAACTCATTAAAGCGTCGATGGCGTCTGACATCCCCTCTGTGCCTTTGCCCGCGCCGCCAAATTCCCTTATTTTTGACCCTAATTCCAAAATAACCCGTTCGGCAGTTTTTTTGCCTACGCCAGAAACTTTGGTAAGAAGCGAAATGTCATTTTTGGTAATCGCGGCCTTTATAGAGTCAACCGATGCCATATTCAAAATTCCCATAGCTGATTTTGGCCCGATGCCGGTGACGGAAAAAAGAAGCTCAAACATTTTCAGGTTGTCCTGCGATGTAAATCCGTAAAGCCGCATATCGTCCTCCCGCACATAGTGATAAGTGAAAAATTCCACCGAGCCGCCAACCTTCAATTTCACAAGATCCCTGCCAAGCGCGAAAACCTTGTAGCCGATATCGCCGATAACAACAATGGCAAAGTCGTCTTCTTTTAATTTAATTGTGCCCTTGAGAAAAGAAATCATAATTTTAGCATTTGGTATATTTTATAATTTGATTTATACGAAATACAAATACCGAATACAAAACACTAATCACATTTTATCTTCTCTTGACCTTTAAATCAACTTATGCTAAATTTTCTCTATTGAATTAAACTTTTTCACCCTAGTCTGAACCGCCCTGGGTGCAAATTTTAACTTTAAACTTTAAACTTGAAATATGCCTATTACCAAATCAGCGAAAAAAGCGCTGCGCCAGAATGTCAATCGCCGAATTAAAAATGCGGCAGTAAAAAATAAAATAAGATTGCTTGCCAAAAAATTGAAAAAAATAGTGACTGCAAAAAATACCGACGAAGCAAAAAAAACTCTGGTCCTGGCAATCAAAGCTGTTGACAAGGCGGCAAAAACTGGCGTTTTGAAAAAGAACACTGCGAGACGAAAAAAATCAAAACTTGCCAGATTAGTCAATGCGATAAAAATTAGCTAATGTTCCCGACTTCAATAACAATCATTTCTAAAGCCGCTTCAGCGCTGAGGCGGCCTTTTTTAATCAGAAAATCAAACCGCAAAAATCTTTTATAAATTTTTTTTAGATAATCCCAATCAAAAGCTTTTGCCTGAAAAATGGTTTTATTTACCACATAGGGATGCAATTTGAGCTTCTGCGCGATCTGCTGCGGCGTAGTATATTCTTTTTTAATCGTGTCTTTTATTTTTAAAAGATTGCGGAACTGATAAACAAACATTGTCAATAAATAAAGCGCTGGCTCGCCTTTTTCCAAATGTTCGCTAATCAATTTCAGGGCGGCTTTTTTGTCGCGGCGGGACAGAGCGTCAATAGTTGAAAAAATATTTGTTGGCAAATCGCTTTTGACTAGCGCCTCAATGTCTTGTTCGCCGATTAGCGCGGTTTTTTCGCCTTTTTTAAATAAAATCAGTTTTTCAAGCTCTTGCGCCAAGCGCCATAAGTCGCTACCGACAAAAAGCGCGAGCGTTTCCAGCGCTTTAGGACTTATTTTTATCTTTTCCCTGCCTAATTTGTCCGCAATCCATTTTTTTACCAAAGCCGGAGTTAAAAACTTAAAAAGAAAAACTGTTCCGTGTTTTGCCAGCGCGTCCCATTCTTTGTTTTTTTTGATTTCCTGATTTTCAAAAAATACGAAATCGGCTGCCACCCTTTGTTTGCCGAGCGTTTGCACGAGAGCACTAATTTCTTTTTGCTGCTCGGCAGCTCCTTGGCCAAACAGATTTTTGGCCACAACCATTCTGCCGGAAGACAAAAATCCGGCTGCCTGTGCCGCAGATTTTATTTTCCCAAAATCAACATCTTCTTCTGCGTCAAAAACCGCGAGATTTATTCTGCTCGGATCTTTTTTCCTGAACTCGCTAATGAGTTCATTCAGCTTTTCCCTTGCGCGGAAACTATCCGCGCCGTGAATCAGATAAATCATAATGCGTATTATTTTTACTTCTTTAAATGTATGTGCTTAATCTGCACGAATTCCTGAAGCCCGTGCTCCCCACATTCCCTGCCCATGCCGCTTTTCTTGTAACCGCCGAATGGACATTCGGGCTTGAAATAGCTATCCGTGTTTATGGCCACTGTTCCAGCTTTGATTTTCTTTGCAACTTCTTGTGCCAGATTTTTATCCTTGGTATAAATTTCAGCGGATAATCCGTAAATTGTATCATTGGCCAATTCAATCGCTTCTTCTTTGTTTTTAAATGGAATAATCGGCAATACCGGACCAAAAACTTCTTCTTTATAAATCTGCATATTCTTTTTGATATTAGTCAAAATCGTAGGTAGATAATACGCACCTTTTAAATTGGCTGGCCTTTTTCCTCCGGTAATAATATTTGCGCCTTTTTTCTTGGCATCTGAAACTTGTTTTTCTAATAAATCCAGTTGTTTTTTAGAAACCATACTTCCCATTTCCGTAGTTTCGTCCATCGGATTTCCGATTTTTACTTTTTCCACTCTTATTTTTAATCTCGCAAGAAATTCATCAAATACGGGCTCGACTACAAATAATCTTTTTATCGCAGTGCATACCTGTCCGCAGTTCAGGAATCTGGCAATAAAAATTTCTTCCACTGCGCTTTCAATATCAACGTCCGGAAATACGATTGCGGGGCTTGATCCGCCGAGTTCTAAAATTACTTTAATGAATTTCTTGCCTGCTTTCTTGTATATTTCCTGGCCGACTCTGGTGCTTCCGGTAAACCATATCAAATCAATATCAGAATCCACCAGTTTTGCGCCAACTTTGCCATCGCCGTAGATAATATTAAAAACTCCTTCCGGTAAACCGGTTTTTGCAATCAACTCTGCAAGTTTCTTTCCGACAAGCGGAGTTTCTTCCGAGGATTTGAAAACCACGGTATTTCCGGCAATCAAATTCGGCACAATTCCCCAAAGCGGCATACTGGTCGGAAAATTCCACGGCGCAATAACTGCCGCCACGCCATAAGCTTCAAATACTATTTTTCCGACGCTTTTGTCGTCTTCAAAAACAATTTTATCGGAAAGTATTTTTGGTCCTTGGCTGATAAAATATTCCAGATACCTTTGGTCAAAATCAATATCGTCTCTTGATTCCCGAATGGGTTTTCCGACTTCCCGGGTAATCAGCCGTGCGATTTCTTCTTTACTTTCCAAAAGTAATTCTTTCAGTTTTCTGATAAATTCTACTCGTTTTTCAATCGGCGTTTCTACCCAAACAGAAGCTGCCGCATGGGCTTTTTTAACCGCATTGGCAATGTCTTTCGAGGTTGAAACTTCAACTTCGCCGATTACTTCGTAATTTTTGGCTGGATTTAAAGATTTTAGTTTCATATTTTTTATTCAACTTTTTTGTGTTGCTCGTGACTCCAAGCTGGCGTACAAACATCAAATATTTTAAAATTACCGCTCCAAAAATATTTTTCGCCTTTATCAATTAAAACCAGATATCCTTCGGTAAGTTCGATTGTTTTGCCTTCGACTTCCAACTCGCCTTTCCCTTTAATAATATATGCCATTTCTTTGCATTCCAGATTGACGACTCTGCCTTTATCTGGATATCTGCCGCTAATTTCCATAAACGCTCCGTTGATTTCCTTGTCATCCGTCCAATAATCGATTGCTGTGCAGCTATCGCTATTCTTGAATTGTTTTGTCTGATTTTTACGAATGATTTTCATAGAATTGTTTCGGATGAATTTCTTATTTTCCTGTTTATACGAATTGTGGGGTGGAATAATTCATTATTTTTTGATTTTAAACATCTTCCCGTGCCCAGGAATCACCCAATCCGCGATTTCCAGGATTTTTTTGCGGGAAGTAATAAGCTTTTCCATATTGACTTCTGCCGGATGCGCATCGTCAATTTTTTCAATATCCGCTGTTTCCCTCTCGCCGTCAATAAACCAGAAAACATCGCCGGCCACGGCGTAAATTCCTTTTTCCGTCGGCACAATAAGCGAACAATGCTCATTACAATGTCCTGGTGTCTGAATGATTTTTAAATCAGTATCAGGGATAATATTGTCGTGGCTAACTTGGTTGTCGTTTTTATAAATTTCTTCTGTTGTCAAAACTCTGGCATTCGGAAAAATTCCGGATAACAAAGCGTGGTCCAAATGATTATGGGTCAAAAGCACGAAATCAATATCGTCAACTTTCAGATTTTCTTTGCCGAGTACAATAAGTAATCTCTCCCGATTACAACCCGGATCAACAATAATATTCTTACCACCATCTTTAACTAAAGTAACAGTTGAACTCGC
>CAZKGJ010000014.1:0-3735 GCA_964552415.1 uncultured Candidatus Saccharibacteria bacterium
AGGTTTATTATATGCCGTTTACAGTTAAACTTGAACAATTTGAAGGCCCTCTTGATTTATTACTGGAGTTGATTGAAAAACAGAAACTGGAAATTACCCAAATTTCTTTGGCAAAAGTTACGGACGGCTATTTAGAGCACCTTAAGCAAAACATAGATATTTCATCGGAAAATCTGGCAGACTTTTTGGTTGTGGCAGCGCGCCTTATTTTGATAAAATCAAAAGCGCTTTTGCCGGTTTTGGAATTGACTCAGGAAGAAGAAGATTCTATTACCGAACTACAGGAACGGCTGGCACTGTATAAAAAGTTTAAAGAGATTTCCGAACTGCTTGGTGCGAGATTTGGCAAACGACAGTTTAGCTTCAGCCGTCGGGGACTCGAAGGAATTGAGGTCGGGTTTTATCCGCCGGAAAATATTGACGCAGGGATTTTGGAAAAAACGCTGCGCAGAATTCTGTCAGAAATTCCAAAAGAGCAAAAATTGAGCGAGGAGCGACTCAAAGAAGTAATCACACTTGAGCAGAAAATAAACGAACTTAAAAAATCTTTAGAGGAAAGAATCGCAACCAGTTTCAAAACTCTAACTCTTAACGCAAAATCAAAGACAGAAATCATTGTTACTTTCTTGGCAATTTTAGAGCTTTTTAAGCAGAAAATAATCACTTTTGAACAAGAAAAAATTTTTGGAGAAATTAAGATTAGCAAGAAAGAAATTATTATGTAATTCAAGTAATGCGTTAAATTTTTAAGTATACACTCGGCACTGACAAATTTAACGCGTCACTTATCATACGATGGAACAAGAAAAAATAAAATCAATAACTGAAAGTTTGCTCTTTGTTTCCGGAGAGCCGCTGAAAATCAGAAAAATCGCTGAAATTATTGGTGAAGGCATAAAAAGCGAAGAGGTAAAAAGGGCGATAAATTCATTACAAGAAGATTTTATTGCGGCAAAAAGAGGATTGCGAATAATACAAAATAACGGCGAAGCGCAGCTGGTTTCCAGTCCAGACAACTCAGAATATGTAAGCCGCTTTCTGAAAAGCGAAGTGGAAGAAAGTTTGTCACGCGCTTCACTTGAAACTCTGTCAATAGTAGCTTATCGCGGAGCAATTACAAGAAGTGAAATAGAAGAAATAAGAGGCGTTAATTGCACTTTTACTCTTCGCTATTTGTTGATAAGGGGTTTAATTGAAAGGATGCAGAATCCAAACGATTCCAGAAGCTATCTTTATCAGATTAGCTTTGATTTTTTGAAAAAGCTCAATCTAAATCGCAAAGAGAATCTGCCGAATTATGAAGAATTATCGCGCTGACCACGGATACTTACCAAAAAAAGTGTTATACTTTTCTGTTCCCGTTTTTTCTGTCTTTTTAGGATTAATCGGCGCCGGAATTTTAATATCTGATAATCCAAAAGAAAGCCAAAGCCGCGAGGGATATTTTTTTAAAAATTCCGCGGTTCAGCAAAGAGATTTTCCTGTTTTTAGTCAAACATATCTTTTGCCGATAGAGCGCGTTTTAACACCGGAGAAAAAAAACGACTGGCGGGCGATTGAGGTTTCGGCTAAATCAGCTTTGGCAATAGATGACTTAAGCGGAAAAATTTTATACGAAAAATCTTTCGGGCAAAGAGTGGCAATCGCGAGCATTACAAAACTGGTAACTGCCGCGGTTATTCTGGGATTGGCTGATAAAAATTTACATACAGATATTGCTGGCAGAAACTATGATTTAGATAAAGAGGTGATAATTAATAAATCAGCAGTTGAAGCAGAGGGCGACAGCGGCGCATTGGTTGTTGGAGAAAAGATAAAAGCGCGCGATTTAATACTAATAATGCTGATTGCTTCAAGTAATGATGCGGCTTTCGCGTTGGCAGAGGATGTTGCGCTCTATAGCGGGCAAAACACAGGAGTCGGATATTTTGTCGGCTTAATGAATGAGTTTATCCGTAAAAATAATTTATCAGATACAAGTTTTGCCAACCCTGCAGGGATAGACGATATAAATAATTACTCCACTGCCGCCGATGTCATAAAATTGAGTAAGATATTATTTAGAGCGCGTCCCGAAATCTTTGAAATGTCAAAAATTCCAGAGGCGAAAATAGTGTCGGCAGACGGGGAAAATAATCATTTTATTAAAAACACGAATAAATTAATCGGCCTGCTGCCCGGCATTGTTGGCGGAAAAACGGGCTATACCGACGAGGCTGGCGAATCGCTTTTGCTGATTGTGAAAAACCCTTTTAATAACCAGAAGATAATGACTGTGATAATCGGCGCGGATGATCGGTTCGCCGAAACGAAAGAATTGGTGAATTGGATTTGGAATAGTTATGAATGGAAATAGAAAAAGTCAAAACTTAAAAGGCAGGCGGAGAATTTTAGCTTTTGAATTTTTATCATGCTTTATTCCTACACCATTATCGGTCCTATAACCATTTTTATTATTTCTTTTATTATTGCCTTGGCTGTTATTACGCCGTTTATTAGGTTGTTGATTCGTTATCGTCTGGGAAAAAGCATACGCGCCGAAGGCGATACTCCTCTTTTTACCTCTCTTCATAAAAAGAAAGAGGGAATTCCCACGATGGGCGGATTATTTATTTGGTTGATAGTGGCTTTTTTGGCGATTATTTTATCCGGTTTAGCAAAATATTATCCAGGTTCTTTTTTCCAGCGCCTGAACTTCCTGGACCGCAGTCAGACTTGGCTGCCTTTGGGCGCACTGGTTATCGCGGGAATTGTCGGCGCTTTTGACGATTTGCTCAATATCAAAAAAATCGGCCCAAACGGCGGAGGGCTGCGTATAAAAACAAGATTATTGCTATACACACTTATAGCTGTCGGCGGCGCCTGGTGGTTCTATTTCAAGCTCGGCTGGAACGCCATAAACATTCCTGGTTTTGGCGAAGTATTTTTGGGATTGTGGTATGTCCCGCTTTTTATTCTGGTAGTGGTTGCGACTTCTTTTTCACTGAACGAAACCGATGGACTTGACGGCTTGGCTGGCGGAGTGGCGCTTACGGCTTTTAGCGCTTACGGCTTGATTGCTTTCAGTCAAGGTAAAATTGAATTGACAATGTTTATTATGGCAATTGTCGGAGCGCTAGTCGCTTTTATCTGGTTCAACATTTATCCAGCAGCCTTTTTTATGGGCGATACCGGTTCTATGGCTTTAGGGACTACTTTGGGCGTCATCGCGATGCTTACCAATACCGTAGTTATTTTGCCGGTAATCGGCTTTATTTTGGTCCTGGAATCTTTATCCGTGATAATACAATTGATCTCCAAAAAAATTCTGGGCAAGAAAATATTTTTGAGCACTCCTATACACCATCATTTTGAGGCACTTGGTTGGCCGGAAGCAAAAGTAACAATGAGATTTTGGATTATTTCGGGTTTGGCAGCTGCGTTCGGGCTGATTATGGCGCTTACAATAAAATAAAATCGTTTCTCGTTAAATAAGCTATGCGCGGCGATGGCTGAAATTTTTAGCCATACGCTCGGACAGAACAAGTTTCCATAAAAAAGGTTAATATGCGCCTCGCTTAAATTTTGGCGCCGCTGTGTCTAGAGTCAAAAACCTTTTCCGGAAAGCCGCCAAAATAAATGGCTAAAAATTTCAGCCATCGCCGCATTGTATAAGGATGGAATTATGTATAAATTATTGGTTTCTAAAATCAAAAAAGAATTGGACAGAATCAAATCCCGTTATCAAAAAAAATA
>CAZKGJ010000014.1:3835-5620 GCA_964552415.1 uncultured Candidatus Saccharibacteria bacterium
CAGAAAAAAGACCTTACTATTGGCTGGACAAAAAAAACTCAAATTTCAAATTCAAATCTTAAATTTCAGGAAAAAAAGCGAAGATGGAAAAACATAATAAGGCCGGAAGTAAATAAAACGCTAAAATTTATTAAGGTAAAAAATATTGAAAAAAAATTTATTTCTTTTTTAAAAAAGTATTTGGCGGCTCCTTATTTGTGGGGTGGGACAACAAAAAACGGGTTTGATTGTTCAGGTTTGACACAGAAATTTTATGAAGAAATTTTCGGAATTTTATTGCCCAAACATTCGCGCGACCAGGCGGTTTGCGGAAAGAAAACCAATTTAAAAAGCGCGCGATTCGGCGACCTCGTCTTTTTCAGGCGCAAAAATAGGAATTATCCTCATGTCGGCGTGGTTATTGAAAATAACAAATACCGCCAAAATATAAGCAAATGCACAAACGAGTTTTTTATTCTAAACACCAGAAAAGAAAACGGCGGGGTCGCAGTTGAAGATTTGTCAAAAATTTTAAAAACTTATAAATTAATCAGCATTAGAAAACTATTATGATTACATTCGCAAAATATTGCAAGGGGCACCGCCGCCGAATATCGTAGATACAAATTTGAATTGATTATAAATAACATTGAATTGTTGTAAAAATGTGGATAAATTTTTAGAAAATTTAAAAAGCAAGAATATCCATATCGTTGGCGTTTCCGGAGCTGAGGGAAGCGCAATTTTAGAATTTTTTGCGAAAAGCAGTGCGGAAAATATTACGGCGCACGATTTCTCCGCTGACCGAAAAGAGTTGAAAAAAAATTTTTTCAAAACCCATCTTTGGCTGCAGGGAAAAGAAAAACTGGAAGCATTTGAAAATTTTTTAAAATTTCCGGCAATCTTAAAACTGAAAGATAAATATCTGGAAGGAATATCGCATGCTGATATAATTTTTATACCATCGTCATGGCGTTTATACAAACCGAATTTTCCAAAGCTGGCTCAAGCTCGCGCAATGGGTATAGAGTTCAGCACAGTTATGAAACTATATTTTCAATTGGCAAAAGGCAGAATAATTTCCGTTACAGGCACAAAAGGCAAAGGTACAACTTCTAATCTGATTTATGACATTTTTTCAGGGGCAAAAAATGGAAACAAGGTTTATTTGGCTGGCAATGACCGCCGTAGTGGGCAAGAACTGGAGAAAATCTCAAAAATGGGTAAAGACGACATCTTGGTTTTGGAAACAAGCAACCGTCAGTTAATGGTTGATTTGGACAGAAGTCCGGATATTGGCGTAATCACCAATATTTCTCCTGACCACATTGATGAGCATGGAAGTTTTGAAAAATATATTAAAACAAAAAAATCTCTTTTTCGGCATTTACGGAAGGGTAAGAAAGCGGTTTTAAATTATGACAATGAAATCACAAGAAAAATCGGCGAGGAATTAAAAAAACAAAGAGCAGCGGTTTTCTTTTTTGGCAAAAGGAGGAAAATTGAAAATGGCACATTTATAGAAAATGGAAAAATTTATATTAAACTATTTTCCAAGAAGCCCAAATTGGAAATTTGCGATTTGCGCGATATAAAAATAATCGGCGAACACAATGTTGAGAATATTCTGGCGGCAGCATTGGTTTCTTATCTGGCAGGTGCAAAACCCGAAGAAATTAAAAAAGCTGTGCAAAATTTTCACGGCCTTCCGCACCGGCTTGAATTCATCGGAGAATATGGCGGCGTGAGATTTTATGACGACTTGGCTTCCACAAATCCAGAGTCAACCATTGCGGCGATAAAAGC
>CAZKGJ010000014.1:5720-11800 GCA_964552415.1 uncultured Candidatus Saccharibacteria bacterium
GCCGCTAAAGAAAATGGCGAGAAAACCCTGATAATTTCTTCGTCTGGCAATGCGGCGGTCTCTGCCTCGGCATATTGCCAATTGGCCGGCATAAAACTTTTTGTTTTTGTTTCGCCTCATACCGACAAAGAGAAACTCAAAAAAATAGCGGATTTTGGAGCCGCGGTAATTATTTCCAGACGCGCTTTGACCCTGGCCGATTTGGTGTCAAAAAAATTCGGCATTAGAAATCTACGGCCGGGCACTGATAAAAACTCGCATTTTGGCTTGAAGTCTATTGCTTTTGAAATTTTTGAGCATTGTGGTGAGATTGATTCAATTTTTATTCCAACTTCCAGCGCCAGCACGCTCATAGCGATAGGGGAAGCGTATCGGGATTTGATTAAACTTTACGAAATTAGGAGAGCGCCGGAAATTTATGCGGTGCAGACTTCCAAAATCCATCCGATCGCGGAAAAATTTGATAAAGATTTTATTCCGGAAAAAACAAGTTTGGCGCGCGGAATTATTTCCAAGAAAATTTATGAGAAAAAATTGTCAGAAATTTTTGAAATAATAAAAAATTCCAAAGGCGGTGGGGCAGTAGTTTCAAACCTGGAAATAATTACAGCGCAGAAAATTCTTGCTCAAAACAATATTATTACCAGCTACGAAAGTGCGGCGAGTTTTGCCGGCGCGATAAAACTAAAGGAAAAAATAAGCGGTAAAAAAGTTGCACTGCTGCTGACAGGAAAGAAGACAGGTGATATAATTACAGGTGTAGAAAATAGCAAGTTTTTAAAAGCGGATAATATTGAGGAAGCGATACTGATTATAAAAAATTCGGTTATGATAGCCAATTCTCCTTAATTATAAATAAAGGGAATCCCTTAATATAATTTCGGATACATTGGCTCGCTTCAATTTTTTTGTCAATGAACGGAGAATTAATCACTTTTTTGGCAGGTTTGGCGCCTATTGGAGAAATGCGTACTGCCATACCGTTAGGACTTGCTGTGTATAAACTGCCGCCGGAAGCGGCATACTTTTGGGCTGTTTCTGGAAATATTGTTTCAACCGCTATTGCGATTTATATAATTCCGCTGGCCGTAAAATTTTTAACAAACAAATGGGCCGCTTTGGACAGATTTTTTAGTTATATTTTCACGCGAACCAGAGGAAAATATAATGACGCCCTTGAAAAATGGGGTAGTTTGGCCTTGGTAGTTTTTATTGCGATTCCTTTGCCAATGACCGGCGCTTGGACAGGAGCGCTAATCGCGTTCCTTTTCGGAATTTCCTTTTGGCGCGCATTTTTTCTGATTAGCTCCGGGGTAGCATTTGGCGGAATTTTAGTATTAGGCGTAAGTTTGGGAGTGCTAAAGTTATTTTTCTGAACCTATAATATATATGGCGGTGCAGATCAACAACATAGCGGAATTGGAAAAATTTTTTCAAGGGATAAAAATCCCGATATTTTATATCACAAATAACGCCGACAAGGGCATAGGGCTGGAAAAAATTATTCCAAACTATCATATTATTTGTATAGATTATGACGACGAGGTTGATTATTTACTTGCGAAAGGGGTTAAAGTGTTTTGTCTTGAGAAAGAGGAGGGTGAAAAAAATATTATCTTCCGGAATTCGGCGCTGCTTTTGAATCACCCCAAAGTTAAAGAATATATCAAAAAAAATTCTTCCGACAAGTTTCCTGCTGCGATTGTTATGTTTAAACCGATGCCGGCAATTGAAAAAACAGCGCGTATAAATAAATGGATGATTCTGAATAATCCGGTAGGCTTGTCGCGCGAGCTGGAAAATAAATTAAATTTTCTGGAAATTGCCAGGGCGGCAAAAGTAAAAACTCCGGAAACCGACATATTTGATTTGCGGCGGATAAGTTTTTATGAGCTTAAAAAATATTATGATCATTTTGTTATTCAGTTCGGCGCCGGATTTGCCGGCAATTCAACTTTTTTTATCAAGAATATCGCACAATACGCCAAATTTTTCAACAAATTAATCAAAACGGCGGATAAAAAACCCGTACTGGTGAAAGTATCAAAATTTATAAAAGGAACGCCAGTTACTGTTAATGCGTGTATTACCGCTTACAGAGTTCTCACGGGAAAACCCTGTTATCAAATTACTGGCGTTAAGGAGTGTACGAATAATTACGGAGCAAGCTGCGGAAACGACTGGAGAAGCTTAGAAATTTCTTCTGAAGCGCTTAAAGAAATCAAAACTATTACTGAGAAAATCGGAGGATATATGAAGAGCAAGGGTTATATGGGCATTTTTGGATTGGATTTTGTTGTTGACGATAAAAATAAGGAAGTTTTTTTGATTGAAATCAATCCGCGAATGGTGGCGTCAATTCCTTTTTATACCAAGTTGGAAATTAAATCCGGACAAATCCCAATGCTTGCGCTTCATATGTTGGGATTTTTGGGAATTGAGTACGAAATCCCCACACATACCGAGCCTTCAGGTGCAGAAAAAACGCAAAACATCAGCGGCGCGCAGTTGGTCATAAGGAATAAAGAAAACGGCAGGCGCACGATTGGTGGAAATTTAAAATCCGGAGTTTATTTTTTAAAAGATAATAATGAGCTGATTTTTGTGCGAAACGGATATTCAATAGAAGATTTAAAGGATACCAATGAGTTTGTTCTTCTAACAGCCGCACAAGGACGCGTGGTCGGTACGGAATCTGAATACGCGCGGCTTGAAGCCCTTCTGCCATTAACTGATTCTTTTGGAAAACCGCTTGAAAAAACAAGGGTTTTGGCAAAAGAAATTTATAAGCGATTAAAATTGAAGCCGATATGACTAAAGCGCATGAACCAGATTATGTTTTAGCAGTAATTATTTTTTTGCTTACTGTCTTTGGATTAGCTATGGTGGCGAGCGCGAGTATGGTTAAAGGTCAGGAAAATTTTGGCGATATTTATTATTACGCCAAGCATCAGTTTTTCTATGGCGTTTTTCCGGGAATTTTTTTGTTTCTCGTTGTTCAGAGAATTTATTACGGACACTGGAAAAAACTGATTTTACCTTTTTTAATTTTAGCCGCAGCTGCCCTCGCATTAGTTTTTATTCCTTCACTCGGGTTTTCCCATGGCGGAGCAAAAAGATGGCTTATTTTCGGGCCTTTGTCGTTCCAGCCCGCGGAAATGATAAAATTGATTTTTGTCGCATATCTTGCTTATTGGTTTGTTGAAAAAAAGGAAAAAATTAAAGATTTTAAAGAAACGGTCTTGCCACTGATGATAATGCTGGGAATTTTGGGAATTTTAATTATGGCGCAGCCCAACCTCGGAACATTGAGTATAATTGTTTTGGCGGCTTTGTTGCTTTTTTTCATCGCTGGCGGAAAAATCTCGCATATAGCTTTTTTAATAATCGTCCTGCTTACAGCTTTGTTTATACTTATCCGGCTTGAGCCATACCGTATGAACCGCTTTATAATTTATCTGTATCCGGAAATGGACCCGCAAGGCATCGGTTATCAGATCAATCAGGCAATGCTTGCTATCGGCTCCGGTGGTTTTTGGGGCGTGGGATTTCTGCAGGGCCGTCAGAAGTATAATTATTTGCCAGAGCCGTATGGCGACTCAATTTTTGCGGTACTTGCGGAGGAGCTGGGGTTTATCGGCGTGTTCTTTTTAGTAGCGCTTTTTCTTGCGTTCGCATGGAGATGTTTCTTAATCGCCAAAAACGCGCCGGATCAGTTTAGCAGATTGCTTGCCGCCGGAATCTCGCTTACAATAGTTTTGCAATTTTTCATAAATATCGGCGCGATTTCCCGCCTGCTTCCGCTTACAGGAGTTCCTTTACCTTTTATCGGTTACGGCGGGTCTTCGCTTATTTTTACGCTTATAGGCGCGGGGATAATTTTAAATATTTCAAGATATACCATAAAGTCGCCAAAAAATGTTTTGCGATTTTAAATAATTTTGGTATAATTTCAGAATAATAATTTTTATGAAAATACTATTTACAGGCGGCGGCACAGGGGGGCATCTGATGCCGATTATCGCAGTTGCCGAGCAGATAAAATATTTATTGAGCGCGTTAAACCAAAAGCCGGATTTTTTATTTATCGGACCGGATAGTTTTTTCAACGACACGGTAATAAATTTCGGCATTCCGGTAAAAAAAATCAGGGCATATAAATTGAGACGTTATTGGTCCGTTAAAACTTTAACAGAATTTATCAACTTGCCCATTGGCATTATTCAGTCGCTTTGGCATATCTATTGGTTTATGCCCGATGTTGTTTTTGCCAAGGGAGGGTACGCGTCTTTTCCCGTTGTTTTCGCCGCATGGGTTTATCGGATACCAGTGATTATTCACGAATCGGATTCAATCGCTGGACTGGCTAACATTATTTCTTCAAAATTCGCTAATAAAATCGCGATTGCTTTTGAGTCAGCAGATGTATATTTTTCAAGCAAAAAAACAGTTTTGACCGGCAATCCGGTTCGCAAAGAAATTTTTGAGGGAGACAAAGAAAGGGCCATATCCGAATTCAATCTTAGAAAAGGCCTGCCGACTGTTTTTGTTATCGGCGGCAGTCAAGGTTCGCAGAAGATAAACGAAATTTTACTGCAAGCTGTTCCGAAAATTATTGAAAAAGCGCAGATTATTCACCAGTGTGGAATTGAAAATTATGAAGAAATCCGTCAGGAGATTTCAGGTTGGTCAGTGCCTAATCTTGAAAACTACCGCGCAATTCCTTTTCTTCGGGAAAATATCAGAGATGCATACGCGATAAGCGATGTTATTGTAAGCAGGGCCGGCGCAAACAGTATTTCTGAAATTATCAGCATGGCAAAGCCGGCAATTTTGATTCCTTTGCCGACTTCGGCAAGCGACCACCAACTGAAAAACGCTTATTATTTTTCAAGCCGCGGCGCTGCAGTTATGCTTGAAGAAGCAAATCTGACGCCGAACCTGCTTTACGAGACGATTTTTAATATTTTGGAAAATAAGGAAAAACAAATGCAAATGATCCGCGCCAGCCGCGCCTTGGCAGTGCCAGATGCGGCGCAGAAAATCGCGGAAGAGATTATAAGACTGGGGAAGTGAAGATGTTGGTACCTTCATACATTTATAGACCGATTTAAATCGGTCTTTTTTATAGTTTGATGTTATACGTCGGATGTTATATACTGAAATCAGGAATTTATGCCAAAAATAGACCTTGACAAAATTCAGCGCATCCACTTCATTGGTATCGGCGGCATTGGTTTATCAGCTATTGCCAAATTAATGCTGGCGAAAGGAAAAATTGTAAGCGGCTCCGATGTCAATGAATCGGAAATCACTGACGAACTTGGAAAATTCGGCGCGAAAATTTTTATCGGACAAAAAGCTGAAAATCTGGACGAAGATACCGAATTGGTAATTTATACTTTAGCAATTCCTGAAAATAATCCGGAATTGGTAAGAGCAAAGCAGCTTAAAACCCCGACTTTATCTTACCCTAAAGCGTTAGGAAGAATTTTCAATAATAAATTCGGCATCACGGTTTGCGGCACGCATGGAAAATCAACAACGGCTTCACTAATCGGTTTAGTTTTAGCAAGCGGCGGGTTAGACCCCACTGTTGTTGTTGGCAGTAAAGTTCCGGAGTTCGGCGGTAATCTTCGCATCGGCAAAGAAAAGCATATGGTAATTGAAGCATGTGAATACAAGCGGGCGTTTTGGAAATATTTTCCTAAAATTATCTTACTGAATAATATTGAGATGGATCACACGGATTATTATAAAAATATTGAGGATTACAAAAGTGCGTTTGAGGGGTTTATCGGTAATTTGCCGGAAGACGGAGTGCTGATTTTGAATAGAGACGATAAGGAAATTAAAAATTTAAAATTTAAAATTAAAAACGGTAATGTAAAATTTAAGATTTTATATTTTGGCTTTGGGGATAATAATGATGTGCAGGGTTACGATATCAAAACAGTGTCCGGAAAAACGAAGTTCAAAATAAAATATAATGGCAAGAAGCTGGGTGAATTTACACTTAAGATTCCCGGTAAATTTAATGTTTATAACGCCCTGGCCGCTGCGACAGTAGGGCTGCATTT
>CAZKGJ010000014.1:11900-13873 GCA_964552415.1 uncultured Candidatus Saccharibacteria bacterium
GGCCAGGTATTTTTTTATTGCCAAGACGACCGAAGAAATTAAAAACGCAGTAAAAGTCGCAAAAGATTTAAAAATTCCTTATTATATTTTGGGAAACGGCAGCAACATTTTAGTTTCAGACGCGGGATTTAATGGATTAGTGACAAGAATCAAGGATCAAGAATTAAGAATTAAGGATGAAAAAATTTATGCTGGCGCAGGCGCGGTTATTTCCAAAATAGTCAATGAGTCAGTGATTGGCGGTTTAACTGGTTTAGAATGGGCGATTGGAATTCCCGGAACTTTGGGCGGCGCAATTTACGGCAATGCCGGCGCATTCGGTCATTCAATTTCAGAATCAGTTGAGAGCGTTGAAGTTTTTAACGCAAAAGATTTGACTTCCGTCACTTTGACTAATTCTGAATGCAAATTTGATTACAGAAACAGTATTTTTCAGCCAAAGGCTGATCAGCCCATGGCTGATAAGGAAAAGCGATATGTTATTTTAAAAGCTACATTAAAACTCGCAAAGGGCGATGTAAAAAAAAGCAGGGAGCAAATCAAAGAATATCTTAAAAAGCGGCAGGGGCGGCACCCAATAGGTCCGAGCGCCGGAAGCGTTTTTAAAAATCCGTCAATAAACGAGAACCAAAAAGCATTTCAGAAAATATTACTAAGATTTCCCGAAGCTGAAAAATTTAAAACTACCGGAAAAATTCCGGCAGGATGGCTTATTGAAGAGCTTGGTCTGCTCGGCAAAAGAATCGGCGGAGCAATGATTTCCAAAGAGCACGGAAATTTTATCATCAATGTCGGCAATGCCAAAGCCACTGATGTGATTATGCTGGTAAGTATAATAAAGCAAAAGGTTCGTGTGAATTTTGGCATTCAGCTTCAGGAAGAAATTCAATATGTGGGATTTTAGATTATTAACCGCTAAATATTTTTATTGCTTTTCTTGCCCCGAAAAATATTTTAACTTTTTAATTATTTGAATATGCAAATTTTAATCAAAGGCGCAAACTTTGAATTAACTGAAGGTATTAGGCAACACATTGACGAAAAAATTGGCGGCCTTGAAAAATTCAAGGAATATATTAACTCCGCCTCGGTAGCAAGAGTGGGTGTTGGTATGACCACAAGGCACCATAAAAGCGGGCCAATCTACAGAGTGGAAGTAAATCTTTCGGTTCCACAAAAATATCTTTTAAGGGCAGAAGCAGAGGCGCCGGATATATATCAGGCTATTGACGAAGTTAAATTTAAAATGGAAAAAGAAATCAATAAGTACAAAAAAGGAGCAGTGAGTAAAAAGCATAGAGCCGCCCTTATTTTAAAAAAATTGAAATCACTGTCACCCCTGGCATGGTTTAAAGGCGAGTTTCGCAAAGGAAAACGGGAAAGAGAAAAGTTTTAGATAATGAAAAACAATTTCAAAAACAAACTATATCGTACAATAATGGCGTTTTTTCCAGTGGCGGAAAACCGGCGCGGCAGATGCGTCAATTGCGGGGCATGCTGCCAATTGCCGGTGAGATGCCTTTTTTTGCGCTTTGACGAAAAAGGCAAAAGTTATTGCCTGATATGGCAATATCGCTTTTTGCAATGCCGCAGATATCCGCGGACGGAAAAAGAATGGATCACGCGGGAAAAATGCGGGTACAGGTTTGAGTAATAGTATATGTTATAAAAATTGCAATGGTTATAAATGGTATAAAAAAAAATAAAAAAGTTGTTGTCGCTATGTCTGGCGGAGTGGACAGTTCCGTAGCGGCTGCCTTGCTTAAAAAGCAGGGCTATAATGTTATCGGCGTTTTTATGCATTTTTGGTCAGAAGAGCCGAAAGACGCGCCTAAGCCGGAGTATTTTATCAATCGCTGCTGTTCAATTGAAGCAGAGAGAGTTGCGCGCAATGTTTGCAAGGTTCTTGGTATTCCCTTTTATACAATAAACGCGGTTAAAGAATTTAAAAAAACCGTAGTTGATTATTTTTT
>CAZKGJ010000014.1:13973-15582 GCA_964552415.1 uncultured Candidatus Saccharibacteria bacterium
CTGGCGAGGTATTTGTTTCCGATAGGCGATTATACTAAGACCGAAGTAAGAAAGCTGGCGAAAAAATTCAAGCTTCCAGCAGCGGAAAGACCGGAAAGTCAGGAAATTTGTTTTATTATGGACAGCGATGTGCGCAGATTTTTGAAAGAAAATCTTGATTTGAGACCAGGAAAAATCGTTGATGTGTCCGGAAAAATTATCGGCATTCACCAGGGCTTGTCGCTATTTACAATAGGCCAGCGCCATGGCCTCGGCATTGGCGGAGGAAAGCCGTATTATGTTATCGGAGCAGACAAGAAAAAAAATCAGCTAATAGTTACTTCTGATCCAAAAGATAAATTGCTTTATAAAAAATCTTTAATCGCCAAAAATGTTAATTGGGTCGGACCTGAAAAACCGCGTTTGCCGCTAAAATGCCGAGCAGCGATTCGCTACCGCCACAAACCGGAAAAAGCCACAGTGAATTTGAAGCAGAGAGGGAACTATATTGTCTTATTTACCAAGCAGCAAAGGGCTGTTAGCCCTGGCCAGGCCGTTGTTTTTTATCAAGGGAACGAAGTTTTAGGCGGAGGAACGATCGGTTCATAAAGTTATAAAGTTCATAAGGTTTATAAAGCTATTTGTTATGGAAAACTTTTATTTCGCTTTTTCTGAATTCGGCGCATTATTTACCTCTTTACTGATATTTTTCAAAGAGCGCAAGAACAAAAAAACATTGGAAATTCTGTTTTTGACTTTTTTATACGGCCTGTTTTTGGAGATTTTAAATGTTCACCTGTCTGGAGCGTATTCTTACAGCAAGGAGTTTATTTTCAGGATATTTGATGTACCCATTGCTGTTGGCATTGGCTGGCTGATTGTTTATTATTGCGCGCGGAAAATATCGGAAGTATATCCGCTGAAATGGTGGCAGGCGCCTTTTTTAATGGCGCTCGTGGCTTTAAGCATTGATTTGACACTTGATATAATCGCCATTCGGCTCGGATTCTGGAAATGGCGGATCCCTCTAAACCAGGAATGGTTCGGTGTTCCCTATGACAATTTCTTTGGCTGGATGGCGGTAATATGGACATTCGCGCTTTTAGTCAATTTTAGCGAGCAAAATTTTTTCAGCCATAGATTTTCGCGACTGATAAAATATCTGGCAGTTGTGGTTTCACCGCTTCTGCTCGGTCTGCAAATTACTGGTTACGCCAATTTATCCGCGATTTTATCCGGAAAATTTTCAGCGGGGCAAATCTTTGAATTTTATCGCCAAAGCGATTTCAGCTACGGGTATTATCCGGAAGTACAGACATTTAAAATGTATATTTTCTGGTTGATTGTCGCAGTGATAGCTATAGGTTTAGCCAGGCATATTTATAAAAACCGGCGACAGATAAACACAAAAGTGGATTGGTTTTCTTTTTCAATTTTATCAGCAATGTATTTGCTATTTTTAGCCGCGATTTTTACTACTGGATTTTACAAACAGATGCCCATATTTATCATTATTGCCGTATCAACGCTGGTATTTCATCTAATAGTCGGTTTATGGCCGAAAATAAAGGAAATTTAAGGTGTGGATAACTTTTCTTGACTTTTTGGACAGTTTGGCTAAAATAATATT
>CAZKGJ010000015.1:0-11369 GCA_964552415.1 uncultured Candidatus Saccharibacteria bacterium
GCAGGTCTGCGGTGTTTTACATACAACATTGACCAAACCCCGAAAGAAGTCAAGTGCATTGTTGTGAATATGAAAAATCAAGACTCTGATAATAATCAACACCCTATCATTATCAACAGAAAAAGCCGCCGGATGCGACGGCTTTTTCCTACATACGACCAAACACGCTCATTTCGCCTGCAAAGCCGAATTTATCTCATTTTCAAGCTGATCAAGCGGAAGAGTTCTTCTTGCATTTCCCGCATTGCTATCGGTAATTTCATATTTACCTTGGAACCAACCTTCAGCCGTATAATATCCGTCTGGTAGATCAAAAAATCCATCTGTGCCTTTTGAAAGAAATACCAGAACTTTTTCTCCAACTTTGAATTCCGGCATGTCTTCAGCTATAGTCGTTACCTTATTTTTACCTTCTCCGATTGTTCCGCCGGGAAGCCTAATTATTACTTCATTTCCCAAAGTATCCTTCAGCGATTTTTCTACAGATATCGAGTAATCTGTAAATATAACCGAATCGCCAGTCTGTTTATTCACACTCTTTTGGCTTGGTAGGATATTTTTAACCTTGCCAATTATGATTCCCTTTGAATTTTTGGTCAGAGCAGAAACGTCTTCTTCTGCCACCAATAGACTCAGTATTGATTTTTTCTCTTTGGGAGCAAAGTATGTCGCTCCGGCAATCACAACCAATAGAAGCGTAAATGCGGTCGCTAATAAAATTGTTTTTTTCATATTATTTAGCTATCCGATTAATTTATAAGCTGCCGTAGATATATTTAATTCCATTGACATCATCAGTGTCAAGCGTTCTCTTTTTTGTTTCTCCCTTCGCCATACTCTGATACATAGTCGCCTCGGTATAATTCGATATGTCCGACAGTCTTAGGCCATGGCCTAATTCATGAGCCGCCATACTCTCAAAATCATAAGCAAGAGGACTTCCATCTGTCGCCCAAGGATAATAAGTATTGACCCTGACGTATGTCTTGGTAATATATCCCAACCAATCGACATCTATATAATTATATGCCAAAGTGCTGGTTCCGCTATTATAGTAATAACCGAAATCATTGCCGGATGTCGTGGTATCTACGTAGTAAAATTTTGCCCCCGCGTTGCGCCACACCGACATCGCATTCATAATAGCAAGATTTTCAGCTTGATTTCTGCCAGTTGGATCGATGTCTACCGTTACAATGGTACCCGGCCATTGAAACCATTTGTATCCGGAATATGAATATGCCAAAGCGCTTACAGGAAGAATTAAGGCTAATAAAGCGAGAATTAATGACTTTTTAATTTTGATCATAAGTTTTTGTTTAAATTTATTAAAGTTGATTTTATTTCGACCTTTAGTGAATAAGTTTATATCGACCAAATAAATTTATTCAAATAAATCACAAAAACTTTTAAAGATTTTTTCTGTCGATCGTGACGGCAATCAGAACAGGGTCATACCGCGGCGATATGGGTGCAGGCGGAGCAGGCAACTATATCATAATCAGACATAACCCTGGCGATTCCAACCAGTACCTTAAGTACTGTCCTTCGCAAGATTACACAAGATACTATCATCTGGACACTGTTGGTGTTTCGGTGGGGCAATCAGTGACACAAGGACAACAAATAGGGACAGTTGGTAATACCGGCAATACGCAAGGGCCTACAGGCCTGCATCTGCATTTTGAAGTCAGGGAAAACAGTGACAGTTCTGGCTCAGCGGTAAACCCTCGCTGGTATGTAAGGTTTGGCGACGGAAATGATCTGTGGTAAAAAATTCCACACTATCGCATAAGCTATAGACCAAAATAAAGAAGCAGAATAATAAACATTAATTCTGCTCCACTTTTATTTAAGCGTTAGCGATATGATTTTACCATTTTCTAAATAGGCAAAATGTTTACCGTCCGGACTCCAGGATAATTTGGAAATGCTTCCTTTCTCTGATACCAATTTCTTTTTATTTCTCCCATCGCCATCCATTGTCCGGATTTCATTTATTGGCATTTTGCTGGTGAGTATTGACACAAACGCTATTTTTGTGCCATCTGGACTCCATACCGGTTCACGGAACCATACATCAACAGTCCCATTTGTTAATTGCTTCCAATTGTTTCCGTCGCTGTCCATTGCCCAGATGTTGTAAATTTTATTTTTCCCGGAGCTTTCTTGTTTCACAAGGGCTATTTTTGCGCCATTGGGGCTCAATGAGAAATCGTAAACAGTGTCTGCGACGCTGGTCAATTGTTTCTTTACGAACTTTTGCTTTCCTTCAATTATAAAACCAATTGTTGCAAAAATCGCAGCCGTTATTATGATTGATATGATAATCGCCTCTTTTTTTATCATAAATTATAAGATATATTTCCCTGTAATCGTATTGCTAAACGTCGCCCACTCTTAATATAGCACTTTTGTGTTTGGAAACACACCCACCTAACTTTTCCGAAAAAGTTAGGTGGGATAAACCCCCTATTCGTATCTCAACGCTTCAATCGGGTTTTTAATTGAAGCCCGCCTTGCCGGATACAAGCCGAAAATCAGGCCGATGACTGAAGAAACGAATAATCCTAAAGCTGCGGCTGAAAATGGAAAACTGAAAGTCCAGGCAGAGGAAACAATTTTGCTTAAAGCAAAAGCTGCGAGATATGAAAACCCGGCGCCCAAAACAACGCCAATAATTCCGCCGACTCCGGTGAGCATCAGCGCCTCAAAAAGGAATTGCATTAATATGTCTTTTTCAGTCGCGCCTATTGCTTTGCGCAGACCTATTTCCCGAGTTCTTTCTGTTACAGCCACAATCATAATGTTCATAATGCCGATGCCTCCGACAACGAGTGAAATTGCCGCGATTGAAACCAAAAGCGCGGTCAATATGTTCGTGACTGCTCCAGCTCTCTGTGCGACTTCGGCTTGAGTCATCACATGAAAATCGTCTTTTGAAGGGTCGGTGATATTATGGTTTTGGCGCAGGGTCAACTTGATTTCCTCAACTGCTTGCTGGATATTTTGTCCGCTTTCTGCTTCAACGATGATGGAATTAAAATAATTTATGCCAAAAAGATACTTTTGCGCCGTGGTATAAGGAATCGCGACTATTTTATCAATATTAAACAAGCTTACCTGGCCTTTGGGTGCAATAACGCCGATAATCTTGAAAGTCATTCCTTTTATTTTTAAATTCTGTCCGAGCGCGTCAGATTTGCCAAAAAGATCGGTTTTAACGTCAGAGCCGACGACTACCACATTGGACTTCTCTTTCACATCTTCCTCGTCAAAAAACCGGCCTTGACTGGGATATAAGTCAAGAATTTCGGCAATTGCCGGAGCTGTACCGATAATATTCACCCTTATAGCTTCGTTTGCAGAAGCCACGGTCGCCACCTGCACCACATTCGGGCTGATTTCTTTCAAACCTCTTACATTTGAAGACATTTTTAAAGATTCTACATCTTTTTGTTTCAAAGAGTCAGTAAATATCTGCGTAAGGTCAGAAAAACCCTTTGGTTCGGCGCCAGGCTCAATCGCTATGGTTTGCGATCCCAAGCCGCGGATTTGGTTTAAAATCAGGTTTTTCGCGCCCTGACCCACAGACATCATAATAATGATCGCGGTGATACCGATAACAATTCCTAAAATCGTAAGCGCTGAACGTGATCTATGAGCTTTCAGACCATTCGCTGCGGTTATAAAAAGGTGTTTAAGAAGCATAATACCTAAATTAAATTCTTACAACGCATACTCAAAGCGGGTCAATTTCCCAAGATTGCATTAGGGGAAAATATTTTAGCAATAAATTATTTGACAAAGTCGTCTGAATGCCTGCGATTATTTATGACTTTATCGCTCTCAACTTTTCCATCACGAAAATATATTATTCGCTTTGCCAGTTCTGCGGTATAAGTTTCGTGCGTTATCAAAATAATGGTATGTTTTCTTTCTTCGTTCAGCTTCTGCAGAATTTCCATAATTATTTTCCCGGATTTGGAATCAAGGTTTCCGGTCGGCTCGTCTGCAAAAATAATTTCAGGATTATTAACAAGTGCCCGGGCAATCGCAACCCTCTGCTTCTCGCCGCCGGAAAGTTGGCTCGGGTCGTAATTTATCCGGTGCCCAAGACCTACCGACTCAATCGCTTTTTTTGCCATCTCGTCCCATAAAGATTCCTTTATGCTGGAATACATCAGCGGCAGCTTGACATTCTCAAAAACTGTCGCGCGGGAAAGTAAATTAAATGACTGAAAGACAAAACCCATTTTTTTGTTTCTGATGTGCGCCAGCTCTTCGCGGGAATAATCGTCTATGGTTTTTCCTTCAAAGCGGTATTCGCCGGAAGTGTGCCGGTCCAAAAAACCCAAAATATGCAAGAGGGTTGATTTACCAGAGCCCGAAGGTCCCATAACCGCCACGAATTCTCCCTTTTCTATGGCAAAAGAAACGCCGCGCAGAACCGGCGTCAGAACATTCTCTTCTTGATAATTTTTCACCAGGTTCTTTACTTCAATAAGCGCCATAATTGAGAATTATTTTCTCTCCTTCGGTTACTCCGGAAACTATCTCTGTGTTGCCGTCCGAACCTTTAAGACCTGTCTGTATTTTTCGTTCTTTGATTTCGCCTTTAGCGGTTTCTGTCCATAAATATTTTTCGCCGGCTCTGGAGATTATCGCCCGGCTGGGAACAAAAATCGTATTTTCCCGCTTTGCGGTCAAAATATCTATATTCGCGGTCATTCCTGACCTGATACTGTCATCTTCTTTGATAAACTCAAGAGTTGTTTTATAGGTTGCCACTCCTTCAATCATAATCTCTGCAGGATCAATGGAAATAACTTTCGCCACAAAAATCACATCGCTGCCATAGGCGTCAAGAGTCACTTTTGCTTCGTCGCCAGTTTTCACTTTTGCAATATCTGCCTCAGGAACATTCGCCTCAATCTGAAATTTTGCGTCTGAAATAAGAGAAACGAGCGAATTATTTGCTGAAACAATCTCTCCTATCTTGACGTCTTGGCGGGTAACAACTCCGGCTATAGGCGAAAGAATAATAGTCTTCGCCAGCTGCGCCTGGATATTTTTTACATTTGCCTCAGCTGATTTGATTTGCGCCTTTTGCGACGCGACATTGGCTTCTGCTTGTTTAACTTGCGCTTCCTGAGACGCGATCTGCTCTGGCGCGGATCCGGCTTTTTTAAGCGCAAGAGAATCTTGGGCGCTGGATAAAGTATTTTGGGCAGTATTAACCGCGCTTTGCGCAGTATCAATATTGCTCTGGTTAGTTGCTTTTTGGCTGGCAATCAATTGTGCCTGGTTGTTGATATTGGCAATAGCCGTATTTACATTGGTCCAAGCCGCAGTTACCGAAGTTTTGTAAGCATCAAGGGTTGTAGAAGAAAGTCCAGAAGCGTAATTGACCGCAGTGTTTAATCTTGCCAAAAAAGTGCGCATAATGATCAGCTGATTTTGCGAATCGGTAAGCAAATTGTCTATTGCTTGGTAGGAAGAAGAAAGATTATCCACGTCCGCTTTCAGCGCAAGAAGGGAATTTCCCGCCAGCGCGCGCTGAAATTCTGAATCTATTTTTGCCTGTGAATCAGTGGTTGAAAAAGTAAGCTTGGGGCTGTCGGAAGAAGCGTTGGAAAACATATTGGCGGTTTGTGTGTTTATCGCATTGTCGGATTTGGCATAAGCGTCGTTTAGAATATCTTTCACTTTTCCGTACAAATTGGATAGGCTGATATCCGCGGTTTGTTTTGCGTTTTTAAGGCTTGTTTGCGCGTCTGCAAGAGATTTTTGGGCATTGGCTACGTTGGTTTCCGCGATTTGCAGTTCTTCGGTACGGGTGCCGCGCTTTGCCTCATTTAGCTTTGCTTCTTGGCTCAAAAGCGCAGCTTCTTGTTGTGTAAGCAAAGATTTGGCGCTTTCAACCTCTGCTTCGGCTTGCAAAAGCTGGGCTTCAATATCGGCGTTGTTGAGAACAACCAGTGTCTGTCCGGCCGTAACTCTATCGCCGATATTGACATAAATTTTTGAAACTTTTCCGCTTTTTTCAAATGCGAGATCCACCTTTTCAACGGGCTTGACTCTCCCTGTAACGCTTACTTCCTGCGTAACATCGCCGCGGCCGGCAATGACAAAGTTATAAACCGGCTGCCGTTTTTGCCGGCCGAAAATCAAATATCCGCCGATTAAAACCGCCGCAATAAGCAGTCCGATAAAAATATTTTTTGTAAATCTTATCATATATTTGTTCGTTAAAGTTTGGGTAATAATCGTTGCGCTAATTTTTTTAAATCTGAATTCTGGAAAAAAAATAGCTTCCAATAATTATAAAAGCCAATGTAATTGCGGAAAGAACAGCAATATCTGCGGATAGACCGAATTGCGCGGCACCGAGAAACAGAGCGCGAAAAGCGTCTATTCCATACGAAAGCGGGTCAATCCTGGCGACAAAAACAATTCCAGACGGCAATCCCTGCAAGGGAAAAAGAGCGCCGGAGAGAAAAAACAGCGGCATAATCAAAAAATTCATAATCAGCTGGAAACCTTGCATATCGTCAAGACGGGAAGCGATTGCCGTGCCAAAAGCGGTAAATAGTAAAGAAACTAAGAGCATTACCAAAAATGCGGCTGGCACTAATGCCCAGTTGTAGGGACGGAATCCTACAATCAAGGCAATAAAAAACACAAGCATTCCCTGCAGTGTGGCGACTGTTGCGCCGCCAAATGTTCTTCCGATCATAATTTTAAATCTTGACACTGGAGCAACCAAAGTTTCTTTCAGGAAACCAAATTGCCGGTCCCAGATAATTTCCATACCAGAAAAAATAGAAGTAAAAATTATACTCATACCGATAATTCCAGGCACGAGGAATTGGATATAGCTGCCCTGTCCCGCTTTCTGAAAAACCGGACCAAAGCCAAATCCAAGGGACAGTAAAAAAAGCAAGGGTTGCCCAAGCGAACCGATAATTCTTGATCTTGAACGCAAGTACCGCTTAATCTGTCTAATCCACAAAATATAAACGGTTTTCATAAGTTATAAAATTCAAAATTCATTTTCCTGCCAAGCGTCGGTGAATTATGCGCATTCTGTCCAAACCGCCGCTTTTTTCCTCGCGAATAGCTTTGCCTGTAAGAGATAAAAAAGCGTCTTCAAGAGAAGCAGTGTTCGTTTGCATTTTTAATTCTTCCGGAGTGCCGGTTGCGATAATCTTACCGCGATCAATTACAGCAATGCGCCGAGCAATGCGGTCTGCTTCCTCCATATAGTGCGTAGTAAAAAACACAGTTACTCTTTCAGATTTATTCAGCTCCTCTAAATAACTCCACATATGGTTTCTTGTCTGTGGATCCAGTCCCAAAGTCGGTTCGTCTAAAAATAGAACTTTTGGGTGATGCAGAAGCCCTCTTGCGACCTCCAGCCTGCGCTTCATGCCGCCAGAAAATTGTTTTACAAGGCTGTCTTTACGTTCCCACAGCTCCACAAATTTAAGCAGTTGCTCAATTCTTTCTCTACGTATTCCGTTTGGCATATTATACATCACTCCGTGTATCTCCATATTCTCATAAGCTGTAAGTTCGTCGTCCAAACTGGGGTCCTGAAACACTATGCCAAAGGAACGGCGGACTTCGTCTGGATTTTTACCAGGATCGTATCCGTTAAGCTCTATGTCTCCACTAGTCCGATCGAGCAGAGTGGTAAGCATTTTTATAGTCGTAGATTTACCTGCTCCGTTCGGACCGAGAAACGCAAAAATTTCTCCTTCTTTGACTTCAAAAGAAATATTATTAACCGCGGTAAAACCATTGAATATTTTGGTAAGGTTCTTTACTTGAATGATATTCATAAAACCTCTTATTTTTTATCATCAAAAGTAATCGCCTGCACCGGGCAGGATTCAACCGCCATTTTGATTGTTTCGTCATCGTCTCCATACTCATCAATAACTATTGCCTTGCCTTCCAAATCAAGTTTGAAAGTTTTTGGCGCAATTGAAGCACAGGAGCCATCGCCGATGCATAGGTCTCTGTCAATTTTGATTCGCATACAATCAATTAACAATTAACAAAAAACAATTAACGGTAATTTAATTTATGTTAATTGCTGATTATTGGTTTGTTAATTAAAATTTAGTTTACCAGCCAATTATACTTTTTTCTTAAATTCATAGCAAGCCAGTTTTCAGCTCTCAATTTCTTTTTTAATTTTTTCCAGCAATTTTTTCACTTTTTCCATACTTTCCCAATCGTGAATTGAAACAGCTAATATATTTTTACTGATTTTTTTAAGCTCTTTGCTTTTCTTCTTTATTTCTTTTTCGCCGATTAAATCCGTTTTAGTCAAAAAAACATACTCTGGCTTTTTTCCCAGATCAGCGCTGTATTTTTCCAGCTCTTTTCTGATGATTTTATAGTCGCGGATTAAATCTTCGGATTCGCAAGAAATACAGTGGATTAAAACTTTTGTCCTTTTTATGTGGCGCAAAAATTTTATTCCCAATCCCTTGCCTTGAGATGCTCCTTCAATAAGCCCCGGAATATCGGCTATAATCAAGCCGTAAAAATCGCCGAGATTCGGTTCAAGGGTCGTAAAAGGGTAAGCCGCTACTTTCGCGTTTGCTTTTGTAAGCTCGTTAAGCAAACTGGATTTTCCGGCATTTGGCAAACCGACAAGTCCGACATCCGCGATAAGCCGAAGCTCTAAAACAAAATTAAATCTTTCTCCTTCTTTGCCTTTTTCAGCTTCCATCGGCGTTACATTAACAGAGGAGCGCAGTAAATAATTTCCTTTTCCGCCTTTTCCGCCTTTGGCAACCAAAATGCACTTATGCGGCTTGATGATTTCAGTATCTTTGCCCACATCAAGATTGTGAATAACTGTGCCGACCGGAATTTTCAAAACAAGATCCTTGCCGCGGCTGCCGTCAAGCCGCCGGGATTTCCCGTTTTCTCCGTCTGCGGCTTTAAAATCTTTTTTAAAGCGAAACTGGCTCAAGGCGTTCAGATTGGAAACGGCTTCCAGATAAACGTTTCCGCCGTTTCCTCCGCTTCCGCCTGAAGGACCTTGGCTATATTTGCTACGGTCAAAAGCAACTAACCCGTTTCCGCCTCTTCCTGCAGACAATTTAATTTTTACTTCGTCTATCAGCATACCGCAACCCTATCACAAGGTTTGATTAAAATCAATAATCGGAAGTCGGACTTCCGATTATTCTTCCGATTATTCTATTACGTTGATGCTTATACCCGAATTAAAGCTTTAATTCATTGATTTTTTTCCAATCCGACTCGTCCAAAACTGAGATTTTATCTTCGCCAATAATATAAAGATAATCGTTGATGTAAATCGCGCGCTTTGCAGAAACCTGGCTTACGGTTTTTTCCAACGTAAGCTTGTTATTTTTATAGGAAAAAACATACCCGCCCTTGCTTGCCGGCAAAAAGAAAATATCATGCTTTTTGTCCAACAGGAATGCGTGATAATTGTTCGCCACCTCTGTCCAGTATTCATCCAGGATATATTTATCCAGCTCTCTCGGACTATCTGAATTTGAAACATCAAAAAGCGAAATTTTTACGCTGCTGCCCTCAATACCAATGCCTAAAATATGTGTTTGGTCCAAAGGATGCAGATAAGAAGAGTAGCCAGGAATTTTCAGCTCGCCTGACATTTTCGGATTTTTTGGATTTGATAAATCCAGCACAAAGAACGGGTCCGTCTGCCGGAAAGTAACGACATATCCCCTGTCTTCCATAAACCGAACCGCATAAATCTGTTCTGTTTCGCCAAAATCTTTGACCGAGCCGGAAATTTTCAAATTACTGTCAAGAATATAAACATCGTTGGCGGTCGCGCCGCTGCCAATTCCGTTAAAAATTCCCCATCTTGAACCGATAGTGGTGGCAATGCGCAAATTGCCCTGATATTCGTCTATGGCAAAATTATTCAGAAGACGCCCCGCTACCATACCGCTTGCCCCGATTCGGAATTTATCCAGGTCAATTTTTATAATTCCGGTTTTTTCCAAATCCCTGCTGTGTTTTTTATAATAATCGCTCATCAGATTTTGCAGTTCGTTTTGCGCTTTCAACCGATCATCTTCGCCTAAAGAATTATAATATTTCTGCAACAGCTCCGTAAGCTCGGAAAATTTGGAATTTTCGCTGATATCGTAGCTCTGCAATTTTTCCACTTTTTCAGCCAGCCACGAAGGAAACAAGCCCGGATTTTCCCTGATGAATCCGTCAAAAAACTTTACAGCACTATCGCTATAAGAGTAACTCGCATAAATTGCGTTTTCTGAAACATAGATAACCGACGCTCCAGAACTTCCCAAAAATGAAATATTTTTTTCTACTTTTCCCGAAACAGGATCTATTACCATAGCGGTAAAAGTGGCATCTGTCGGAACCACGCGGATTGGATGATAAATTTCTTCGCAAGGAATAATAATCGGCGTATCATCAACGGACAAAGGTTTTATCGGACAGGGATTCGGCGTAATCAGGTTTATACTGCTTCGTGTAATCAGATAAATTTTTCCATTGCGCAGACGCGAGGTTACAACCGTTGTGTTGTTATCTAGTTTAATACTCCATTTTTTAGCCGGAGATTTCGGACTGGAAACATCGTAGCCAATAATTTCATCCTGCGCGCCGTAGTATTTTAGTGTAGAAAAAACCAATAAATTATTTTTGTCCAAAAGCAGATCGCCCTGCTCGTCTATTTTCCCGTCAACAACTAAATCAGCTGGTGGATTTGCTTTTATCAATTTCGTTCCCGAAGTAGGAACCGGATATATAGGCACTGGTCTTTTCTGTTCCGTTGTTTGCCGTTTTTCAGGACCTATTCCTTTGGTGTTAGATTCGCCCATTAGCTGGTTATAGGGATTGGGGTAAAAAAACCGCTGACCTGAAAAATAAATTTCCTTGCCGTCGGTTTTGACGATATCCGGCTCGTCAATGCCAATAACCTGAACATTGGTTTGGGAAACTCGCTCTTGTGAGCCCCCTTTTGCTATAGGCGTCTTCTCCTGCGCTTGATTCAGGAGTTCTGTATCGGAAATACCTCTTCTGGTGCCGCTGTAATAAGCAGGAAACAATTTTGAAGCGGCTTCAAGATAATCTTTAAAGTCTCTCTCCGAAGAAAATTTTCTAATATCTTTTAAATTTTTCTTAAACAAATTTCCAGAGAATTCGGAAATAAGTCTGCCGACCGGTTGAGGAAAGCTAAAACTTATCCGCTGTAGGGATAGTGAGGAAAAAAATATCAAAAATACGCCGACCAAAGTTAGAACGACTTTTGTAAAAAATACTCTGTCATTTTTCTTTTTTTTCATAGATTTAAATATAATAATAAGTTAAGTTTG
>CAZKGJ010000015.1:11469-14335 GCA_964552415.1 uncultured Candidatus Saccharibacteria bacterium
GCAATCTTAAAAGGGCTGTTTGGGTCTTTTTCCCAGCGAATTTCGTCAACTGGCTCTTTTCTGTTTTTTCCAGCGTACAATTTATCAGGCAGATTTATGACCCAGCCGTTGGCCCCTGAAACGCATTTATATCCATGAACAACGCCTGCCGGAACAATCGCCGCCAGTGGCGCATCTTCACCTGCTTCCAAAATTGCATTCTCGCCAAAAGTCGGACTTTTTTTCCTGTTATCCCAAAGATGCAGGCGGAATTTTCCCGGGCCCAGGAAAACAAACATATCTGTTTGCTTTTTGTGTTCGTGCGGCCCGCGTATGACGCCCGGTTTTGTCTCTGAAACATAAGCCATCAGCGGCTTGAAATTGGTTTCGTCCTTGCGAAAAATTTCCGCGAGCCACCCTCTTTCATCAATATTTTTTTTTAAGTTTTTAATTATCACACCGCTGATCATAGGATATCTTAAAATCAGAATTTTATATTTCGCCTATATTTGCTTTATCTATTGTATCCGCTGATTGTTTTGTCAATGAATTTTTTTAGGTCTTCGCTGGCAATAAAATCATTTGTGGGATTTCCTTTACTGTCAATAATGTTTATCCCCAAAACTTCGCCTTCAAGGTTGATAAGCGGACCGCTTCCGAAATAGTTGTACGAAGGTGCGTTGTCTGTGCTTATTAAATTCAGGTTGCCGCTTTCTGTTCCTAAAGACGGCTCTTTTCTGATTTCGGAAATAATTCCGGAAAAAATGCTGTTTCCCAAAGCGATTGCCTTTTGCCCGAGTTCAGCGCTCGCGCTGGTTGCAAGATCCGCAACCGGAAGATTATTTGCTTTTATTTTCAACAAAACGATATTGTTCCGCGGATCATCTGCTTTTAATCCGTTTACTGAGTCAAAAAAATAAACATCGTTTTTATCTGATGCAGAAAACTCTTTATTGTTATAAATAACCGTATAATTGGTTTCCTTTAAAAAATATCGGTTTTGGTCTGTCGTAAAAATTTTCGGGTCCCTGCTCAGAATAAATCCGTCTGCGGTAATAATTGTTCCAAGTATATTTCGCGATTCAGTTTTTTGTCCCGGTGCCGAAGCTTTCCGCGGTTTTTTTTCTTGGAAAATGTAGCTGGCGGTTATTTTTACCGCTGTCGGACTTGTTTTTCTTATTGCCGCCTCAACGGCAGAATCCTCGGATATCTTAACTTCTTCCGTACGATTGATAATCGTTGTTCTGTCGCGGATTGATTTAAAAAAAGAAAATCCGCTAAGCGGCTCTCTGTCTGCGAGCCGTGGGATAATACTGTGTTCCAGCCAGACGCCGCCGACTCCTCCGAGCAAAAAAATTACGAGCGCTTTTGAAAAATAGTTGAAGAACTTAAGAAGCCCTGTTGGTTTGTACTGGCTTTCTGTCGGAATAAAAACAGGATAAGATTGTTCGTCTTCTTTTTGTGAGAGATACTTTTCAACCGTGTCCTGTTTTTCTGTGGTATTTTCAAAATTCCCGATATTTTTTTTATCATCCGAATTACTTTTAATCACTCTTACTTTTATATTGCTATTGTCTTTTTTCATAAAGATAACAAAAAACCTCCCGTGTTATTAAAAATATTTTTGATTATCGCGCGTTACTTTTGCCAAAAACTCATTAAATTATACTGCAATAAAAATTGGTGTCAAATAAAGCGGCACGGGGAAAATGAAGCCGACCCTCCGCTGAAAGCGCGAAGGGTATTACGGCGACGTAATAAAAACGAGATGCAAAGTTGCATCCCGAGGTTCTTAATTGCAGCCAAGAACCCAAAAGCCAAAGACCAAGTTTCCGACACTACCCGAAGAACACGAGCCCACCAGAACAGTAGCCGGCGGCAGCGGCAAGGTAGGCCTCGCTGCCGAAAACCAGCCAGTCGTCGCTGGCGCCGAAGCAGAGCGAGTACTCGGCGGACTGCCAGCTGAAAGCAGCCAGATCATATCCCGGTGTATGTCCATCTCTTGCCAAAATGTCCGGGTAGATTATCATAGCGATAATTGTGTCCAATCCGGAAAGCGCGAAGTTCTCTGGTAGAGTACCCGCTTGTTCCCTTTGAGCTTCCACGGAAAAACCTTGCAACGGGTTCGGGAAGTATAGGGCAACGAATGACCCTTGCTTCATTTTCTCAACAAGCTCGTTGTGGCGGCTACCTTCTGCGATTGAAACTTGCTTTGCCAGTTCTCCTTTGCGATAGTTAATAAACTTTCTGTCGGGGAATGCATTGGCATAACTTGTTTCAACTGGTTTCATAAATTCCTCAATAATCTCGCCGAGATTACTGGTTGCTGCCACTTGCGGCAAGATTATCGGCAGACAGACGCCGTTCAACAGGTTGGCGGTTTGTGAATTGCCATGGATCAGCTCCATTTGGACCTCGGCTTCTGTCTTGAACTGCTTGGCGCTAATGCCGGTTTCAATACCCACCCATCTGCACAGGCGCTCAAGACGCTTGGCAAAATCGGCTTCTGTTTCCATCCGTGGCTGTTCAAGATAGAAATTTTTATCCGGATCGCAGACCCTTGCCTTAAGACCTTGCGGCGGAATTCTTCTGCCGTTTTTGTTAAAGAGCACGCGTATTGCCTCTCCCAGTGTTACTTCAACTTCTCCCCGCAAAATTTTCATTGCGACTTCTACTCCGCCCAGATTTTTTACCAGGGCATTCAACTGACCCTGGGTGAAATCCTGGGTTATCCATTTATCAATCATTTCTGTTTTCACTTTTTATTCCTCCATTTTGGGCTTCTTTGCCCATATTTACTTTTTACCTCTATCCCGAGGCGCGGGATTCCCTTTATTCAAAAGGAATATATCAGTATAGCACTAATTTTGACTCTTGTCAACGCCCT
>CAZKGJ010000016.1:0-13397 GCA_964552415.1 uncultured Candidatus Saccharibacteria bacterium
AAATTTTATTAAATTCTTTTTCGGCCTTAAGGGCTTCTTTGGCCGAGTGGTACATTTTTACAATTTCTTTGGCCAGGCGGATTTTTAAATCGCGGGGGTTAACCTTAGGATTTTGCAAATCAGATTTTATTCTTGCTAACTCTTCGTCAGTTATAGCAGTGCATAATTCAAAGCACGGCGCGATATTTTCATCAGGCAAGCTCATTATCTGGCCGAACATAGTTTCTGCTGTCGCATTCAAGGCAATGAAACTGCCTTCACTTTTGGACATCATTTTTTTCTGCGTCTTAGAGTTTATCAAAAGCCCTGTAGCTATAACAAATTTTTCTCTTTTCTGGTATTCTTTGACCAAATCTCTGCCCACAAGCATGTTAAATGTTTGGTCGTTTCCTCCCACTTCGGCATCGGCATTCAGCTCTACAGAATCATAACCCTGGAGGAGCGGATATAAAAATTCATGGAGATAAATTTCTTTTCCTTCCTTGATTCTTTCCTGGAACATATCGCGCTTTATCATTTGTCCATGAGTCGCTTTAGCCATCAGCTTGATTACTTCATTAAGAGGCATTTTTTCATACCACTTGCTATTAAATTTTAAATTGACGGAATTTTTTCCGCCGAAATCCAAGATTTTTCCCGCTTGAGATTGGTAACTTTTAAGATTTTCTAAAACTTCTTCTTTCGTGAGGGCTTTCCTGGCGACGGATTTTCCGGTTGGATCTCCTATTTGCGCCGTGAAGTCGCCGATTAGAAAAATTACCTCATGTCCCAATTCCTGAAATTTTTTCAAGAGAAGAAAATTTGTGGAATGCCCCAGATGCATTTCCGGACCCGTCGGGTCAACACCTAGGTATACCCTGATTCTTTTGCCGGACAGCAAAAATTTTTCAAGAATTTCTTTTGAAGGAAAAACAGCTTCAATGTATCTGGAAGAAACGAGACTTTTGATTTTTTCCGGGATAGCGATGACTTTTGGCATAAATCAATTTAATTAACAAGCAATTCAACAAATTAAATTTATCATAATTTCTTCTTATCCGCAAGAAAAATAATTCTGTCTTGTGGCGCGATCTTGATAAAATACAGGTTTCATTATAGTATTAAGGTATTCATTTTAAATATTTCATACCAGATACTAAATACGAAATATTAATTTATGCCCGTGAGAAAAAGGTATTTGGGCGCAGCAAAATTTTCCGGATCAGGAAATATTTTGAGAATTAGCCCGCTTAAAAGTCATTCCCGACGCAAAAAAAGAAAAATTTTTAGAGCATTGACAATAATTGTTGCCGCGCTGTTTTTTTCTTCGGCGGTTGCCGCAGGCGCGGTTTTTGTTTATTTTGCCAAAGACCTGCCAGATCCAGCTTCTTTGGGCAAGCGGCAGTTAAGCGAATCAACAAAAATTTACGACCGCACTGGAACAGTTTTGCTTTATGAAATTCATGGAGAAGAAAAACGGACGATCGTGCCGCTTTCGGAAATCTCTCCTTATCTGAGAAAAGCGACCGTTGCCGCAGAAGACAAGGATTTTTATTCGCACGAAGGCGTGGATTTAAAAGGTATTCTTCGTGCTGCCATAACTGATATTAAAAAAGGCGATCTTCGCCAAGGCGGCTCCACCATTACCCAGCAATTGATTAAAAATTCTATCCTTACTCGTGAAAGGACACTCGCGAGAAAAATAAAAGAATGGATTCTGGCGATTGAGCTTGAGCAGAAATTTTCCAAAAACCAGATTCTTGAAATGTATTTGAACCAGATTCCGTATGGCTCAAACGCTTATGGGGCCCAAGCAGCGGCTCAAACTTTTTTCGGAAAGCCGGCTAAAGACCTTACTTTAGGCGAAGCAACGGTTTTGGCTTCTCTGCCCAAAGCGCCGACTTATTATTCTCCATACGGTACGCATAAAAAAGATCTTAAGTCCAGACAGGAATATATTATCAGCAGGATGAATCAGCTGGGCTATATAAATTCTGACGAGGCAAAGACCGCTTTGGCAGAAAATGCTTTGGATAAAATAAAAACATTCCAGGAAAAAATGATTGCGCCGCATTTTGTAATGATGGTAAAAGAGTATTTGGCTGACAAATACGGCGACAAAACCCTGGAAAAAGGCGGGCTTAAAGTGATTACAACCCTTGACTTTGCCAAACAAAAAATCGCCGAGACCTCTGTAAGCGAAAATATAGAAAAAAACAGCAAAAAATATAATGTTTTTAACGCTGCGCTTGTAGCAATAGATCCGAAAAACGGCGAAGTTTTGTCCTTAGTCGGTTCAAGGGATTATTGGGCTCCGGAATCTTTTCCCAAGGGGTGCTCTTCAGTTGAGGAAGGAAAAAAATGCTTGTTTGACCCGAACACCAATGCAGCAGTTTCTCCGCTTTCGCCTGGCTCTGCGCTTAAACCAATCATTTACGCAACTTTGTTTAAAAAAGGGTATAATCCGGACACCATTTTGTTTGACTTGGACACCGAATTCAACCCTTTGTGCGACTCTTTAACTCATTTGCCGCAAACTTCTGCCATAGAGCCGAAAGATTGTTATGCGCCGAAAAATTTTGATCTGAAATTTAGGGGACCTGTGTCAATCAGGAGCGCATTGGCACAGTCGCTCAATATTCCGGCAGTCAAAGCTCTGTATTTGGCTGGAGTCAAAGAAAGCATCAGTGTCGCAAACAATATGGGCGTTAAAAGCTTAAAGCAGGAAGATAACTACGGGCTGGCTCTGGTTTTGGGCGGCGGCGGAGTTAAGCTTCTGGAGCTTACATCCGCCTATGGCGTTTTTGCTACAGAGGGCGTCGCAAACGACTATAAAATGGTTTTAAGGGTTTCTTCCAGCGACGGCGCAGTTTTGGAGGATAATTCTTCCTCTGTCAGCGGCAGGCAGGTTTTAGACAAAAACATTGCCCAGGAAATCAACGATATATTGACTGACAACGAAGCAAGAACCCCGATTTTCGGGCCAAACAGCCCTTTGTATTTCCCCAATCGTCCCGTAGCAGCAAAGACTGGAACAGCCGGAGATTATCGCGCCGCTTGGACGGTCGGCTATACTCCTTCACTCGTAGCCGGAGTTTGGGCTGGCAACAACGACAATTCGCAGATGAACCGCGCTGGCGGAATTTCAGCAGCAGCTCCGATATGGCACGATTTTATGGCACAGGCGCTTGAAGGCACTCCAGTGGAAAGTTTCAACAAACCGCAGCTTACCGTAACAGGCAAGCCGATTATTGACGGGGTTTTTGACGCCGGGGTCACGGTAAAAATAGATAAAGCGTGCGGCGACAAGCTGGCAAAAGACGATACGTCAAAAGACCGCATTGAGGAGCGCGCGTATAAATCTGTACACGATATACTGTTTTATGTTGACAAATCCAATCCTTTGGGTCCGGCGCCGCAGAGGCCGCAAGATGATCCGCAGTTCGCGAATTGGGAAAAAGCTGTTTCTGATTGGGCTATACAGAACGGCTATAAAAACGAAGCGCCGCCTGCCCAATATTGCGATGTTAAAATATACGAGAAACCGAGCGTGTCAATTATTTCTCCGCTTGATGGAGAAACAATCAAGCCTATCGCTTCTGGCGGCTCAGCTATTTTTAATTTGAAAATAGAGGCGAGCATCAAGGCATCGGCGGGAATAAAGCAAGCGAATTTCTTCTTTGACGACAATCTTATCGCCAGCCGCACCGCTTCTCCGTATCTGGTGAATTTTCCGCTGAATAAAAATATCAGCGACGGCAAGCACAAAATTTCCGTAAAAGTTTTTGATAGCGCCAACAATGAGGCGTCAAACGAGATAAAGATAAATTTAGACATTGATTTTGATCCGCCGAATGTTTCTATAAAAGACCCGCTTTGCAGCATAAAAGTTTTTTGTTTTCTTTCGGCAACTGTGAATGACGCAAAAAGCGGAGTGTCGTCAGTAGAGTTTTATGGCCAAAAATTTGGCGACTCGCAAGCTATAAAAATATCCGGCATTTCTTCAAACGACGGAGATTTTTATCAGGTAGTTTGGCCTATTGACAGCGTGGCTTCCGGCACTTACGAGATCTGGGCAAAAGCAAAAGATAACCGCGGAAATGAAGCTGTAAGCGGAAAGAAGAAGGTGGCTTTTTAGGTGTCATATTTTTTAGAAGACAAAAAAATGGGCTCGCTGGGATTATGGCGAACCCTTTTAATTTTACTATGGAAATTTTTTTGGTTTTTTTATGTAATTCTGTAGAGAACAAACCCGCATGTTTCTATTATTCGGCTCATTCCAGATATGCACACGCCTGATATTACTCTTCCGCAGTTACTCATACCCGGACACCTTTGACAAGCCGGATTTTTTGCTCTACTTTCCACAACTGCTGAAGAAGTCGGGTTTGGACATCCTCCTGGTCCTAACTGTGTTTGAAGTGTTGAAATATTTTTCCCTCCTGTTTAAAATATAGCAATAATTTTGCCAAAAATCAAGCCCGAGTTATCCACAGTCCCATATTTGAAAAAGACAAAGATTATTTAAAGAATTTTAGCAGATTTTCAATCGGCTGGGTGTTAATAATATCTTTTTTTTCAGCCCAGCCGCGCCGGGCTTGAGCAATACCGAGCTCAATATAGCGAAGATGATTTATGTTATGCGCGTCGGTGTTTATAACCATTTTTACGCCTGCGGCTTTCGCCTTTCTGATGTTAATATCATTTAAATCCAACCGGTCAGGATATGCGTCAATTTCAAGAATTTTTCCATTGATTTTTGCCGCGGATAAAATTTTATCAAAATCAATCTGATATTCGTCTCTTTGCTGCAACAGCCGTCCGGTGGGATGAGAAATTATATCCACATTCGGATTCTCAATCGCGCAGATTATCCGCCCAGTCATTTTTTCGCGAGGCATTTTAAATTGGGAGTGCACTCCGGCAATAACATAATCCAGTTTGGCCAACACTTCGTCTTTTATGTCAACCGAACCGTCTGACAGGATATTTGCTTCACAGCCGTGAAGAATTTTAAAATTTTTTAACTTGGCGCTTTTATTATACTTGGCTTGCCCAAACTTGTTGTTAATTTTTTGAATTTCCTTGTGTTGCGCCAAAAGCTGCGCCTCGTCCAGCCCCTTTTCAATTTTTAAAAATTTTGTATGGTCTGAAATGCCAATGTATTCATAGCCCATTGACATTGCCGCACTGACAATTTCTTCAATTGAATTTTGCGCGCGCGCCCGGCTTGAATGACAGTGCAGGTCGCCGCGGATGTCTCCGTATCCGATGATTTTTGGCAATAATTTTTTTTGCGCAGCTTCAATTTCTCCGGTATTTTCCCGCAGTTCCGGCGGCATCCATTCAAGTCCTAATTTTTCATAAATTTCTTTTTCGGTTTCTGCGGCAATCAGACCACCTTCGGCTTTATGGACTTTATAGCCGCTGATTCTAAATAGTCCGTATTCGTTCAGTTTCAGTCCTTTTTCAATGGCGATTTTACGCAAAGCCACATTGTGTTCTTTGGAGCCGGTAAAATATTGCAGGGCAGCGCCATAGGATTTTTGCGGAACAATGCGGATGTCCATATCAAAACCGTATCGCGTCCTAACCGACGACTTGGTCTTTCCTTTGCCCCAGATTTTTACAACTACAGGCAAAGAAACAAAAAAATCCATAATCGGTTCAGGGCTTTTTGAAATAACAAGGAAATCAACATCTCCGATAGTTTCTTTCATCCTGCGTACCGATCCCGCAATATCAATTTTTTCAACTTCCGGCAGATTTTTCAGCTTTTTGTAAATTTCTTTCACTTCCGGTAAAATATCGCCAAGCAAAAACCGCCCAGAACTTTTTTTGACAAATGCGATTCCTTCCAGAATATTTTTTTCAGTTTTTTCGCCAAAACCGGCAAGGTTTCTGATTTTTCCGGCTTTTGCCGCCTTTTCCAATTCTTCAAGATTTCTGATTCTTAATTTTTCGTAGAGTATTTTGGCTTTGCGCGAACCCACGCCCTCCACTTTTGTAATTTCTTCCAGATCTATAGGCAATTTTTTCCTAAACTCCTCATAGTACCTGATTTTTCCTGTTTTGAGATATTCCTCAATTTTTTCCGCGATGGATTTTCCGATTCCTGGAATTTCTTCCAGGGCTTTTAACCCGCCTTTTTTATAGACCTCTCTAATATCATCTTGCAAAGCTTCTATGCTTATGGCCGCTTTTTCGTATGCCTGGGGCTTGAAAGGAACTTTGTCCATTGCCAGATATTCCGAGATTTCGTAAAAAATTTTTGCTATCTCTCGGTTCTTCATAATAAAAAATTTGTTAAATTGGCATCAGCTACATTTTAGCATTTATTTTAAAAATGCCAAAGAACCCATGGGGTTAAATTTGTCCTTGCACGTATTTCTATAGGTGATATAATATTACACAGTAGTTTTGATAACTTCCAAAAAGTTATCGGTTTAAAATTTATAAATTAATTTTCGCGAGCAAGCGATATGGCATTCTGGTCAGATGCCGCAAGAAAAAATTTTAAACAAATTAATAATTAACATTATCAAAATTTATGACAAAAGGAGGAAAGCTGTGCCAGGCATTCAGGGCAACAAAGTTTTTTAAAATTTTAAGAAAACTATCAGTAGTGATGACAGTATTAGCTGTCATTTTTTCGTCTTTGGGAGGATTGGCGCCGGTGGCAAAAGCTGTTACCGCTTTTGCCGTAGATACCAACGGTTTGCCAAACAGTTTTAGTGGCGCCACCATAAAGGCATCATCACTAGCACAGCCAATCGCCAGAATCACCATTAGCGGCAATGGTGCAAGTACCCTTACTTCAATAGAGGCGGATTTTAGCGGCACAGGATTTGCCACGACTGATTTAGCCGCGCTTGCCACTGACGCAACTTCAGGCGTGGCTTTGTACAGTGATAATAGCGGTGTTCCAGGCAACCTGATAGCGCTTCGCTCAAGCCCTGCCCCAGTATGGGCCGGGAATAATATCGTTTTAACGCCAGCCACCGCTCCAACTTTGTCCACCACCAATCCAAATGTTTTTTATATTGTCATCAAAACATCGGCAAGTGCCATTGATAGCCATCAGATTATTGCGACTATTCCAGCAAATGGCGTTATTACTAGCGGCGGCAATGGTCCATCCTCGCCCGCTCCTGTTAACGGTTATACCGTTGATACCCAGTTGCCAACTTTGGATACCTCAAGAAGCGGTCCGCCAAACAGCGCCACCGGAGTTCCGATCAGCAATTTTATGCATATGTCATTTAAAAACACCACTTCCGGAACAAGCGATATGCTGGACCAGAGCACTATTACGCCGGTAAATGTCACTCTTACCACCGGCGGCGCCTCGGTTCCGATGAGCTTGAAGCCGTACCCCGACGGTTTTGATATTGTCGTTTCCAACCCGCCGACTTACGCGGCAGGAACCAGTTTTGCCAAAGCCAGCACCGTGTCCACAGGATTTTTCAATATGTTCGGCACGAATACGATTTATCCCCAAGGCAGCTATACGAGTCCGACAAACGGCGATATCGTATTTTTTCAGCACGACACTTTTCCCGGAGAATGGGGAATCGTAACCAATAACACATTAACATCCGGCACTTTTGCGGTCAACGGATTCAATCTTTTCGGCGGACAGCAGATTACGAAATTCGCCGCCCCTACCGCGACCGGTTTAGTGACAGCCAGCACTACAGTTAATGCCGGCGATTTGATACTCTCAAACAGCACTGCCAATCCGGCTGACACCCGATATGGTTGGCATATGATTACAACCGGAGTAAGTGGTGCAGCTTTGAACGGCGGGGCATTGCGGCTTAACGACAGTTCCAGCGCTCCGACTTTTGTGAACGGTTCGTCTTTCAGCACCATTAGTTCGGCCGCGACGGCCACTGTGAATGCCTCAACGCAAGTGCTGGCTGGTGCGCTGAACTTATCAGCCGGCGATCTGGTTTTTGCCAATGTGACAGCCAATGCCGACAATACCGGCTCTTATGCCTGGCATCTTGTAACAACAGCTGAAAACATATCTTCTGGCGCTGCTCCAAGCGCTTTGCGCCTTGACAGCGGATCAGCTGCGCCGACATTTGCCAACAGCTCCAGAATTTCAAAAATAGCTTCAGCAGCAACAGGCGCGGTTACAGACACAACCACATCTTTGTCATTCGGCGATATGATTTTTGTCAAAGCCACTGCCAATGCCGCGCCTAACTCTTTTGGTTCTTACGGTTGGCATCTGGTAACATCAGGCGCGACGGGTGTTTCAAATTCAGCTCTGCGCCTGGATAATGCTGCGGGAAATCTGGCACAATCAACAACCTATATGATTACAGCCAGCAATATAAAAGACAAGGCCGGCAATTTATTGGCTTCTCCGGTGACAATCAGTTTTACCACTGGCTCAACCGGCAGTACTAATATTACTCCGCCGTTTGTTCAATCCTCAACTCCGCAAGGAGGAACGCAAGCATTTCCTTTTAGCGGACCGGGCGGTGTTGTTCCACTGAAACTGGTATTTTCGGTTGATATGGCGAGCTCCGGCGCTGGATCAGTTCTTTCAAGTTCAAATATCGGTTTGTTTACGGACAATTTCGGCGCGCCCGGTTCATCTGTAGCGGCAGTAAATACTTATGATTCAAGTTCCCGTACTGTGACAATAACTCCATCCACAGCGCTGGCGTCAAACACAAACTATATTTTGAAAGCAGCCACTACTACAACCAGCAGCGCGCCGGCCAGCATTCCGCTTACGCAAGAATACAGGGTGTATTTCAAGACAGCTTCTGCGCCTGACACCACTGCGCCCACAATAATGGGAGTGTATCCAAAAAATAACGATACAAATATCCCCTGGAACGCCATTGTAAGCATCGGCTTTTCCAAAGATATGGATCCGACCACGATAAATAATACAAATATAACGCTCACGGGAGGGACTTCGGCAGGAACAATAAATTATTCACCTCAAAACCGGTCAGCATTTTTCAATCCGAGCCAGCCATTTGTCTCCGCAACCTATACCGTTAACATCGGCGCCGGCGTAAAGGATTTAGCTGGAAACGCTATTTCTCTGACGACCTCAAGCTTTACTACCGTAGGCAGTTTTTCCGCGCCTGCTCCAACCGTAACTTTTGCCACAGCTGACAATTTCGGCGTGGCAGTTACTTTTTCCGAGCCGATGAAAACCGGTGCCGGACCCAACGCAGTAGACAACATCGCCAACTATACCCTGGAAAGTCCGGTGGGGACTTCAATCGCCTTGGGTGGAAAACAAGTTAATTACGACGGACAGAGTATGACCGCAAGAATTTCAGGACTATCTCTGCAAAACAGCAACAGTTTTAAAGTTACTGTAAGCAATCTGGTGCAGGAAATAGGCGGGACCGGAATTTCCACTTCCGGAACGCCTGTTGCCGGGAATGTTGCTCAGGGAACAGTTATGAACGCCACTACTACTGGCGGCTTGCTCGGTCCTGGTAGCGGCCCGGCTCCTGATCCGTCAATAACGGGTATGAATCCTATCCGTGTATCGCCGATGAACAAGGGTGCAAACGCAACTTCAAATTACAGCGTTGAATTTCCGGTAACAACCGCGATTCCGAATGGGGGCTCAATTGTTTTAACTTTTCCAACAGGATACGGATTTAACACCACAGGTGCTGTTGCCGCCTCAGGCACGGAAAGCTTAAGAAACAGCGATATCAACGGGCCGATGACAGGCATTGTAACAATGGGCGCTTTTACCAATACTACAAACTCCATTACCATTCCAATTTCTGTAAGCGGAGCAACAGACACTGGCACCAATGCTTTTCTCGCGTTTGACCTGAAAACCATTGTAAACGGCCAGGCAACCACAACCGGCTATACTGTGGATATAAAAACCAAAGACCAGAACGGCGCGATTTTGGAAAGCAAAACATCTGCCCCGTTTTTCATTGGTCAAACCGGCAGCAATACTTTGACGGTTAATGTTTTTAATGATAACGGAACAGGCGGCGGCACAGTAGGCGACAATATTAAAAATGGCGGTGAACCAGGAATCGCGAACGCCATAGTCTTTTTGTTCAGCCCCGGTTTGGGAGGACAAAGCGCCAGCACTAACGGAAGCGGAGTAGCTACATTTTCCAACTTGACAAATGGCGACTATATGGTGGGCCTTGAACCAGCAAGTGTTGCCGTAAGTGGCTTTGCTTTCAATTCTGCGCCACAGCCGATCACTTTAAGCGGTTCTGCATCTAAAAATTTCGGCTTGCAAGCCGCGCCATACACCATACAAGGAACAATTTATGGTCCGGCAAGCACTAAAATTGATGTTTTTGCCAGTAATATGAATGGTTTTACCAAACAAAGCCTTATAACCAACAGCACCGGCGGCACAATCAACGGATTTGCCTACGGCGGAAGCGTGGCTTATACTTTGCCGGCTCAAGCAAATACCACTTATCAAGTCGGAGTAGGTCCGGCTGTGCCTGACAATATAATGATTCCGGGCGCTCCGCCTCCGCCACCGCCTACATTTTCCTTTATGCCGCCGCCGATGCTTACTGTGGCTGTAGCCGGAGCTAACGTTACAGGTCAGAACTTCAATCTTGCTTCTGCAAGCAGCACTATCACTGGCACAGTCAAAGATTCTACAGGCGCGGGTATTAACGGAGCAATGCTTTTTGCCCGGCCTGTGGCTGATAATACCGCTACTGGTTCCTCTTCCGTCGGCATAGGTACTGGCGGACAAACAGGCCCAAATGGCAATTTCACTTTAAATGTGACTCCGGGCGTCTATGCTGTCGGCGTATTTAAGCCAGGTATGCCCAGCTCCAAAGATATGCAGATTACGGTTCCTGCTTCAGGACCGACTGTTCCAGCTAGTTTAAACTTCGTTCTTAACGCCAACACCTCCAGCTTGACTATTAGTGGCACAATTAAAGATGACAGCGGCAATGCGATTCCTTATGCCGGGGTCGCCGGAAGAAAAGTTAATTCCGCATCAGATACTACTCCTATAGGAGGCGGCAACGATAACTTTGTTGGCGGGCCCACTGACGCCAACGGCAAATATACTTTGTATGTAAGTGCAGGAACCTGGGTAATAGATGCGTTTGCGCCGGGTTTTGGTCGGCTCGGAACAAGAACCGTTACGGTTTCAACAACCAGTATGACCGGACAGGATTTTTCAGCTCAAACTATGACATTCCGAACTATTACCGGAACCGCCAGAAGCGGTGCAGGCAGTACTCCTGTTCAAGGCGTTGTGGTGCGGGCAGATACCTCCACAGGAAGCAGCGGCAATGCGACCCCTACTGCTATTGACGGCACTTATACTTTGAAAGTTCCAGACGGTACTTATACTGTAACCTGCTATTTCCCTGGACTCGGAGATGTTGCGGCTACAGGAGGAAGCGTAACTTTAAACAGCGGAACCACGACAGCTACCAGAGATTGCAGTGCAGGTGCGCCTTTAACTATTACTGTGAATCTTACAGACGGGACTAACCCTATCACTAACGCATTTGTAGATGTTCGGGACTCAAATGGTCGCGGCAACGGTACAGGAACAAACACAACCAGCGGAGCAAGTGCGGTTTATGTAATCACCGTGCCTCCGGGAACTTATACTGTCCGCGCTGGCAGTCCTGCATACGGTATGATTGGCACTAATAGTAATATTTCAACAAGTCAAACCATAACTTACACCGCTACTGCAGGCAGAACCTATGCGGTCACAGGCGCGGTCAATGACGGCACTAATCCGATAAACGGAGCCTGGGTTTCGCTTACCGGAGTCCCGACCGGCCAGACAAATATAATCACTGTTGGCGGCCAAACTGCGTCCAACGGAACTTTTTCCGTAAGCGTGCCCAACGGCGCTTACAAGATAAGAGCAGACAAACCCAATTATAAATCTCCAGCACCGTCTGCAGTTACAGTAAGCGGAGGTACGGTATCAGCCGGAACCATTTCTTTGACTACTGCCAATAATATTATTTCCGGAACCGTAACTTTAAACGGCGCAGGCGTAAGCAATGCTTCTGTAGACGCCACTGATGGTAACGGCGGCTATGCAATCACTCAGGCAAACGCAAGCGGCGCGTATAGTTTGGCGGTAACTAACGGAACCTGGAGACTTAATGCTCGCAGTATTGGTTATGCCGGAGGGCCGATTTCTATAACAGTCAACAATAATAATCCATCCGGGCAGACAATCGCCTTAAGCGCTATATCCGGATTTACAGTCAAACCCGAAAGGCAGGAAACCATAACCCCGACATCTGGCGGATTTATTACCAATCCAGACATCGGAGCTGGATTCAAACTGACTATTCCTGCCAATGCCCTGGGCACTTCATCTAACCCAGTGACAATAAAAACGCAGGTTAATACAGCTATGCCTAATTCAACTAACGGCTCGGCAGTGGCAAAAAACTCTGTATCAATATCAGCAACAGACCCCTCAGGTCAGCCGATTAAAGTTATCAATGGCGGCATTATGGTTACCGTACCGTATGATCCGGCAAACCTGGCTACAGGAGCTTCGGAAAGCAATTTGACTTTCAGCACATGGAACGACGCTACACAGCAATATGATAATCTGCCGACCACTGTTGACACTACGGCAAAAACTGTGACAGCGGTAATTTCCCACTTTTCCGACTTTGCGCCGCTGGTAAAAACAGATCCTTCTGCGCCGGCAACGCCTGCCGGTTTAACCGCAACAGACGCAGTTAATGGTAGTACTATTAACCTGAGCTGGACCGCGGTAAGCGGCGCATCAACCTATGATATCTACCGCTCTACAGATAATTCAAGCTTTCCGCTTTTGGCTTCAACCTCTTCCACCACTTACTCTGCCACAGGTTTAACAACCGGCACCACTTACTATTTTAAAGTAAGCGCGCTTAACACCTCCAACCAAGAATCAGCTGCCAGTTCCGCGGTTTCTGCTACACCAACCAATTCTTCTTCCGGCGGTGGCGGTGGAGGTGGCGGCACTTACGCTACAGTGACCAGCGTGCCTACCAACGGTTCTGTCCTCATCAACAGCGGAGCGTCAACCACTAATTCGCTTACTGTAACCCTGGCTATTTCAGCTTCTGACGCGATCAGTATGATGGTTTCAAATTCTTCTGATTTTGCGAACGGGGCGTGGGAAGCTTACCTTAACAGTAAATCATGGGCGCTTATTGACGGGCTCGGCACAAAGACGGTTTATGTGAAGTTTAAAAATTCCAAAGGAGAATCGCAACCTTATTCTGCTGCGATTAACTACGACCCGAATGCAGTAAGCACAAGCACTACTCCTACCGCTCCGGCAACCCCAGCAGCTCCTTCTGGAGTAACTCTTTACCGAGCCACAGGAGACCCGAGAGTTTATGTCATCAAAGACGGGAAAAAGCAGTGGATAAAGACTCCGAAAG
>CAZKGJ010000017.1:0-12374 GCA_964552415.1 uncultured Candidatus Saccharibacteria bacterium
GCGCGCCGGATTTGTTGATAAACTGGCTGCCGGAATTTACACTTTTCTGCCTCTGGGTCTGCGGGTTTTAGGCAAAATAGAAAACATAATCCGCGAAGAAATGAACAAAGCCGGAGGACAGGAAATCCTGATGCCGGCTTTGCACCCCAAAGAAAACTGGCAGAAAACCGGGCGCTGGGAAAATTTTGACGCGCTGTTCAAACTCAAAGGCGGCGATAAAAAAGAATACGCTCTCGGCGCGACACACGAGGAAATTCTTGTCCCCTTGGTCAAAAAGCACATCTCGTCTTACAAAGATTTGCCCTGCTATATTTACCAGATTCAGCCAAAGTTTCGCAATGAAAAGCGCGCCAAATCCGGCATTTTACGCGGCAGGCAGTTTTTGATGAAGGATTTGTATTCCTTTCACACGGATGAAAAAGACCTGGATAATTATTATGAAAAAATCAAAGATGTTTATTGGAAAATTTTTGAGCGCGTTGGCGTTAAAGATAAAACTTATCTTACCCTTGCTTCGGGTGGAACATTTTCAAAATATTCGCATGAATTCCAAACCGTCACCGGCTCCGGAGAAGATACTATTTACATCTGCGAAAAGTGCAGATTGGCAATAAACAAAGAGATATTGAAAGACGAAAACCCTGTATGCCCGGAATGCCGAGGCGAGAAATTCAAGGTTGAAAAAGCCATAGAGGTCGGCAATATTTTTAAACTCGGCACAAAATACAGCGCGCCGTTTGGCTTGAAATTTATTGATGATAAAGGAAAAGAAGGTGTGGTGGTGATGGGTTGTTATGGCATCGGTCTTGACCGCCTGATGGGTACGGTGGTAGAGGTAAGCAACGACACTAACGGCATCATCTGGCCTCGTGCTATAGCGCCGTTTCAGGCGCATTTACTTCTTCTCGCACCGCAAGAAGCGAAGATAAAAGAAAGCGCGAATTTAGTTTATAGCGCTTTACAAAAATTAAATATTGAGGTATTATACGACGACCGAAATTTATCAGCCGGGATAAAATTAAAAGACAGCGATTTAATCGGCATTCCTTTGCGGCTAATAATAAGCGAGAAGACAAGTGGAAAAATTGAAGTCAAAAAAAGAGCGGCTAAAAAAGCCGAATTAATGAGCTTTAAAGAGGCAATGGATTATGTTAAAAAATTTTTTTAGAATTTTATCAAACGATATCGGTATTGATTTGGGGACAGCAACTACATTGGTTTATGTAAGGGGAAAAGGTATTATTATCAACGAACCTTCAGTGGTAGCGATTAACCAAAAAACCGGCCAAGTTTTGGCGGTGGGAAATGATGCGAAAATAATGGTTGGGCGCACTCCGGCCCATATTGTTGCGACAAGGCCGCTTAAAGACGGAGTAATTTCAGATTTTGAAGTTACCGAACAAATGATAAAATATTTTATCAATAAAGCATCTGAAAAATCTTTCTCGCTTATTTCCAGGCCTAGGGTGGTGGTGGGAATTCCGTCAGGAGTTACTCAGGTTGAAAAAAAGGCCGTACGGGACGCCACCCTTTCTGCCGGAGCGAAAGAAGTATTTTTGGTGGAAGAGCCGATGGCGTCAGCGATAGGCGTGAAAATGCCTGTTCAGGAAGCAGTGGGCAATATGATAGTTGACATCGGCGGCGGCACAACAGAAATTGCGGTAATTTCTTTGGGCGGAATCGTAACTTCAAGAAGTTTGAGGATTGCCGGAGACGAGATGAACGAGGATATTGTTCAGTATGCCAGAGACGAGTTTAACCTTTTGTTAGGAGAAAAAACAGCGGAAGAAATCAAGATATTGGTCGGTTCTGCCTGGCCGCTTAAGGAAATGATGGAAGCGCCGATGAGAGGCAGAGATTTGGTTACCGGTTTACCAAAAGAAGTTACTATTAACGACGAACAAATAAGGCGCGCTATCGGGCGTTCAGTCAAAACCATTGTTTCAAATATAAAAGCGACAATTGAAGAAACGCCGCCGGAATTGGTCGCGGATATTATGAACCGCGGAATTGTTATGGTGGGAGGTGGTAGTTTATTGCGAGGGATTGAAAAACTGGTCAGCCGAGAAACACAGATTCCTGCCCGCCTGGCAGACGATCCGGTAACAGCGGTAGTTAGAGGAGCAGGGGTAATTATTGAAAACCTTGACACTTTAAAAAATGTGCTGGTTTCAATTGAAGACGAAAGGGTGCCAACTTAAACCTTCGTTTTGGTGCACGCACACCGCAAGACCTAATTTAAAAATGAACTGACAAAAAGATGTACAGAAACTACGGTAGCCAGATTAAATTTTTTTTCCTTACCGTTATTTTTATTTTGGCGGTAGTTTTTTTAAATTCAATGAATTACCTAAATCCGGTAAAAGGTATTTTTTATTATCTTTTGCGCTATCCGCAAAATTTTATCGCTGAAATCGGCTTTAAAACCAAAAGATTTTTTGAATTCATTACAGAGATAAAAAATTTATATCAGGATAAAACCAGTCTTATCAGCGAAAACAATCTTTTAACCAGACAAATTTCTGCTCTTAAAGAAGCAAACCGCGAAAACGAGCTGCTGCGCAAAATTCTTAATCTGCCTTTGACAAAAGAACGTTCGCTTATAGACGCGGAAATAACCGGAAGAGATTCTTATAATCCGGAGTTTGTATTTATTAACAGAGGGAGTGAATCTGGAATAAAAATCGGAGCCGGAGTTGTTGACGCAAACGGTTTTTTGGTTGGAAAAATCGCGGAGGCAAACCGCTATAATTCAAAAATCCGCATAATAACAGATATCTCAAGCGCGGTTGCCTCGCTTGATCAGGATTCGCGGGCAGCCGGCATTATCCGCGGAGATTTGGTGGGTGGACTAATATTTGATTTGGTTCCGCAGAATAAAATTGTTAGCACTGGCGATATAATTATTTCTTCGGCGAGCGAGGGTATTCCATATTTACCCGTTGCAAAAGTGGTTACCGTAGAAAAGTATCCCGAAAAGCCGTTTCTCAAGATCAAATTATCGCCTCTGTCTGATCTGAAAAATATTGAAGAGGTTTTTATCCTGATTGATTAACTACTTGATTATTTATGAGTATTGCAAGAGCGATTATAATATTGATTTTTATAACACTGATTCAGATGAGTTTCGTCCGCCTGATTATTTTTTTTCCGGTCTTTCCCAATCTTTTACTGGTTGTGCTGTTTCTAATCAATTATTTCCAGCCCTTTGCCAATATTTTAGTTTTATCTGTCACCGTCGGCATATTAGCGGATCTGTTTGGCGCGGTTAATTTTGGAGCTTCGGCAATTTCATTGGTAATTGTCGGCGCGGCGATGTATTTATTGCGGGAAAAACTTTTGAAAGGAAAAACTTCTTCTGGTTTTGTGATCAGCGGCGTATTGGTTTTTCCGCTTTTTTATCTATCGCTGTTTATTTTCAACAATTCTTTTAATTTAATTTATAGTAATAATTTTATTTTTTCTTCAAACATTGCCGCTATTTGGCTCAAAGAAATACCTGCAGATTTCGTATTGCTTCTGGCGGCTTACTTTTTTACAACTAATTATTACGGTTTGTCTTCCCAAGGCCGGTTTTACAAGTTCAAAAATTAGTATGACAACATCTAAAAATCAAAAAATATCAGAATACCGGATCAAAAAATCTTCCGGAAATGAACCGGAGTTTGAAGAGAGCATTACTTTTGGGGTCGAAAAAAACGGAAAAACTGTCAGAAACGAAGAAAAAATCAACCAGAGAACGCGCATTGCCTCGTTGGTAATTGGCGTTCTTGTTTTAACACTTATACTGCAGTCGTTTAGACTACAGGTTATTGAGAGGAATAAATTTGCGGCGCTCGCAGAAAATAATCGTCTTAAAGAAACAATTATTCCGGCTGACCGGGGCGTAATTTACGATAGAAATAATATTGTTTTAGTCAAAAATAAACCGATTTTTGATTTAGTGGCTATACCGCGCGAACTTCCAAAGGATGCCGATAAATTTGAAGAACTTATGAAAACCCTTTCTTCTATAACCGGAAAAGACAAGAGTGGGTTCAGAAAAATCATTGATAAATTTAATCGTTCTTCGCCGGCCGCAGAACTGCTTTTGGGAAACATAGACGCCTCTGTGGCTATATCGGTGGAAGCGCAAAAAGACAAACTGCAAGGCATTGAAGCAAAAATTAACGCCATTCGCGATTACCAAAATTCGGAGTATTTTTCCCATATTATCGGTTACACCGGCAGGGTAGATCCGGGCGATCTTAAAAGCGACGGCTATTATAATCCAGCAGATTTTATAGGTAAAGACGGTTTAGAGTTGTTTTATGAAAAATTTTTGCGGGGAAAACATGGCAGAGAAATCTCTGAAATTGACGCGCGTGGAAAACCCGTTTCTGTTTTAAATAAAGAAGAGGCGGATCCCGGACAAAACCTAATTTTGTCTCTGGACGCTGGTTTACAAAAAATGCTGCAGGACACGCTAAAGGAAGAATTAAAAAAGTTGTACGGCTTCGGCATGGAAAAAAAAGCCGCGGCAGCGGTCGCGCTTGACCCGAGAAATGGTAAGGTTTTGGCGTTGGTGAGCTTGCCGTCATATGACAACAATCAGTTCGTCGATCCCGCAGACAGATCAAAAATCTCGTCAATTTTAAACGACCCTTCTTTTCCTTTGCTTAACCGGGCAATCGGCGGCAGGTATCCGCCGGGCTCAACCATCAAGCCGATAATGGCTATTGCTGCTTTATCAGAAGGAATAGTGAATAAAAATACGATTATTGAAGACCGCGGATCAATCATTATTCCAAACAGGTTTTATCCGGAAAAACCGTCAATTTACCGCGGCTGGAACCCTGCAGGACTCGGTCCGGTGAATATTGTTTCCGCTATCAGTAGGTCTTCAGACATCTTCTTTTATACAGTTGGCGGCGGATTCGGAAAATTTATAGGATTAGGTGTTGACAAAATCACTGAATATTTTAAAAAATTCAATCTTGGAAAAAAACTGGGAATAGATTTACCCGGAGAAACAGAAGGATTTGTTCCCTCAGCCGAGTGGAAATTGTCCAAATATGGCGAAGAATGGAACCCCGGCAACACTTACCATATTTCAATCGGGCAGGGATACTTATTGGTCACGCCTTTGCAAGTCGCAACCTGGACTTCGGTTTTTGCCAACAACGGGACGATTTATGCACCTCGTCTAATTGATAAAATAGTTTCAGGTTATGACAATAAACCGGTTTATGAATTCACCCCGCAAGTAATTGGCAAGAATCTCGCTGATACGGAATATCTGTCAATAGTAAAAGAAGGTATGAGGCAGGCTGTTCTTACGGGCACAGCGCGGCAGTTAAATGACCTAAATGTGGAAGTTGCTGGGAAAACCGGCACAGCTGAATTTTCGGCTAACGGAATTAATCACACGCATTCATGGTTTACTTCTTTTGCTCCATACAAAAACCCCGAAATTGTTTTGACGGTTTTAATTGAAGGCGGCGGCGAGGGAGCAGAAACTGCAGTGCCAGTAGCAAAAGAGGTTTTAAAATGGTATTTTGCAAACAAAAATCAATAATCACCGCTTGACCCAAATTGACTAATTGTACATTTTCCGCTAATATAAGTGCATTGCATTTTCTATATTTGTCTTTAAGAAATTTCAATGTAAGCCTGCCAAATTAGCTTGCTGCCGCCATTAAGTTTAATTTACTAATTTTTTTATTTCAATTATGACAAAAACTTATCTCACCGAAGAGGGGTTAAAAAAACTGAAAGAAGAGTTAAAATTTTTAAAAACGGACAAATCGCTAAAAATCGCCAAACGGATCAAAGAAGCGAAAGATCTTGGAGATTTATCGGAAAACGCCGAATATGCTGCTGCGAAAGAGGCAAAAGCAGAAACAGAGGCGCGAATTGCAGAAATTGAAAAAATTCTGAAGGAATCAACTACGATTGAAGAACCTAAAAAAATCGGCGTAGTTCAAATCGGTTCAACTATTGAAGCGGAAAATGCCATCGGAATTCGCAAATTTACCATAGTCGGAAGAAACGAAGCAAATCCTGCCGCTGGTAAAATTTCCAACGAATCTCCTTTGGGGGCGGCATTTTTAGGCAAGCAGGCAAGCGGCGTAGTGGAAATAAAAACCCCTAAAGGTTTGGTAAGTTATAAAATTATAAGAATATTGAATTAAAATCTATTTATGATTGATAAAATTAAAAAAATACGCGCAGAAAAGCTGAAAAAGATTATTAACGCTGGTATTGATCCGTATCCGGCGCAAACAAGCCGCACGTATACTATCGGCGCGGCTATTGCCGGTTTTGACGAGCTTTCTGCGATTAAAAAAGAAATTATTTTATCTGGCAGGATACGTTCTTGGAGAGCGCATGGCGGTTCAACCTTCGCCAATATTGAAGACGAAACCGGTCATATCCAAGTTTATTTTAAAAAAGATGTTTTGGCTGAAGAGCAATATAAATTTTTGCAAAATTTTGACATCGGAGATTTTATTGAATGCGCAGGCACTTTGTTCGCCACCAAAAAAAAAGAGAAAACATTGTTGGTTTCCGGTTATAAAATTTTAGCCAAATCGCTTCTGCCATTGCCCGACAAATGGTACGGCTTGGAAGATAAAGAAATCCGCTTCAGAAAGCGCTATCTGGATTTAGTGATGAACGAAGATGTTAAGAAAAGGTTTATCATAAGAAGCAAGGTCGTGAAAGAATTGCGCGATTTTCTTGAGCAAGAAGGATTTATTGAAACTGAAACCCCGATACTTCAACCGTTGGCAGGCGGAGCCGCGGCTATGCCGTTTATTACACATCTTGATGCTTTGGGTATAGATTTATATCTTCGCATTGCGCCGGAATTGTATTTAAAACGTCTGATTGTCGGCGGATTTGAAAAGATATATGAAATTGGAAGATGCTTCAGGAACGAGGGTATGGATCGCCAGCACAATCCAGATTTTACGATGTGCGAGTTTTATTGGGCGTACAAGGATTATAATTTTCTCATGAAATTTACGGAAAAATTATTATCCGATGTTGTCAAAAATATTGCCGGAAGCTATAAAGTTAAATATCAGGGTGAAGAAATTGATTTTTCGCCTCCGTGGCCTAAAATTTCCTTTATCAAAGCAGTTAAAGACGGTTCAGGAATTGATATTTTAAAGCTGGATACTGAGGAAAAATTGCGTGAGGCAATGGAAAAAAACGGCATAAATACAAAAGGTCTTATAGGTTTTGGAAAACTGGCTGACGCATTGTATAAAGAGGTTGTGCGCAAAAAAATAACCAGCCCGGTATTTATTGTTGACTATCCGGTTCAATTAGGGCCTTTAGCAAAGGCGCACAGGGACAAAAAAATAGTCCAGCGCTTTCAGGTAGTTGCAAACGGTTTTGAGTTAGTGAATGCTTATTCAGAATTAAATGACCCGATTGAGCAAAGAAAACGTTTGGAATATCAGCTTGAATTAAAAAAAAGAGGCGACAAAGAAGCGCCGGCTGAGATTGACGAAGACTATATTGAAGCGCTGGAATACGGAATGCCACCGGTTGCCGGATGGGGTTTGGGAGTGGACCGCTTTGCTGCGCTTCTCGCTGACGCGCCGAGCCTGCGGGAAATAATTCTTTTTCCAACAATGAGACCGGAGAAAGGTTAAATCTATGGATTTTGTCAACCCCGATGAAAAACAAATAAAAATCAATGGTTTGAATGTAAACTATAAAATAATTGGCGATGGAGGAATGCCAATTATTTTATTGCACGGGTGGGGGATTGATTCGGATAAATATTCCAAAACCGCGTGGCAATTATTTCTACAAACCACAAACTACAAACAACAAATAACCATTTTTGCGCCGGACTTGCCAGGTTTTGGCAAAAGCGATAATCCGCCGGAAGCATGGGGAGTGAGCGACTACGCCGAATGGCTTAAAAATTTTGTCAGTACAATAAATTTAAGCTCTTTTATTCTGATCGGCCATTCGTTCGGCGGACGGATTGCCGTAAAATTCGCGGCAAAATATCCGGAAAAATTAAGGGTGTTGATTCTGACTGGCTCCGCAGGAGTAAAGCATCCGCTTACGGTCAAACAAAAATTATTTTATGCACTGGCAAAAATCGGCAAAGCAATTTTTAGCCTGCCACTGATAAATTCACTGGAAAAACCTGCTAAAAAATTATTGTATAAAGTTGCGCGCGAAAAAGATTATTACCGTGCTCAAGGCGTAACGAAAGAAACATTTAGAAAAGTGATTGATGAGGACCTAACACCGTATTTGGAAGATATAAAAATTCCCGCGCTGTTAATTTGGGGGCAAAATGACTGCTCAACGCCGCTCGGCGACGCCTATATTATGATGGATAAAATCAAGGGTTCTGAATTAAAGATAGTTGAAAACAGTAATCATTCGCTTCCGTATCAAAAACCTGAAGAATTTGCTAAAATTGTAGCAGAATTTATACGGAAAAATAGATGACGGTTTAATCATATTTATTTTTTGTCAAATGTCAGCGGTTATTTACACAATTATTGCCACAATTTTTATTTTAGCTGCTATGCGTCAGATTTTATATTGGTCCTGGCTTTGGCAACTGAAAGAGTATCGGCTTGACCGGATGCGGGCGCACTTTCAGGATATTGGCAAGAAAAATTCCTTTTTGACAATACTGGGATATTCTTCGCTCCGCCAGCGAAAAATCCCCAAAATTACCTTAAAAATTTTACTGATAATTTTTGCGGCGGTTTTATTTTCTACCACAGTTTTATTAAAAGCAAGCACGTTGTGGCTGTATGATTCTGAAAAAGTCATCCAATATTTTTTTGCCAGTTTTTTAATTATCCCAATTATTGTTTTACTGCTTGTCGCGGTTCTCAGTTTCTTTGGCGATATATTTAAAAAGAGAATAATTACAGAGGCAAAAAAGAAAATCGGCCGCTTTCCGAATCTAACCGTTGTCGGCATCACTGGCAGCTACGGAAAATCAACAACCAAAGAAATTTTGGCGGACATTTTAGAAAAGAGGTTTGAAATTCTTAAAACGCCGGAAAACATTAACACACCGATTGGAATCGCGCGATTGATTTTGAACAAGCTTACAGCAAGGCACCAAATTTTTATCGTTGAGATGGCTGCGTATAAAAAAGGAGAAATTAAAGAAATCTGCGATATGGCGCATCCCAAAATCGGAATACTTACAGCGATAAACGAACAGCATTTAGCGATGTTTGGAAAAATTGAAAATACCATTGCCGCTAAATTTGAGCTTATTGAAGCACTGCCAAAAGACGGTTTGGCGATTTTAAATATCGGCGACAAGAATATTCAAAAAGGACTTGAAAACATACTCGTTATGGCTCAAAAAAAATTATATTCAGCAGAAGCAAAAGCTGACATTTACGCCATTGATATTGATATTTCAAGCAGCCGTCTTAAATTCAGGGTTATAGAAGGCGCGCAAATTCAGGATTTCAAAACCAATTTGATAGGGAGGCATAATGTCTCAAATGTTTTAGCGGCAACAACAACGGCGATGCATTTTGGAATAGGGCTAAAGGAAATTTCCGAAATCCTGCGCAAAGCAAACCAGTTTCCACATGCGTTTTTTCCTTGCGCCGGTACCAACGGCTCGGTTTTTATAAACGATACTTATAACGCCAATCCTGACGGTGTTACAGCGGCAATAGATTATCTGAAAGATCGCTCGGGCAGGAAAATCATAGTAATGTCGTCGCTAATTGAGTTAGGCAATGCGGCAAAGATGATTCACAAAAAATTAGGGAAACAAATTTCTAAAATTGCACAGAGGTTAATACTCACGGATGATTATTATATTAACGAAATCAAAGCTGGCGCAAACGAAAACGGCAGTTCGTCTATGGATATTAAGCTTGGGTATAGCGATAAAGCAATTGCTGGTTATTTAAGAAAAAATCTTAGGCCGACTGACACAGTTTTATTTATCAATCGTGGCGCAGGAAAAGTTTTAAACCTATTAAAAAATAATTCAGGGAATTAGCCCGAATCTAATCGTATGTCAATATTTTCCCGCTTTACCCCGATTTCTACCGCGCTTTTACCCAATGCCGAAAAAGACGATATCGCGCTTGTTTTAAAATTATTTTTGCCGTGGAATTGGAAAAAATGGCTAACCGGGAATGAAACCAAAGAGCTGGAAAATGAATTCAAAGAATACTTCGGCGTAAAACACGCCATAAGTTTTTCTTCCGGCCGCGCGGGATTTTACGCGATTTTAAAAAGTTTAAGAGAAATTTCCGGCTTCAGCGGACCCGCCGAAGGCAGACAAAATTCCGAGGTGGTTTTGCAGGCGTATACCACCATTGCTTTGCCACTTGCCATCCAAAAAGCCGGGTTAAAGCCGGTTTATATTGATATTGAAGAAAATACATACAATATTGCCCCGGACAAAATAGAAGAGAAAATTATGTCAGATACGAAAGCGCTTATTGTCCAGCACACATTCGGGATTCCTGCTGAAATGGATAAAATTTCTGAGATCGCCAAAAGGCGCAATTTAATTTTAATTGAAGATTGCGCGCATTCGCTCGGCGCTGAATTTGACGGCCGAAAAGTCGGCACTTTTGGCAAAGCGGCTTTTTTCAGTTTCGGCCGTGATAAAATAATTTCTTCCACAAGCGGCGGAATGGTGATAACAAACGACAATGCGTTGGCGGCAAAAATAAAAGAATATCAAGATAATTTACGATTTCCGCCGAGAAAATGGATTTTGCAGCAGCTTTTACATCCGCTGATACTCTGGAACGCTTTAAGGACATATTATCTTTTCAATACGGGTAAGTTCAAGATTTTCTTTGACCAGAAAATCGGACTTATAAGCAGGGCTTACAGCGCCAGTGAACGGAAAGGAGAACTGAAAATAGGTTCCGGTTATCGCTTGCCCAATGCTATGGCGATTCTTGCATTGAATCAATTCAAAAAATTAGAGCGGTTTAATGACCACAGAAGAAAGTTGGCTGAAATTTATGCAAAATCTTTTCACTATGATAATATGAATTATCATAGCAGAATTAAATTACCCACTGCTTTAAAAAACACCAAACCCGTTTTCTTATATTATACCGTTCAAGTAGAAGGTCGGGACGAATTGTTGAAATTCGCGGCGAGAAATCATATAATTTTAGGCGATTGGTTTCCCGGCGCTTTGGGGCCGAAAGGAGTTGAACCGGAAAAATTCGGATATGAACGCGGAGAATGCCCGAACGCCGAAAAGATTGGAAAAAGGTCGCTTAATTTGCCGACAAATATAAAAACAACGGAATATAACGCAAAGAAAATTGTTGATTTGATTAAAAATTTTTATGATAATCAAAGAAATAACCGATAAATCACAGTGGGAAAATTTTATTTCGGGTCAGAAACCAGACACCTTTTTGCATTCCTGGAATTGGGGAGAATTTAATCTGGCAATGGGTTGTAAAATATTTCGCCTCGGAATTTTTAAAAACAATGAACTGATCGGTGTGGCTTTAATAATTAGAATAGATGCCAGGCGCGGCAAATTCCTTTTTTGTCCGCAGGGGCCGATAACGGAAAATGAAAAATTATGGAACTATTTTTTTAATTATTTAAAGGAATTGGCAAAAAAAGAAAAAGTTGATTTTGTAAGAATTAGTCCACTGCTGGAAAATAATGCAGAAAATTTGGAAATATTTAAAAAAAATGGATTCCGCGATGCGCCAATTCATATGATGCATCCGGAACAATCGTGGGTTTTGGATATCTCAAAAACAGAGGAAGAAATTTTAAAAGGAATGCGAAAAACCACCAGAAATCTTATTTATCGTGCCGAACGCGAGGGGGTAAGAGTTGCAGAGAGCAAAAACATTGAAGATATTGACAAATTTTACCAACTCCACCGTCAGACAGTAGGCCGGCATAACTTCGTGCCGTTTTCCAGAAATTATTTTAAAAACCAATTTGAAACATTTTTGCCCGATAATAAAATTTCCTTATTTTTTGCCGAGCACAACGGACAGCTTCTTTCCGCGGCAATAATCGTGTTTAATGGCGAATCGGCATATTATCACCACGGAGCTTCGCTTTCTTCAAAAATTCCCGCGTCTCATTCATTGATTTGGAAAGCGATAAGAGAATCAAAAAAGCGTGGTTTAAAAATTTTTAATTTTTGGGGCATCGCGCCTGAGAATAAAAAAAATCATCCCTGGGCAGGATTGACGCTTTTTAAAACAGGATTTGGCGGACGCAAAAAAGAATATTTGCACGCCCAGGACCTGGTTATAAATTCAAAATATTGGTTCAATTATTTGGTTGAAAAAATCAGGCGATTTAATCGCGGGTATTAAAAATATGCAGGTTTTTGGCAAGAAAAAAAATTTTATCAGCGG
>CAZKGJ010000018.1:0-7248 GCA_964552415.1 uncultured Candidatus Saccharibacteria bacterium
CCATTGACAAAATTACCATATGTGTGCTATGATTTTAAAACAAACTGAATCTTTCAGGAGGAATAAAAGTGAAAAACAAGAAGGACGAAAAGATAAAAAAAATAAAAATAACCATAGAAGAAAAGGAGGAGGAGATTGACGAAGGATATTCTTACAAGGTTTACAATGTAACCTTGACCAGTGAAGAAGGAACATGGGGCGAGGTGACAACTTCTAAAGAGCATCTTGCCATCATTATACACGGCATAAATATGGCCTTTGGTATGATGGGGGTTCATACAGGTATTTCCCCAAGTGTACAAGCGCCATTTACCAAAGAAATCACAGTTTGAAGGTGAAAAACCTTCTTTTTTTATTTATTCAAGCTCTTTATTTTTTGTCTACAAAGTGATACAATACAGCAATAGTCAAACAATAAAGCCGAGACTAAGGTTTTGTTTATGTCTAAAAAAAATGGGAAAAGCGGCAGTAGAGAGCCGCGTTATCGCCCAAGCCATATCCGCCAAGAGCTCAAATACAACATTATCGCCATTGGTCTTTTTACTGTGGCAGCAATCACCCTTTTGAGTTTTACTGGAGCAAAAGATTCTTTCAGCGACAAAATTTTTCTCTGGACAGAGCTACTGTTCGGTAACTTGTTTTTTCTTGCGCCGCTGATTCTGTTTGTCGCCGGACTTTCTTTTTTGGCAAAAATAAGCAAAGAGCCGGAAAAAGAAGCGAAATTTTATTATCAGCCAGCCGTTCTTTTTGGAGTATGTCTGTTTTTTTTGAGCGCGCTTGCTTTGGTAAGTATAATTTTTTATCCTGATAATTTTCTGTCTGCTGCAAAAAATTATTCCGGAGGCGGATACGCGAGTCTGGTACTTGCCTATCCACTTAATTTTTTCTTCGGGAAAATGGTTGCTAAAGTGGTTTTACTCGCCTTAATTATCATTTCTCTGCTTTTTATCTTTAATCTTTCTTTGGAATTGTTTTTCGCAAAAATGGCTTATACAATAAAGGCATTTTATAATTATTACAGATTTTTGTCGTACCGTAACCGAAAAGCGCGGGAGATTGAGAGCGAAAATTATGCGGATAATTTAGTAAAAGAACCAAATGACTCCCTTGCGGCAAAAGCCATAAAAAAGATTATTTCCATTCCTTCGTTTAAAATAAAAACAATTGCAGAAAATAAACGGAACGTAGACATTCAAGGTGCGGATGCAAAAAGCGAAAATACTACTGCTGGCGGCGCTGATGTTGGCAAGGTAAATTTATCTGAAACCGCCAAATTAGATATTTATGGTGAGCATATTGAACCCACAGGAATTGGAGAAAATAAAAGACCGCCGAAACCGAAAAGGACATGGACAAAGTTTCCCCTATCTTTGCTTGACGGGGGATTTTCGCAGGCGAACAGCGGCGACATAAACGCAAATGTTTCCATAATTGAAAAAACTTTGTCAAATTTCGGGATTGAAGTAGAAATGGGGAAAGTTTACATCGGACCGACGGTCACCCAATACACGCTTCGGCCTGCTGTGGGAGTAAAATTAAGCCAGATCACCGCTTTGCAGAACGATCTTGCTCTTGCTTTGGCAGCAAGGTCTATACGTATTGAAGCACCTATACCCGGCAAATCATTGGTTGGAATAGAAATTCCAAATGTCACTGCTGCCACTGTCCGGCTTAAAAACATTCTGGAAAACTTCCCTGCAAAAAATTATTTCGCGAATTTGTCAGTGGCTATGGGACTTGATGTCTCTGGGGGTCCATTTTGGTTGGATATTTCAAAAGCGCCGCATCTGCTTATCGCCGGCTCCACCGGTAGCGGCAAAACTATTAGTATAAACTCTCTGATAATGAGCTTGATCTACAATAATCCGCCCGAAGCGCTTAAACTTATCCTGATTGACCCGAAGCGAGTTGAACTTACTCTTTACAACGGCATTCCGCACCTTCTAACACCAGTTATCGTGGAAGTGGAAAAAGCAGTAAGCGCTCTGAAGTGGGCGATTGGAGAGATGGAAAGAAGGTATTTGCTTCTTCAGGACTCGGCTTCGCGCGATATTGATTCTTACAATCAGAAAATATTAAGCCGCAGAAAAGAAGGTATAGAGCTTGAAACGGGCGAAGTTGAACCAATGCCTTTTATTATGGTTGTTATTGACGAACTTGCAGACCTTATGGCGACTTTTCCACGCGAGATTGAAGCGGCAATTGTCCGGCTTTCGCAGATGTCAAGGGCCGTGGGTATTCATTTAGTCGTTTCCACGCAGCGGCCTTCGGTTGATGTAATTACCGGATTGATTAAAGCAAATATCACCGCGCGCGTCGCTTTTCGCGTTGCAAGTTTGATTGACTCGCGTACGATTCTTGACCATTCCGGCGCGGAAAAGCTTTTGGGACGCGGCGACATGCTATTTTTAGCAACCGGCACTTCCAAACCAAAGCGACTTCAGGGATGTTTCGTTTCTGAAATAGAGGTTAAAAAGGTGGTTAATTGGCTGAGAGAAAATTACGGCAGGGGAGCAAAAACAATTGAAGAAGACGAACTGCGTTCTCCGGCACTTTCTTCTTTTGAAGAAAAAACTTCTGGTGGCAATATTGACGACGAAATGTACGAGGAGGCAAAGGATGTGGTTATCCGAGCGCAAAAGGCCTCGGCTTCGCTTTTGCAAAGACGGCTCCGCGTGGGTTATGCCAGAGCTGCGCGGCTCCTGGACCTATTGGAAGAAGAAGGGGTAATCGGGCCTGCGGACGGAGCCAAACCGCGGCAAGTTCTGACCAGCCAGCCGCCAGAAGCCGCGGCAAACTCGGAAAGCGCGAGAGACAAAGAACCCGCTAAAATAGTTGAAGGAAATATATGATTATATTCAGGACGAAAAAAGTCAGCGGTTTCACTTTGGCTGAGAAACTCGTTGAAATCCGAGAAAAATATAATCTTGACCTGGATTTTATCAGCGACAAGACAAGAATTCCCAAAAAATACTTGGTTTATCTGGAGGAGGAAAAATTTGACAAGTTGCCAGCAGGGGTGTACGTGAAAGGATATTTGAAAAAAATTGCGGAATTTTATAAACTAAACCCAAAGAATTTTCTTTCGCTTTATGAAAAAGAAGAAGGAATTAGAAAAAATATTGACAAAGGTAGGCGTCCGGCCATAAAAGCTATCAAAAACCCTACTTTCATCATTACGCCCCAAAAAATCGCTCTTTTCGTCGTAAGTGCAATACTGATTTTATTTTCCTCCTTTTTGGTTTATCAGGTAAGTTATGTTTTTAAAGGGCCGCGACTGATAATCAATTCGCCGCCGGACAATTCCATAGTGGAAAAAACGCCGATATTGGTAAGCGGAGAAGTGTACGATCCAGTTTTAAATGTTTCAATCAACGGTCGGATTATTGATTTAGAACAAGGCGGTAAAATTTCGCAATATGTCAATCTTTCCCCTGGTCTAAACAGGATAACGATTTCCGCAGTCAACCGCTTTAAAAAAACCAGCGTTGTTGTAAGAAATGTGATATTGAACGTCGGGACAGGACAATGATGCGAAAATTTGCTACGGGTATTTTATTATGGTATAATATACGCAAAATATAAATAAACAATTAAGCAATTCACCCATTTTCCAAAGAGGAAGGATTGAATAAAAACAATTATGGTTATCAATAAGGAAAAAGACAAAGAAGTAAAAAAAATGGCCAAGACCGAGCCAAGCGCCAAAAACAAGTTGGCGGAAATCGCTGCGGAAGAAATCAAAAAACGATTTGGCGAAGGATCAATTATGAAGCTGGGCGAAGCGCGAAAAATGAATATAGAAGCGATTCCGACCGGCTCAATCTCTTTGGATATCGCGCTTGGTATAGGCGGAGTGCCCAAAGGCCGAATTATTGAGATTTTTGGGCCTGAATCAAGCGGCAAGACAACTCTTGCCTTGCATATTGTTTCCGAGGCGCAAAAACGCGGAGGACTTGCGGCATTTATTGATGCAGAACATGCGCTTGATCCGGAATACGCTAAAAAAATCGGGGTGAAAGTCAACGACTTGTTCATTTCCCAGCCAGATAACGGCGAACAGGCGCTTGAGATCGCTGAAGCGCTGGTGCGTTCAAACAGCATTGATGTGATTGTGATTGACTCGGTTGCGGCGCTGACCCCAAAAGCGGAGATTGACGGCGAAATGGGGGATCCGCATATGGGTCTTCAGGCGCGGCTGATGTCGCAGGCCTTGAGAAAACTTACCGGTGTGATTTCCAGGACAAACACTACGGTGATTTTTATCAACCAAATCAGGATGAAAATCGGCATAATGTTCGGAAATCCGGAAACCACCACTGGCGGAAATGCATTGAAATTCTATTCCTCGGTAAGGATTGACATCAGAAGAAAAGAGCAAATAAAAGCAGGAGATAAAGTGGTGGGGAACCATACCGTGGCGAAAATAGTCAAAAATAAAGTAGCTCCTCCGTTTCAGGTTGCAGAATTTGAAATAATGTACAATCAGGGCATCAACCGCCTGGCAGATTTATTGAACACTGGAACGAAATATAATATAGTGCAAAAATCAGGCACTTGGTTTGCTTTCAATGGTCAAAAAATCGGCCAGGGAATTGAAGCCGCTAAGAAATTTTTGGAAAACAACCCAAAAACTATTTTAGAGATACAAAAGAAAATCAAAGAAACGTATAGTCTTGTATAGATGCAAAATGGAATAATATTGACTAAAAGAAACGGAGTTTCCACATAGAGACTCCGTTTCTAAATTATCTGGGAAATATTCACCTTCATTTATTTGTTGGCGAAACCAAAGCCATAGTCCGCGCGCGCTTTATGGCAGTAGCGACTTTTCTCTGGTGTTTACTGCAAGTGCCAGTTCTTCGCGGCGCAATTATTTTTCCGCGCTGATTTATAAAGCGTCTGATAAGAGGGATATTGCGATAGTCAAACTCCTCAATATTATTGGCGCAGAAAAAACAAACTTTTTTTTCCTGGATTGTTTCTGTGTTTCTGTTTCTGCCGCTGGTCACCCTGTTAAAAATTTTCATAATAATATTTATCGTTACACCCTTAATAGAACAATATGTTTAGTTATTATCATTTCTAAGGGGTTTATACTTATGATTATTTTAGAATTTAAAACGGTACTTCGTCTATTTTTATTTCTTCGCCGCTTTCGGCAACAGGCGCTTCTTCGGGAACCGGCTCATTGTCTGCCGAGCGCTCGGCATTGTCTTGTATTGCTCCAGCGCCCTGACCTTTCGGGCCAAGTTGCATCGCTTCTGCTATAATTTCTGTCCGAATTCTTTTGCTTCCGTCTTGCGCCTGCCAAGAACGGGTCTTGAGCCGGCCCTCAATAAGGACCATTTTGCCTTTTGTTAAATATTGTCCTGCAATTTCCGCCAATTTTCCCCAAGCCACAACATTATGAAATTCAGTTTCCTGATTCCTTTCCCTTGCCTGGTTGTACCAGACGCGGTTGGTGGCGACTCCGAAACTCGCGACTTGCTGGCCTGTTGCGGTAGTTCGCACCTCCGGATCTCTGGTTAAATTTCCCAGAACAAAAACTTTATTTAGGTTCATATTTTTTTATGCGTTTAAAATTTGCTCTAATTTTTTATCAAGGTCTTCTATTTTGGCTTTTTTCTTTTTAACCGCCTCCTTTATTGGGGCTTCTTTTATCTCGGGTAATTTTTCTATCGCCGTATCCGCGATCATTTGAGCGACTGCTTCTTTTTCCGCCGAGATTGCTTTTGAAGTTTCTTGCAGCCGCCTGATAACGGAAAACTCTGCTTCAAGTCCGACAATCAGAAACCTTAAAATATTTTTATTCAATTTTAACTCGGGGTTTATTTTTTTTAGCGCCTGCGCTCGGCTTTTACTTTCTAAAGTAAAGTAATTGGTGATATAAAAACCCGCGTGATAGTGCTTTAGCGGATAAGCAAATCGCTGTTTGAGCGCGTAAGTTTTCATTTCTTCGCTTATTTTCTTTACTTCTTCGGCCATTTGGGGGTTTTCAATTATCTGGCTTTGGCTGATGTCGTAAGACGGTATTTTGAAAACTCCGCCCGCTGCGGCGATTTGATCATTTATCGGCTTGATTATATTTTTTAATTCTTGGAAATTTATTGTTTCCGGGATAATATAGGTTAATTGGTAATACATAATTATGCTCTATCGCAATTTTTAATATTATTATGTTATCACAGGGACTAGTTTTTAGCAAGAGGTGGATTTCAAGTTTTATATTTTAAACTCAATCACATCTCCATCTTGGACAATATAGCCCTTGCCCTCAGTGCGCAAAATACCCATTTCCGCGGCACGGCTCCATGATCCGGCTTCCAAAAGTTTTTGCCAGTTAATTACTTCGGCACGGATGAATTTTTTCTCAAAATCCGTATGAATAACTGCGGCGGCCTCAGGCGCTTTAGCGTTTTGTTTCACGGCCCAAGCCCGGGTTTCGTCTCTGCCAGTAGTCAGATAAGTAATTAAATCCAGCAGTTTGTAAGAAGATTTTATCAGCCGGTCAATGCCGTCTTCACTGATGCCTAAATCTTTTTTGTAATTTTCTTTTTCTTGATCGCTTATCTCGGTAAGATCAGCTTCCATTTTTATGTCAACTGCCACAAACGGCGCCTTTATTTTTAATTCTTCTAATATCTTTGCCAATTTTGTTTCATCTTTACTATCTTCACTTTTTTTATTAAAAACAAAAAGCATTGGCTTAGCAGTCAGTAACTGCATTTCCCGAACAATCTCCTTGGCGCCATCGGGTAAATCTTTGCCATAAATCAGTTGCCCTTTATCCGAGATCGCCTTAATTGAATTTAGATTCTCCAATTCTTGGATTTTATCCTTTTTTCCGGATTTTGCTTCGCCGGAGATTTTTCCAAGCCGTTTTTCCAGCGTTTCCAAGTCCTTCATTATCAATTCGGTGTTAATTATTTCAATATCCCGCTTCGGATTTATACCTTTATCTATATGGACAATTTCCTTGTCTTCAAAAATCCTTACCACCTGAGCAATGGCGTCAACTTCGCGGATATTTGCCAGAAATTGATTGCCCAAGCCTTCGCCTTTATTGGCGCCAGCCACCAGTCCTGCAATATCCACAAATTCAATAGCAGTCGGCACTATGCGCGCCGACCCAGACATTTTTGCCAATTTTTCCAAGCGCTCATCCGGCACTTTTACCACGCCCACATTCGGGTCAATAGTGCAAAAAGGATAATTGGCGATATTAACTTGTTTTTTAGTCAGGGC
>CAZKGJ010000018.1:7348-11600 GCA_964552415.1 uncultured Candidatus Saccharibacteria bacterium
GGTCAATAGTGCAAAAAGGATAATTGGCGATATTAACTTGTTTTTTAGTCAGGGCTTTGAAAAGCGTGGACTTTCCTACATTCGGAAGGCCGACAATGCCGATAGAAAAAGACATAGGTTTTATCTGTTATCTCCGTCTCCGCTTAATACCCCGCGGTCTTTGCGGGAAAATAATTTTTTAAGATTTTCATTGGCAATATCTTCAAGCGATATACCGAGTTCGGAGCCAATCTGGGTCAAATACCACAGTACATCGCCGAGCTCTTTTTTTATTTCCCGCCGCGTTTCCTCGTCAATAAGTCCTCTTTTATCGCGTAAAACCTTTTTTATTTTCTCCGCCACTTCGCCTGATTCGCCTGTTAGTCCCAAAACTGGATAAACGAAATTTTTGCCCGCATCAGGATATTTTGCGGTTTTTCTGGATTGTTTTTGGTATTCGTCAAAAGTCATAGTTATTCTCCCTTAATCACTGCCAGGGGCACGAGCCGCGCCACTTTGTTTGCGAGCCCTGCGTTTTGCACCACATTAACCACTTCGTCAATGTCCTTATAGGCAATCGGTGCTTCTTCGGCAATACCTTTTTGGGACCAGCACTTAACAATTATGCCTCGTTCTTCTAAACTTTTCAAGACCTCCTGCCCCGATGTTCTTCGCAGGGCCTCGTGCCGCGACATAATCCGTCCAGCTCCATGGCAGACCGTATGCCAGGCCTCGGCTGACTTTTCAGTGCCAGCCAAAACATAGGAAGCGGTTCCCATTGATCCGGGGATCAAAACCGGCTGGCCGGTTTTTTGGTAAATTTTTGGAATCTCTGGATGGCCTGGTGGAAAAGCGCACGTTGCGCCTTTTCTGTGCACGCATAGTTTCATTGTTTTATTGTCAACCTTATGCTCCTCAATTTTAGCGATATTATGAGCCACATCGTAAAGCAATTTTAACCCTGAATTATCGACCATAATTTTTTTCCAGGCAAGACGGCTGTAATAAGTTATCATCTGACGATTAGCCCAGGCAAAATTCGCTCCTGCGGCCATCGCTTTGAAAAAATTCTGGCCTTCCTGCGAGCTAAGTGGCACGCAAGCCAGTTCCCTGTCAGGCAATTTTATTTTATATTTTTCCATTGCCCGCACCATCACTTTCAGATAATCTGTACAGTTTTGATGTCCGAGCCCTCGCGAGCCGGTATGGATAAAAACAACGACTTGGTTTTCACGCAACCCAAACACCGCAGCAATTTCGTAATCAAAAACCTTTTCCACTTTTTGGATTTCCAAAAAATGATTGCCGCTTCCCAAAGTCCCCACCTGGTCCCGACCACGGTTTTTTGCGTACTCTGAAACTTTAGATGAATCAGCTTCGGACATACAACCTCCAGACTCGCAATTTTCCGCATCTTGTTTCTCCCCATACCCTTTTTCCACCAAATATTTTGCTCCGCCTTCAAGAATTTTATTTATCTGTCCAACACTTAATTTTATTTTTCTTCCTTTTCCCAAACCAGAAGGAATTTCCCTTTGGATTTCAGTTGCTAATTTTTCCAAATAGGGCTTGACCTCTTGTTCGCCAAGCGTAGAAAGTAAAAGCCGCGTTCCGCAATTTTGGTCATAGCCGATTCCGCCCGGAGAAATTATGCCGTCCGGAAGCGCTGTTGCTGCCACGCCGCCGATCGGAAAGCCATAGCCGGTATGAATATCCGGCATTGCCATTGAACAGTTTGCAATTCCCGGCAGAGTCGCGACATTCGCAACTTGGTTTAGCGCTTCCGACTCAACCGCCTCCAAAATTTTTTCCGAAGCGTAAATTCTTGCAGGCACGCGCATGTTAATGCCGTCTGCCAGCTGTCTGATGGGCAACTCCCAGAGATATGGTGATATTTTTTGAAAATCTTTTTTGGAAAGCATAAATTCATTTTAGCCTTATTAACAAATATGCTAATGGATTTATGTTAAAATTATAAAATGCTTTCATATATCAAACACCACCGTTGCTTGCCATACTCCGCTTTTTACTCGGTTTATCTTCAGGCTATAATAAGTTACCCCCTTGATGACAAAACCAAACGACTTAACTTTTTTCCCAAAAAGTTCGGCTTCAATTTCGTTGTCAGAAAATTTATTGAATTTAATTTCTTTATAGACCTCAATATTAGTCTCGCAGAGATAGTTAATCTCTGAGAGGAAATCCACAAGAAGAGATTCAGTATCCGGCGACTTAATACTTATTTTTCTTTTGCTTTTTTTCTTGTTTTTCTCCGCCACTGGTTTTAAAAACGACTGCATTCCCAGCATTGCGCTTTCAAACAATTCTTTTTTGTCTTTGCCAAAAAATTTAATCCGCAGATCCGCAGTATGCTCCAGGATTTTATAGCGCATAATATTACTAAATAGTATTACGAAGGGCTATCATTTATCCGCTTTCTTCTATATTTTAATTTATTCTAACTTTATAGACAAGTTTTGCAAATGTGCTAAAATTTAAAAGTCGGTAAATCACATCATTATTGAAGTATGGCTAAAAGCCCGCTTAATATTCCCAAGCGGAAAAAGGCAAAGGAAATCAATTTTAAAAAATTGGGCGAGTATTTATATTTTTAATTCCAAGTTATGGAAAAAATAGACGAATCAATTTTTAAAGCATACGATATTAGAGGAATTTATCCTGGGCAAATTGACGAAAAGATCGCTTATAAACTTGGGATGGCTTACGCAGCTTTTGTTTTAGAGCAAAATCCCAAAGCGGAAAATATAGTGGTGGGTGAAGATATGCGGCTTTCTTCGCATTCTTTAAAAAAAGAATTGATAAAGGGACTGTTGGATAGCGGTGTCAATGTAATTGATATCGGGCTTGCAAGCGCGCCCGCTTTCTATTTTACGGTTGGATATTATGGCTATGACGGCGGAATTCAAGTTTCTGCCTCGCATAATCCTAAAGAATATAACGGATTTAAACTCGTGCGTGAAAAATCCCTGCCAATAAGCAAAAATTCGGGAATTTTTGAAATCAGAGATTTGATAATGGGCGGTGATTTTAGAACGATAAAGCGTAAAGGAAAAACCATTGCCAAAAGGAACATATTGAAAGATTTAGTGAACGAACAGCTGTCAGGAATAAATATTTCTGAAATTAAAAAATTTAAAATTGTTGTTGACGCAGCTAATTCAATGGGCGCGCTGGATACCGAAGAACTCTTTAAAAAGATACATGTGGAATTGATAAGGCTGAATTTTAAAATAGACGGTAATTTCCCTTCACATCAGCCAGATCCTTTGATAGAAAAAAATCTAAGTTTGCTTAAAAAATCTGTATTACAAAGTGAGGCTGACTTAGGGATTGCTCCAGACGGTGACGCTGATAGGTATTTTTTTGTTGACGAAAAAGGAAATACTTTGCGGCAGGAAATTTTAAGGGGAATTATGGCGCAGATAGAGTTAGCGGAGCATCCGGGCGCTACAGTTTGTTATGACATAAGGCCCGGCAGAATAACTAAAGATATAGTTGAAGAATCTCACGGCAAGGCGATACTTACTCCTGTGGGACATTCTTTGATTAAAGAAATAATGATAAAAAACAACGCTATTTTTGGCGGAGAATCATCGGGCCATTATTTTTATAAAAAACCATACGGTACTTTTGAAATGCCAATGATTTTAATCGCCAAATTTTTAAAATTTCTTTCAGAGAAAAACTTGCCATTGTCGCAAGCTGCCGAACCCTATAAAAAATACTTTCATTCTGGAGAGATAAATTTTAAAGTTAAAAATGTTGCTGAGAAGCTAAATCAAACAGAGCAAAAATATAATGATGGCAAAATAAATAAACTGGACGGAATAACCGTTGAATATTCCGACTGGTGGTTTAACTTACGCGGATCTAACACAGAACCGCTTATTCGGCTAAACTTGGAGGCAAGAAACAAAAGATTGATGGAGGAAAAACTTAAAGAAGTTTCAAGATTAATAGAGGAATAAAAAATAGTTTAAAATAATGCCGGATGCCCGACATTATTTTTATATTTGACTTTTTAGCAAGATACTGTGCTATATTAGTAATCCGACTTTTTCTTTTACTTCCTTCATCGTTTCTTTGGCGATTTTCCGAGCGCGAGCCGCACCATCGGCCAGAACTTCTTTTACATATTCGGGCTTGGCTTCAAGTTCTTTTCGCCTGGCGCGAAAAGGAGCAAAATAATCGGCAATATCTTCAGCAAGGACTTCTTTAAGCCGGCTATATTTAATAATTCCTTTCTTGTGTT
>CAZKGJ010000019.1:0-9927 GCA_964552415.1 uncultured Candidatus Saccharibacteria bacterium
GATCTGCTTGAAGGAAACCAGCTTGTTTTAAGCGCTATTGGAACGCGAATCAGCAAAAAGGCGAAAATTGAAAAAAGTGTCCTGATTCAAGGCAATGTGATTATCGGAGCCGGCGCGCAAATTGAGGGCAGGACTCTTATTCGCGGGCCAGCGATTATTGGCGAATCAACAGTGATAAAAAACGCTTATGTTGGTCCCTACACTTCAATTGGCGACAGAGTGGAAATTTACGGCTCTGAAATTGAGCATTCCATTGTTTTTGACGAGGCAGATATTCACACCGACAAGCGGATCACCGACAGTTTGATAGGCAAAAACGCGCTTATTACACCGGTGCACGAGACACTGCCAAACGGCCACAAGCTGATTATCGGCGATAATTCGCAAATAGAACTATAATTTCGGAAGTCCGACTTCTGAATATTCTATGAAACAAAAAATCACCAAAGCCATATTTCCTGTAGCCGGTTTTGGAACCAGATTTTTGCCGATTACCAAAGCCCAGCCCAAAGAAATGCTGCCGATTGTTGACAAGCCGATTATTCAGTATTTGGTGGAAGAAGCAGTTAAATCAGGTATTAAAGAGGTTATTTTTGTTACTGGTCGCGGGAAACGTTCTATTGAAGACCATTTTGACGATTCTTTTGAGCTTGAATATAACCTTGTGGAAAAAAACAAGCACGAGCTTTTGAAAGAAATCTATGAAATATCCCACTTGGCAAAATTCAGCTATGTGCGCCAGCCAAATCCTATGGGTGATGGTCACGCGATTTCTTGCGCTAGGCATCTTATAGGCAAAGAGCCTTGCGCCGTGCTGTTTGGAGACGATATTGTTGACTCAAAAACTCCTTGTTTAAAGCAATTAATCAGTGTTTACGAAAAATACAGCGACCCTGTACTGGCGCTGGAAAAGGTTCCGCAGTCAGAAGTTTCGCGCTATGGAGCAGTTGACGGCATTAAAGTCGCAGACAAAACCTATCAAATAAAAACCCTGGTGGAGAAACCAAAACCCGAAGAAGCTCCTTCAAACTTGACAGTTGTTGGAAAATATGTTATAACTTCAGAAATTTTTGACGCACTAGAGAAAATCAAGCCTGGTAAAGACGGAGAAATACGTTTAGCAGACGCATTTAAGACGATTTTAGCCGAAAATAAACCGATTTATGGTCTTGAATTTGAGGGGAAACGTTATGATTGCGGCAGTAAAATCGGTCTTTTAAGGGCAAACATTGATTTTGCGCTTAAACATAAGGACTTAAATGGAGAATTCAGAGAATATCTTAAACAGTTGAAACTATAGTTTAATGAGGCACTCTTGCCCCTCACCCAACACGCGTATTTAGTTTTGCGCTAAGGCGCAGCGCGTGTTAGGTGAGGGGCTTGCCTCTTTTTTATTTTTATGTATAATTACTGTAACAATTAGTGTAACATATACCGCTTATAAGTGTAACAAAATGTCGGAAAAACCGTCTATTATTATGTCAAACGCCGATTCGGACAAAATTGAAATCAGGATAACTGCCATCGGCATCACGAGCAAGGAATTTGGCCGTGTTTATGATTTGTATGTTAAAAAGATTTACCGTTTTGCATATTTAAAAGTGGGTTCGCGCGAAGAAGCCGAAGATTTGACCTCTGAAACTTTTTTAAAAGCGTGGGATTATTTTTCCCGAACACAAAACCGCAAAATCAGCAATATCAAGGCATTTCTCTATCAAGTAGCGAATAATCTGATAGCCGATTTTTACAGAAAGAGAAAACTTGTTTCCTTTTCCCTGAATCAGTTTGAAAATGCGGACAAGCTGGTTGACGCGAGAGCGGACGCATTTGAAAAAATAGAAAAAAATGAAGAGGTTCAGGAGTTAATGTCGGCCATTAAAAACATTCCCGAAAATTACGCCAATATCATAATTTGGTATCATTTAGAAGGGCTCAAGATTTCGGAGATTGCGGAAATTCTTAAAAAATCCGAAGGCACGGTGCGCGTAACAATACACCGGGCGCTCAAAGCGCTGAAAAATAAACTGGAATCAGCCAGCTTGATTCGCAACAGCTTTAGCAAGGAGAGCCGACCGGCAAAAACAAAAAAAGAACAGCAAGAACAAAAACCGATAATTGCTGATTTTGGCAGCAATATAGAAACTAATTTTAAAAAAGAAATTGAGGTTTCAAATTAACGACACCCGATGTCGTAGATATGAATAAAAGCGAACTTTTGACTAAAATTAAAAAACTGGAGCAGATTGAGCCGAGTCAACTGTGGACCGCTTCCAACAAAGCGTTTATTTTTGAATATATCAAAACCAAAGAAGCGGAAGAAAAAAAGCCGTTTATTTTGTCTGCCGGAAACGGATTTGCTTTCGCCAGAGAAATCTTAGGCAATTTATTTCTGCGCTTGAAAAATAATAGGTTTGTGGTTTGTGCAACTGTTGCGATAGCAGTTCTGGTTTTCGGGGGAAATTTTATCCTTGCAAAAGCAGCTGGAAGCTTGCCCGGAGATACGCTTTATCCGCTTAAGCTTGCAGCAGAAAAAACTCAGCTTTCTTTTACTTTAAACCGAGATAAAAGAGTAGCACTTACTTTTGAATTGACCGAAAAGCGGCTGAACGAATACTATCTTCTTACCACTGCTGAATCTGGTGATGCCAACTCAAGCCAAGGCGCGAAAATCGCGGCGGAAAATTTGAAAACGCAGCTTGATGCGGCTTCTGCGGAGCTTGAAAGCGCAAAGTCAAAATTAGAAACCCAGAAAACCGTTGCAATAGCAAAAATAGCGGACAGCAAGACATCTGCTTATGCCCAAAAATTAAAAAATTCCGCAGATGCCAAAACAGCCGCGAAGGCAGGCAACAAAGAAGCTGCGGAGATAATTGACAAAATAAACGAGGTGAATAACAACGCGCTTACTGTTTTGGCGACGAATGCCAGCGAGAGCGATTCTAAAGAAGTCGCAGCAAAAGTGGGAGAAAAAATAAAATCATCGGAAGAAAAAATCGGACTGATTGAGCAAAAAATTTTAGCAGTGATGATTGAACAAGAAAAAAACAAGACCGACAGCAAAGAAAACCTGACTCCGAAACTAATCATTGAAGCAAAAGGAATTCTACAAGAGGCAAAAACAGCGCTGTTAAACAATGACCGCTCTAAAGCGCTTGAGCTTGTAATAAGTTCGGAGCAGATAAGCAAAGTTGCGGAAAAAATGGCAGACGCGGCAGAAGAAAAGAAAGAAAATATCGGCACAGGCTCAACTGAAGCAACTACTACAAAAACCCCAAAAGATACTCAACCAAAGATGGAAACTAATAATACGGTTAATACCCTTAATACTGTTCCGGCAGAAAAGCAGTGAACTTTCGGAAGTCCGACTTCCGAAATCCATATTTTTGTTAATTACAACAGTGCTTTGACAGCCGATTCGGGGTTATAAGCTTAAATTCCGAATCATCCTAAGTGAAATAATTTCACAAGGCAAGCTCTTTTCTCAAGGTCGATCATCTGTTTCTCAGCCGCAATGCTGAAAAATAGACGGAAAGGATTCGTTGTTGAAGCGTTGTAATTAAAATTTAATCATTTAAAAAAGGAAAATTAAAAATGAGTAAACAATTTAAACTGAAAATGCAAAAAGCAGTCGCGGGAATCGCAATGATTGCCACGATTGTTGTACTTTCCGGCGTAGCGGCTCTTGTTCCTGTTGCCAAAGCGGCTACAATCGCTGACGGCGATGTTATCAAGAACCCGAATGCCGCCGGATTGGCGCAGTTTGATGTCTATATTGTCAAGCTCGTGGGAACCAAGAAATTCAAAAGATTGGTTTTGAACCCGCAAGTTTTTGACTCATACAGACATTTGAAATGGAGCAATGTCAAATCGGTTGACCAGGCGACGATAGATTCCTACACCACTTCCAATTTGGTGAGGGTGGACGGAGACGCGGCGCAAAAGGTCTACGGCTTGGCTCCGTCTGGCGACACCGGCTCAAAATCCTGGATCAATGTCACCGCCACGCAATTTGTCACAGATGCGGGCGCTGACCCGGATTCAATCTACACGATTAACAGCACTGACGCGGGCAATTACACCGCTGTCGCGGATGTGACCACTGTTAGTGATGTAAAAACATTCTTATCAGCAGGCACATTGCCGACTACCACTCCGGTCACCACTGGTAATGTTACAGTCGCAGTTGCAGCTGATAATCCGAGTGCAGGCACATTGGCAACAGGTTCAGCTTATAACACAGCGTTGAAGCTTACCTTTACCAACGGCACTGCTTCTGATGTCAATGTCACAGGCATTACTGTTACCAGGACCGGTTTAGCGGTTGACACCTGGGTATCAGGAGTGTTAGTCAAAGATTCCGCTGGCAATCGCCATGGCAATGTTTTGACTATAGCTGATACAAAAGCCGCTTTAACCTTTGCTTCAGACCCGATCAAAGTTCCGGCCGGACAATCCACGACCGTAAGCATACAGGCAAACTTGGCTACGGGCACCAACAGCGGCACTCTCGGATTTAAGATTAGCGCCGCAGCCGATATCACTTCTTCGGCTACAGTTTCCGGAACCTTCCCGATTGCCGGAGCTAACTTCACTGTGGTAGACGGCTCCAGCAACCTTGGCACTTTGACTGTTCAATCAGTGACAATGAGCACTGGGTCGGCCCAAAGCACGAGTCTCGGAGTTACCGGAAAAGAAATTGCCAAGTTCAAATTCTCCCAAGCAAATGCTCTGGAAGATGTAAAAATTACCAAACTGAAATTCTACAATAACGGAAACAGCGCCGATGCCGATCTGGCGAACATTCAGCTTTACAATACCAACACAGGTACTGTATTAGGCACTGTCGCTGCCACCACCAGCAAATATGTCACCTTTGACTTGTCAGCTTCACCGCTTGTTTTAGCCAAAGGCATAAACAGAACATTGTCTGTAAAAGCTGATGTGGTGAACGGTTCAACCCGCACGGCCCAATTTATCATCCAGAATAATTATGATATAGAGGCCTCTGGCGCTTCAACTTTAAGCGGAATTCTTCCGACTGTTGTCGCAAATAGCGATGATGGCAATGCTACCACTTTCCCAGTGGGCACTACCAGCAACTTCAATACGATTTCCATTGCTGCCGGGACTTTAACCAACTCAAAAGACGCTTCATCTCCTTCTGGCAATGTCGGAGTGGGAGCGTCAAGCGTTACTCTCGGAGTTTGGAAATTGCAGGCTGCCGGAGAAGATATTCAAATTCAGAAAGCGGCTGTTGGCCTGTATGACGCAACTCCTGCTGATTTCACAGGCACAGTTAAACTGCAAACTTCTGACGGCACAACTCTTTATTCAGTTGCAAAAGCCAGCGTTGTCGGAGTGGCAGCGGCTCAAACAACATTAGCTTCTTATTACACAATCAAAGCCGGCACTACCGCCACATTGAAAATAGTGGGCGATATCGCTTCAGGCGCGACCAACGGTAATACCATTCTGGCAAAGTTCGGAAATGTCTATTTCTACAGATTGTCTTCCGGCACTTATGACACAACAGAAGCTCTCGGTTCAATCGTTTCCGCCAACACTTTGACCATAAACACTGCCGCGCTAACCGTTGCTAAGAACACCGCGTTTGGCAACACCACTTTGGTGACAGGACAGTCAGGCGTGAAAATCGGCTCTTATGTATTGCAAGCCGGCTCCGCAGACGGAGTGAATGTTTCCACCATTGCTGTAACTCTTAACAGCGTTACCGGATTGAGCAACTTGAAGCTGTTTAACGGCGCATCGCAGGTCGGCACGACTATCGCGGCGCCGGTAGCCAGCGCAAACTCTTTCTCGGTAAGCGGTCTGACTATCGCCGCTTCTTCAAGCGCGACCATTGATGTCTACGCTGACTTAAGCACTGCCGCGACAAGCACTTATACCACTTCAATCGCGGCAAGCGGAATTTCTTCCAACGGCTCAAGTTCCGGCTCGTCAATCAGCTCTGTTCCGGCAACCGCGGTTACAGCGCAGACAATTACTGCCGCAACAAGCGGAACCCTAACTTTGTCAACAGATACAGCCACTGCGGTGCAGGCGATTATACACGCTGATACGACTGGCATAGGATTGGCAAGCTTCAAATTGTCAGGCACAGTAGAAGCGATTAAGGTTACCAAGATTACTCTTGAGTCGGCAAATGGTTCAGGCAATCTGCAGAATGTTGCGCTTTGGGATGGGAGCACTCAAGTAGGCACAACTGCCAACTTAGTCAACGGCAAAGTTACTTTCTCAGGACTTAGCTTCGTTGTTCCAAAAGACGGAAGCAAGACCATCAAAGTTACCGCTGATTCCACTTCAAGCGGAGTTATGGTTTCAGCGCAACAAGTTAAGTTAGCAATCGGCGCGATTGAAGCGATTGGAAATTCTTCAGGCATCACGGTTTATCCGTCAGCTGTTACAACCACTGCTACAGCCGGAAATATTACCGCTGACGCTGCCACTGCAATTACGGTTGGTTCTACTACCGGATTTTCAGTCGGCGATGTGGTGCAGATCAATTCCACTGCTACCGGCGGAACCTATATGGTGACTGCGGTAGGCGGTACTACTAGTATGACTGTTATCGGTCCAGTTGCGCAGGACCTAACCGGTATTACTGGTTATGTTACCCGCTATGCGACCAGCACCACCACTACTATCAATGGAGGTACAACTCTCACGGATAACCTTGCTATCCAGCTTACTTTGACTTCCACTCTCGGTTTCCAACCGGGCGATATCGTGAGAATTGAAGGCGTAGCCGGCGCGACAGACGACGGCGGTTTATATACGGTCGTCGGAAGCGCTACTGATAGCACGACCTTGTTGACAGTTATTGGTAAATCCGAAGTCACCGCAAACCCAACCGTCGCGGCGACCGATATGATTACTAAATTGGTAACGACCGCTACTACGACCACTACCACGGCCACCGACACTATCACGGCTAACACCGCAAGCACGGTAAATGTAACTTCCACCACTGGTTTTGCCGTCGGCGACGTAGTTGTATTGAACAGCACAAGAAATACCACTGCTGGCCAGGCGATTTACACCGTTACCGAAATTACCAGCGCCACAGCAATGAAGCTTTTGGGACCGATCGCACAGGGAACCGGCATTCCAGCTTCAAGCTATGTGACCAAACTCGCAAGCCCGCTTTCCACCACAGTTGCTACTGGCACCAACACGATTACCGCGAACGGAGTAAGCGCAGTTACAGTCGCTTCTGTGACCGGTTTTGCGGTTGGCGATACTGTGAGGATTAACAGCACTGCCGGAGGCGGTACTTATGAAGTTACTGCTGTAGGCAGTTCCACCATAAGCGTTTTAGGAGTTTCCGCATTTACTGCTCCTGTTGGCGCTTATGTGACCAAGCTCTGGTCATCTGACGGTTCAGGCAATCCGTTCTATGTGCATGATGTTGAGCCGACCATAAGTTTAGCCACCGGTTCTCCGGCAGGCACTTCTTCGGGTAACAGCGCACAATTAGTTGCCAAATTCGCTATTAAAGCGGACGGTTCAAGAGACCTTACTATTAAAGCTCTGACCCTTACCCGCGGCGGCAATATCGGCACAAGAGTTGCGACAACCGCTACTCCAACCATCTATGCCGGCGGAACAAGCACTCTGCTCGGCACAGGCGCAAATTGGACCGGCACAGCCGCTGGCTCAACCAGCGCGATTACCCTGAACACTCCTTACACGATTACAGCCGGCCAGACGCAGGTATTTGATATCAAGGTGAACACCAGCTCTGCTCAAGCCAATGACACCTTCCAGGTCTACATTGACGGAACAGCAGGAAGCTACGGCAATGTCTCTTGGTACTACACTGCGGCCGCTCCTTCACCGGGAACTGTACCGACCAATGCCTCTCCGGCAACAGTCGGCGACAGCTACCCGATCTATGGAGGAACGCTCAGCTACTAATCTGACCTGAAGTTTCCCGATAGCGTATAATCGGAAAAGCCCCGCATTTGCGGGGCTTTTTGATTTTTGGTATAATCGGAAGCGGAAGTCCGGCTCCCGAGAAAGTCGGTCAAAGTTATCCACACCCTGAAATTGTTGACAGAGACATTTTGTGGTATAATTATTACAACCTTTTTATAAATATAATTTTTATGACTATCTCCATTATCAAAAAAATAATTGCCGCTGTAATTGTCGCGGCTGTAATCGTCGGAGCAGTTGTTTATATTTACAGATTAAAAACGGTAAAGCCGTATTCCGTGGTTTATCTTGCAACCGGCGAAATTTATATCGGCAAACTCTCCACTTTTCCGCAGTTTGAACTGAAAGACGCATACCTGCTGCAGACGGTAAAAGACAAAGACGACCCTGCAAAATCCAATTTTCAGCTTACGCCCCTGACAGACACTCTTTGGTCTCCGGTAAAAATTAATCTGAATTCCAGACAGGTAGTTTTCTACGGGCCGCTCCGAGACAACAGCAGAGCCGCAGAAGCCCTGCGCAACGCAAAAAAATAAGTCGGTATTCCGCAATCATAATATTATGACCTTGACCAAAAAAGATTTAGGACAAATCAGAGAAACCGTAAAAGAGACTTTGGTAGAAACCATAAGCTCCAAACCCGTCAAAAAGGTTATTGGGGATACTGTGTTGGAAGTGATGGAGCCGATGATGGTAGCCACCCAAAAAGAGTTTGAAAAAATTGATAAACGTTTTGACGGGGTTGACGAGGAATTCAAGAAAGTCGGTATGGAATTCGGCAAAATTTACAAGAGGTTTGACGCAGTTGACGCGGAAATAAAAGAAAAATTTGACAAAATTGTAACCGGTCAGGACAAGATTTTAAAAATTGTCACGGATTTGAGATCCGATCAGGCGGCTGGCGCGGAAACCGATAAAAGACACAATAAAAAACTGGAAAATCACGAAGCGCGCATCGTTGTAATAGAGAAAAAATTGAATATCGTTAAAACATTTTAGTCATAGATAAAATGTCTAAAAAACAAGCAAAAAAAATTACTTTGGAAAAATTGTCGCAGGAAATGCGCGATGGCTTTGTCGCGGTTGGCACTAAAATAAAAGAATCCGAAAAAAGAATAGTCGGGGGGATAGATGCAAAAATAGACTCAAAAATAGACGAATTGGCAGCGATAACCAAAAAGGGTTTTGATAATGTTGATGAAAGATTTAATAAACTTGAAGGTCGATTTGACAGATTTGAACAAACCAATAGTCGGGAACACGAAGAAATGAATCTGCGGCTGAACGAGGTCGCGTACCGTTTTGAGTTGCTCGCTTTGCAAAAGAGAGTGGAAAAATTGGAAAGAATGACCGGCATAGTGAAAAAATAATTCGTCCACACTTTTATTAAAATTGGCAAACAAAATAAAAATAAAAGGTCGATGTTGTTTGGCAGTTTTATATCCAGTATAGTGTGAGTAGTAAAAAGGTCGGTTTAATTTCATTGTCTCTAAATGCATAGGAGATAATGGAATATAAAAAGTAAAAAATTTAATCAAATATAATGAATTTTTTCTGGCGGGCTTAAAATAATAAACCTATTTTGGGCTGGTGCCGGAAAAAGAAAAGAAAATGACTAAAAAATTTAAAAATTTAAGCAAGTTTGCCGCGGCAGGATTGCTTGCCTTTGCTTTGGTTTTGACAGCCGGCTCAGCGCAAGCGGCGCTTACCTTCGGAGCGACGGCCGTTACGACTGACGGCGCGCTTACGATTGATGGCGTGGCGGCAAGCGTCTACACGCTCGGTGCTTCAACCACTACAGGCACAATTACTATCGGCGGCAGTGCCCAAACAGGGGCTATCAATATTGGCAATGCGAGTTCAACCGCAGTTACAACTATTAACATTGGCACAAATACCCAAGCCAATGTGGTTACAATCGGTTCTACGACCGGCGCGGCTACTCTTAATCTTAAAGCGGGATCAGGC